>CAMCWS010000038.1 GCA_945882755.1 Bordetella parapertussis | reverse complement strand
AGCTCGTCGGGGATTTCGAAGTCTTTGATCAGGCGGGGAGGAATTGCACCGCCGCAAGGTTTGATGCGACCTTGCCTGTCGAGCAGCAGCACATGGCGGCCAAGTTTGGCCAAGTCATCGGCTGCGGTGGCGCCAGCTGGCCCGCCACCCACCACCACCACGTCATAGGTCAAGTTTTGCATGTGAGTGCTCCTGAAGAGATTGGGCTGTCAAAAGTGGAACGGCAAAGGCCGAGGAAGTATTAAAGTGTTGGGGAGCGTTACGCCAAGCAAAAGCGCTGACCATCATGCCGGCCACCAGCAAGGGCACACCGAAAGCGCTCAGGCTTAAAGCGCGGCCCACAGGGTCGCGCATGAAACGCATCATCAAAGGGGTTTGTGCGTAAATCAGCAGCAACACCGCCACCGCATAGGGCAACAAACCCCAAGCCAGCAACAAAGCCACCACCACAAATTGGGGCAGCAACATCACCCAACAAGCGGTGCCGGCCGCACCCTTGACACCGAGTTGCACCGGCAATGACCAAATACCCATTTGCCGGTCGCCCTCGATGGCTTTGAAGTCGTTCAAGGTCATGATGCCGTGGGCCGCCAAGCTGTACAGCAGCGCCAAGGTGATGATGTGGGCGTCAGGCATGGCACCACCCAGCATGACGGCCGCGCCGGTGATCCACGCCAAGCCCTCGTAACTGAGCGCACAAGCGGCGTTGCCAATCCAGCCGTCTTTTTTGAAGCGAAAAGGGGGGGCGCTGTAGGCCCATGCCAGCACCAGCGCCAGCAAGGTGGCACGAAATGCCCAATCGCCGAGCTGCCACGCCCACAACATGGACAACAAGGTCCAAACGATGGCGATGTACAAGCCCCAGCGCCCAGGAATTCGCCCTGAAGGAATAGGCCGCTGAGGTTCGTTGATGGCGTCGACGTGGCGGTCAAACCAATCGTTCACCGCTTGGCTGCAAGCGCAGACCATGGGGCCTGCCAACAACATGCCACTCAGGATCAGCAGCCAATGTTCCGTCAGCGATTGCCCCGAAGACACCGCACCACAAGCAAACGCCCACATGGGCGGGAACCAAGTGACGGGCTTTAAAAGTTGTAAAACAGCGGAGGGTTGGGGAAGCGCCATACCCCCATTTTTCATTTGACAGAAATAAATGTCAATCTAAGTTGACGCTTTTTTGCGCGGTCTAGGGTTTACTCTGACTCGTCTTCGGCAACCATGCCATAGCGGTGCAATTTCACATAGAGGCTTTGCCGTGACAAACCCAGCATCTCGGCCGCCGAGGCGCGGTTGTTTTGGGTCAACTCTAAGGCAGCCTGAATGCACATGCGCTCGATCATGGTGCTGGTTTCGCCCACGATTTCTTTCATAGGCATACGCCCGACCAACTGCGACAACTGCGCCACCGAGTCAGCCATACCGCCGCTGGCGGCAGGCATAGCGTCACGCCCACGTGCGCCAGACAGTTGGTGGAAGAAGAAGCCATAAGTGGGGTCGTCGCCATTCAACGTCACAGCAGCGATATCAACCGGGATGAGCACACCCACCATGCTGCGCAAATCGGTGGCAAAGCTGCGCAAGGTGCGTGACTGGCGCAAGTTGGTCAACAGCACGCCAAGGTCTACGCCGCCTCTGGCCAACCAATCTTCCAAACTTTTATTGATCAGTACCGTATGCGAGGCGACTCCCACCATGCTGCAAAACTCGGGGTTGCTGGCAAGGATGGTGCCCATGCGATCGGCCACCACAAAACCCACGGGCGCTTGGTCCAAGGCATGGTGGAACCAATTGATGACGGGGGCCTCGGTATGGCTGGTTTGTTGAGGGCTCAGGGCTTGCAAACGCAACAGGTACTGCGGACCACCCTCCTGCACAAATACGGACACATGCAAATTGCAATCACGTTCGGCGTTGAGGTAGCGCACCCGCGCCGACTCCATGCGACCAGTTGCCTGCGCTTGACGCAACAAAATCTCCAAAGCCTCGCGTTTATCGGGGTCAAACAACTGCGCCACATCGCTTCCAGGCAGTTTGCGACTAAGGTCTTTGAACACCAATTGCGCGGCGCTGTTAACCTCCATCACGCGGCGTTGCGCCACATCAACCACCAACATCGGGTCAGCCACCGACTCAAACAACAAGCGGTAACGCGCCTCCATGTGACGCAAGCGCAAAAAGTCTCGCTCCATCGACTGATGCGCCTCGACCAAGCGGCTTTGCATTTGCGACAAGCCACTTAAATCTCGCCCAAAAAGCCAAACCGTACCGTCTTTTTCTTGGAGCAACAAACTGACTTGCAAAGGCAGTTCTTGTCCAGCCATCAGAGAAAAATTGACATGCCGCCATGCAGGGGCGTCTTTCTTGCCAACCGCTGACAACATGAGGGCAAATTTATCTTTGCTGTCGTGGCTGACAAGGTCATTGATTGAGCGACCTTTGAACACGGAAGCGTCTAAACGCTGTAAATCTTTGCCAAACAACGTCACCTCAAGCACGGTCCATTGCTTGTCCAAAACCAGCAAAATGTCAACCAAAGCTGGCAACAACTGCTGTAAATGCGCGGGACTTAAATCAGGAGTATTCAAGGGTCAGAAGGCATTCATTGGTGAAAACAATAAAAAGACATTGGCCAAACCTTCTGGCGAGACAAACCACAATCCACGATTTGGGTTAACACCTATTTTAAGCGGGTTTGTCCAAGCTAACCGTCACTTGGAAACCGCCAAATCTGAAATTTTTCCCATGCGCTTACGCGCTCGCTCGACCTGTTGCATCGCCATCAATTGCGCCTGATCGGCGTGTAAACACGCAAAATCAGCCCCCAG
The DNA here is from genome assembly GCA_945882755.1 of Bordetella parapertussis. GTDB lineage: Bacteria > Pseudomonadota > Gammaproteobacteria > Burkholderiales > Burkholderiaceae_C > Limnohabitans. The sequence goes on along the minus strand of CAMCWS010000038.1, from coordinate 15,357 downwards.
CCATTCACACAATGAGGCGTGTTTGGCCAGCATCGGACCGCCCACCATCACCAGCAAACCAGGGTTGAGAGACTTTTTTCGCAAATTGGCTATCAATTGCTTCAAATAGGCAAATTGCTTTTCATCTGATACCGAAATGCCAATCAAATCCACATGACTTGATTGCACCATGATCACCATATCTGGCTCTCGCCAAGTGGTGCCGCCCAATATGTGCCAGCCATAGCGCTTGAAATACTGGGAAAGAATCAGCAGGCCCAAGGAGTGTTGAGAGTTGGGCGTATTCACCAACATGGCGCTGTAATTTGACAAACCACCGCATTTGGGGCCTGACAGCACAAAGTCTGCGCTCAGGCTGTAGACCAATTCTTGCAAGCGGTAACTGGCTTGGGTGACGTCAACGAAATCAATTTCATCGTTTGCCCACCAATCGTGAAACAGGCGTGCCGCATTTGGAATGGTGCGTAAAAACAAGGTTTCCAAACTCAAACCTTGTCCGAGTATGTTCAAGACACTGGATTCAAGCTCACGGGGCTGCAAAGACAAGCAGGCCTTGGCCAATACTTCGCTTTGTCGCTTGGCCAGACCAATATCGGCAGGTTCAGTTGGCGAATGGTTCAACAACTGCGGGATCACGTGCGCTTTGATCGCCAAGCTCAATGGCGCGGTCATGGCTTGTCTTTCTTGCTGGTCCATGGCTGAATAGTCAGGTTCGGTAGGTTCTCAATTCAAAAGTTATCTAAGTGTCATATTTTTTTGACACTAGAGGACTAGGGAAAACCCCATTACTGTCAGTATTAAATAACGTCAATTTAAGTTGACACTATGCGCATTGGCATCTAAAGTTAATCGACTCTGAAAACAACTCTGCACCCATGAACGAAGCATCTGCCACCACCGTCATCAGCGCGGGTTTGTACACACCCGAGGAGCGCATTCGCCGTGACAACACCATATGGACACCTGTCCAAGGCTTTTTGGCGGCTTTTCAATTCATCGTGTTTGGCATCAGTGTGTGTTTGATCACCCGCTTCATGGTCACTGGCGAAGGCGAAGCCTTGGCGGTGTGGTCGGTTGTTTTCAAAACCATGGTGCTCTACGCCATCATGGTCACCGGCTCCATTTGGGAAAAAGTGGTGTTTGACAAGTGGCTGTTTGCCAAGTCTTTCTTTTGGGAAGACGTCTTTAGTTTCTTGGTACTGGGCTTGCACACCGCCTACTTGTGGGTGCTGTTCACGGGCAGCATGCCAACCCGCGACCAGTTGTGGTTGGCATTGGCAGCCTACGCCGCTTACGCCATCAATGCAGGGCAGTTTCTTTGGAAACTCAAAGCCGCCCGTCTACAAGAGCGTGCCACCTTGGCTTTGCAAAAGGAGTTGCTCGCATGAATGCTGTCATCCCCATTCGCAATGAAGCCGCTGGCTGCAGCGAACCCACGGTGCGTACCGAAAGAGGCCAGCGCGAGGTGTTTTGCGGCTTGACCGGCATCATTTGGTTGCACCGAAAAATCCAAGACGCTTTCTTTTTGGTGGTGGGCTCGCGTACCTGTGCTCACCTCATCCAATCCGCGGCAGGCGTGATGATTTTTGCTGAGCCGCGTTTTGGCACCGCCATCATCGATGAGCGCGATTTGGCCGGCTTGGCCGACTGCAATGACGAACTCGACAAGGTGGTCGACAAACTGCTCAGCCGCCGCCCCGACATTCGCACTTTGTTCTTGGTGGGCTCTTGCCCCTCGGAGGTCATCAAGCTCGATTTATCCCGCGCGGCCGAGCGTTTAAGCCGTGCGCACAACCCCATGGTGCGGGTGCTGAACTATTCCGGCAGCGGCATTGAAACTACCTTCACCCAAGGCGAAGACGCTTGTTTGAATGCCATGGTCCCCGTGCTGCCTACCCTGCCACAGGGCAATGGCAAACGCCTGTTGGTGGTGGGCACATTGGCCGATGTGGTGGAAGACCAAATGCGCCGTTTGCTGGCAGACATGGGCATCACAGCGGTAGATTTTTTTCCGCCTCGCAACAGCACCGAACTGCCTGCCATTGGACCTGACACCCTCTACCTGTTAGCGCAACCTTTTTTAGCCGATACCAACTTGTCGCTTGAGTCACGTGGCGCAAAGCGGCTCGCCGCCCCCTTCCCTTTGGGCGCCGAAGGCACCACGGCTTGGTTGCAAGCCGCCGCCACCGCTTGGGGGGTGTCCAGCACCGAGTTCGAAGCCGTTACCCGTGCCCCACGCCAACGCGCAGAGGCTGCATTGGTTCGCCAAAAGCTGCATTTGGAAGGCAAAAAAATCTTCTTCTTCCCCGATTCGCAATTGGAAATTCCTCTGGCACGTTTTCTCAGCCGCGAGTTGGGCATGGTGCTCGATGAAATAGGAACGCCCTATTTGCATCGCAAGCTGATGGCAGAGGAATTGGCCCTGTTGCCACCCGGCTCTCATATCACCGAGGGCCAGCATGTGGAGAACCAACTCGACCGTTGTCACGCCGCTGCCCCCGACATCGTGGTGTGTGGTCTGGGCTTGGCCAACCCGCTTGAAGCCCAAGGCCTGACCACCAAGTGGGCCATCGAATTGGTTTTCACCCCCATCCAAGGCTACGAGCAAGCAGCCGACTTGGCAGAGCTGTTCAGTCGCCCCTTGCGTCGTCGCATCAAACTGGCTGCATAAGGCACACACCATGCAACTTACCCTCTGGACATACGAAGGCCCGCCACACATTGGTGCAATGCGTGTGGCTACCGCCATGACCGATGTGCATTACGTGCTGCATGCGCCGCAAGGCGACACCTATGCAGACCTGTTGTTCACCATGATCGAGCGCTTGCCACGCCGCCCACCCGTTACCTACACCACGTTCCAAGCCCGTGATTTAGGTGGTGACACAGCCGAGTTGTTCAAAAATGCTGCCCGTGAAGCCAACGAACGTTTCAAACCCAACGCTATGTTGGTGGGTGCCTCTTGCACCGCCGAACTGATCCAAGATGACCCCGGCGGTTTAGCACTGGCCTTGAACCTGCCTATTCCTGTGGTGCCTTTGGAGTTACCCGCGTACCAGCGTAAAGAAAACTGGGGTGCATCGGAAACTTTCTACCACTTGGTACGCGCCTTGGTTCCCACCGGAAACCAACGCTTGCCTTTGGCGGGCCGCACAGCAAGTTGCAATGTCTTGGGCCCTACCGCTTTGGGTTTTCGCCATCGCGACGATGTCAAAGAAATTTGCGCCCTGTTGCAAGAGTTAGGCATACAAGTGAATGTGGTCGCTCCGCTGAACGCCAGTGTGGCCGATGTGCGCCGCTTGGGCGAGGCCGATTTCAACGTGGTGCTTTACCCCGAGCTTGGTCGCACCACAGCACAATGGTTGCAACGCAACTGCGAGCAACCCTTCACACAAGCCATACCCTATGGTGTCAATGGCACCTTGGATTTCATCCAAGAAGTACGCACCTTGGCAGGCTTGATCGACAGTGGTAAATCATTAGCCGATTACAGCCAAGATTCACGCGCCAAGTGGTATGCCAAATCGGTCGATTCCACCTACCTCACCGGTAAGCGGGTGTTTGTGTTCGGTGACGCCACCCACGCCATCGCTGCTGCACGTGTGGCGCACCAAGAGATGGGTTTTGAGGTGGTTGGTTTGGGCACTTACAGCCGCGAGTTTGCCCGTGAGGTGCGAGATGCAGCCAAGCTCTACGGTATTGAAGCCTTGATCACCGACGACTATTTGGAAGTCGAAGACGCAGTCAAAGCCATGCACCCCGAATTGCTTTTGGGTACGCAAATGGAGCGCCACATTGCCAAGCGCTTGGGCGTTCCTTGCGCGGTCATTTCTGCGCCCATGCATGTGCAAGATTTCCCTGCCCGCTATGCACCTCAAATGGGCTTTGAGGGCGCTAACGTCTTGTTTGACACTTGGGTACACCCACTGATGATGGGCCTAGAGGAGCACCTCTTGGGCATGTTCCGTGAAGACTTCGAGTTCCACGACGGCGCTGCGCCTTCGCACCTCGGCTCGGGTCATGGCATGGCAGCCAAGGCAGCCGTGCCAGTCCTTGAACCAAAAATAGTCAGCGCCAACCACATCGAACTGCCTTCACCCGCCAGTGTGGGCGCAGAAACAGTCGCAAGCAACGAAAGCAGTTGGGCACCCGAAGCCGAAAAAGAACTCAAAAAAATTCCATTTTTTGTGCGCGGCAAGGCGCGTAGAAATACCGAAACTTTTGCCCGTGAACGCGGTGTATCGCGCATCACGGTGGAAACCATGTACGAAGCCAAGGCTCATTTCAGCCGCTGAAGTCCCACAGGAGTCAAGTCAATGATTGAAACCGCCACCATCCCCGTCAGCCAAATCAAACGCGGCGGTCGCCCCGACGGCGAGGGCAGCGTGCAAGTGCAGCTCGACCCCAGTGTGAAGATCGGCAATGCCAAGGTGTTTGCCATTTATGGCAAAGGCGGCATTGGCAAAAGCACCACATCGTCCAACCTATCGGCGGCCTTTTCCAGGCTGGGCAAGCGGGTGCTGCAAATCGGTTGTGACCCCAAGCACGACAGCACGTTCACTCTCACCAAAAAAATGCTGCCCACGGTGATTGATGTGCTTGAAACCGTGGACTTTCATGCCGAAGAACTGCGCGTAGAAGACTTTGTGTTTCAAGGCTATAACGGCGTGATGTGCGTCGAGGCCGGTGGACCACCCGCTGGCACCGGCTGTGGCGGCTATGTCGTGGGACAGACCGTCAAGCTCCTGAAAGAACACCACCTCTTGGAAGACACCGACGTGGTCATCTTCGATGTGCTGGGCGACGTGGTGTGCGGTGGTTTTGCCGCCCCCCTGCAACACGCCGACCGCGCCTTGATCGTCACCGCCAACGACTTTGACTCCATCTTCGCCATGAACCGCATCGTGCAAGCCATCGGTGCCAAGTCGAAAAACTACAACGTGCGTTTGGGCGGCGTGATCGTCAACCGCAGCGACGACACCGACCAAGTCGACAAGTACAACGCTGCTACCGGTTTGAAAAACATGGCGCATTTCCCCATGCTCGATGAAATCCGCAAAAGCCGCTTACAGAAATGCACCATGTTTGAGCTGGAAGCCACGCCGGCCATCAAAGCCGTGCAAGACGAGTACATGCGCTTGGCTGCGGCCTTGTGGGCTGGCTCCGACCCGCTGCCTTCCATCCCCATGAAAGATCGCGATATTTTTGATTTGTTGGGATTTGACTGACATGAACCAAGCCAGCTATGTCGCACGGCGCGGTGAGATCGAACACTATTTCGATCGCACCGCCGCCAAAGCTTGGGAGGTGCTGACCTCCAACGCACCCGTGGGGCGCATCCGCGCCACCGTGCGCAAGGGTCGCGACCAGATGCGCCACACCTTGTTGTCGTGGCTGCCCGAGGACATGCGCGGTCTGCGCTTGCTTGACGCGGGTTGCGGCACCGGCGCATTGGCCCAAGAAGCCATGCTGCGCGGTGCTGAGGTGCTGGCCATCGACCTCTCGCCCACCTTGGTCAATTTGGCCCGCGAGCGCCATGCCCAAGATCTGCTGAACAACCCCGCGCTCAGCGCCAATGGCGGCAGCATCACGTTTTTGGCGGGTGACATGCTCAGCGCTGAACACGGCGAGTTCGACCATGTGGTGTGCATGGATTCACTCATCCATTACGACACCCAAACCATTGCCAACGCGGTGGAAGCCCTGACCCAGCGCACCCGCCAATCGGTGCTGTTCACCTTTGCGCCGCACTCGCCCTTGTTGGCCGTGGCCCATGCCATGGGCCGCTTGTTCCCACGCACTGATCGTTCACCGCAACTCTCGCCCACCCGCAAATCCACTTTGCATGTGTACATCGAGCGCGCCGTGCGAGAACACGGCTGGCGTCCAGGCCACATGCAACGCGTCTCCAGCGGTTTTTACACCTCCCAAGCCTGGGAGTGGAAACGCAAATGAAACTGGCCTTTCGTCCCCCCGCATGGATGCAATCCATCATGATGCAGTACGTGCCTTTCGCCGATGCGGCGTCGCCCGAACTGCCGCTGGGACGTATGTTTCGTTTGGCCATGTTCCAACTCTCGATTGGCATCACCATGGCACTGTTGGTGGGGACCTTGAACCGCGTGATGATTGTGGAGTTAGAAATTCCAGCAGCATGGGTGGCAATTTCGGTGGCCTTGCCCTTGGTATTTGCACCGCTGCGGGCCCTGATTGGCTACCGCAGCGACACCCATCCTTCAGCACTGGGACTGCGCCGAATCCCCTATATGTGGATGGGCAGTTTGCTGATGTTTGGCGGTTTTGCCATCATGCCGTTTGCATTGATGAATCTTAGCGAACCCCGCGAAGGCTATGTGTTGGTGGGTCGCTTGGGCGCGATCTTGGCATTCTTGATCGTGGGTGCGGGGATACAAATCACCCAGACGGCTGGTTTGGCGCTGGCCACCGACGTCTCCCCCGAAGACAAACGTCCCCGCGTGGTGGCTTTGCTCTACGCCATGCTTTTAATGGGCTTGATTGTGGGCAGTACCTTGCTGAGTCTTTTGCTGGTCAACTTTTCGCCGGTCCGCTTGATCCAAGTGGTGCAAGGTTGCGCAGCGGTGGTGATTTTCATCAACCTCGTTTCACTGTGGAAACAAGAAGCGCGTGGCGCTAAACGCGGTGCTCGCCAGCCCGATGGTTTTTCCCACAATTGGCAAGCCTTTATCGCTGTACCCCATATGAAACGTTTTTTATGGACGGTGGGTTTGGGTTCTGCTGCCTTCAGCATGCAAGACATCGTGCTTGAACCTTATGGTGGACAAATCTTAGGCTTGAATGTGGGCATGACCAGTGGACTCACGGCTTTGAGCGCAGGTGGTGCCTTGCTTGCTTTTGCCTTGTCCTCCCGCTTTTTGCGAAACATTGATGCAGTACGTCTGGCTGCTATTGGCGCTTTGCTGGGTTTACCCGCCTTTGCTTGCGTTATTTTTTCAGCCCCCTTGGGCTCTGCGCTGATGTTTCAAGCAGGTGCCACCTTGATCGGCTTTGGCGGCGGATTGTTCTCTGTGGGCATGTTGCTCACTGCTATGGAGATGACGCATTCAGATCAAGCGGGAATGGTTTTAGGGGCATGGGGCGCGGTGCAAGCGACCGCGTCGGGCGTGGCCATGGCCTTTGGCGGCGTTGCCCGCGATGTGGTCGGTGAGATGGCCACGCAAGGCCATCTGGGCGAAGCCCTCGTCTCCCATGTCACGGGCTACAACTTTGTGTTTCATACCGAGATGGTCATGATGTTTGTGGTGTTGGTTGCTTTGGGGCCTTTGGTCAGCCGTCGGCCGACGTTGACCCCAAGGTCTGCAGGGTTAGGGCTGGCAGAACTGCCAGGTTGAATGGTTTTTTAAGCGTACTTCAAGGAGACTTGCCATGGGAACAGGTGCTATTACCCAGTATGTAGATGTTGCACAAATCGTGCTGTACATGTTTTGGGCTTTTTTTGCGGGTTTGATTTATTACCTTGTACGCGAAGGCCACCGCGAAGGTTATCCGATGGACAATGGCCATTTACAAGGTGGCCCGGTACAAACCGGCTGGCCCGTACCCGAGCCCAAAGTGTTCAAGCTGGCCGATGGCCGTGAAGTGTTGGCGCCTGATTTCAACCGCGTCGACGGCAGCTACACCGCGCAACCCACACATCGTTGGTTGGGCGCGCCCTTAGAGCCTGTTGGCGACGCTTTGCTGGCAGGTGTGGGACCAGGGGCTTGGGCGGCCCGTGCGGATGAACCCGATCTCTACCACGGCAACCATATCAAGATCGTGCCTCTGCGCATTGCCGCCGACCACGGCGTGATGTCGCCCGACGTTGACCCGCGCGGTTTGCCCGTCTATGGCGCTGACAAGCAACTGGCTGGTACTGTCAAAGACCTGTGGGTAGACCGCGCTGAAATGATGTTCCGTTATTTGGAAGTGGACTTGAAAAGTGGCGGCACCGTGCTCTTACCCATGACCTTTTCTCGCATCAAGTCCAGCGGTGTTTTCGTGGGTGCCGTACTGGCATCGCAGTTTACAAATGTGCCCAAGACCAAAAGCATGGAACAAATTACCTTGCTTGAAGAAGAAAAAATCACCGCCTATTACGGTGCTGGCACCTTGTACGCCACACCCGATCGTCAGGAGCCACTGTTTTGAACGTCAATCCTCACCACGAACACGAGTTCGAGGCCGCCCCTGGGCTGCCCGAGCCCTTGCCCGCGGACGAACGTCTTTTGTGGCAAGGCCCACCACAGTGGCGACTCGTTGCACTGCATGTCTTTCATGTACGCACCTTGGCTTGGTATTTCGCTGCCATGATGATGCTGCAAGCCACCTACCTGTTGGGTGAGCCAGAGCGCAATCTGTTTAAACCGCTGTTGCTGAGCTTTTTGCTCAGCGTCATCTCACTGGGTATTCTCAGTCTGATGGCGTGGCTGACAGCCAGCACAGCCATGTACACCCTCACCAACAAGCGCGTGGTCATGCGCATTGGCATTGTGCTGACGCTTACCTTTAATTTACCTTTGCGCATGTTGTCGGGTGCCTCGATCAAAACCAACCCTGACGGCACGGGCGACATCGCCCTCAAATTGGCTGGCAATGACCATATCGCTTGGCTCAACCTCTGGCCCCACGCACGTCCTTGGGCACTGCGTCACCCCGAACCTAGTTTGCGCTGCATTGCCAATGTCGGCGAAGTAGGCGAACGCATTGTGCAAGCTTGGCAAGCTGTCAACCCGCACATGCCTGTGATGCTGGGTGACACATCGCCATCAACCGATACGCCTCGCGCTTCCACTCAAGAAATTGCAGCATGAACTCGACCCTCGCCAACAACGGATTGCCCGGACGCCACGCCCTGACTGGCTGGATATTTGTTGGTTTTTTATCCAGCGTTGTTTTGGTCGTTGCATTGTTGCGCGGCCAAGGCATGGAAATTCCACAAGAAGACAGCCCCATCAACTGGCAACGTACGCTGCGCTTTGAGGACCGCCCCAACGGCGATGTCGCGGTGATGGATGGCAAATCCGCTGTAGAAATCACGCGTTACGCTGGCGAGCAAGGGTTTGTGCGGGGTATCTTGCGCACCCTCGCTCGCGAACGTATGCGACGTGGCATTGGCTCAGGCCCCACTTTTGAACTCATAGGCCATACCGATGGCCGCTTGACACTGCTTGACCCCGCCACCGGACAACGCATCAACCTTGAATCTTTTGGCCCAACCAATATGGCGTCTTTTGCCATGTTGCAACCCGCTCCCAACCCCGTGACCACAGCCTCTCAGGAGTAAACCATGACTACCAGCGCATCCTTGGAATTCGACCACGTTGAACTGCTCATCGGCAGTGTGGAGAGCGCCGCCGACGCCAACGCCAAGGCGGTTCGCAACACGGTGCTGAGTCCTCGCTTTTACACCACCGACTTCGCCGCCATGGACCGCTTGAACATCGAGTCTGTTCGCACTGAATGGGACGTCATGATGAAAGAGTACGAGGGTGATAACAACCATGACCATTTCCAACGCGATTCACAGTTTGCCGAAGAGGTCAAAAACCTGATGCCCCAACTCTCACCCGAGATGCGTCAAGAATTTTTAGACTTCCTCATCAGCTCGCTCACCTCGGAGTTTTCTGGCTGCATTTTGTACAACGAAATCCGCAAGAATATTGACAACCCCGATATCAAACAGCTGATGACCTATATGGCGCGTGACGAGTCACGCCATGCAGGTTTCATCAACCAGTCTTTGAAAGACTTTGATTTAGGTATCGATTTGGGCCAACTCAAGCGCACCAAGGCCTACACCTTTTTCAAGCCCAAATTCATTTTTTACGCCACTTACTTGTCCGAGAAGATTGGCTATGCCCGCTACATCACCATCTTTCGCCAACTCGAGCGTCACCCCGATAAGCGCTTTCATCCCATCTTCCGCTGGTTTGAACGCTGGTGCAATGACGAGTTCCGGCACGGTGAATCTTTTGCGCTGATCATGCGCTCACAGCCCGAATTGCTGCGTGGTGTCAATTTGTTATGGATAAGGTTCTTCATTTTGGCTGTGTACGCCACCATGTATGTACGCGACCATACCCGCCCACTGTTGCACGAAGCCATGGGTTTCAAATCCACCGAGTACGACTACGAAGTGTTTCGTATCACGTCGGAAATTGCACGGCAAGTCTTTCCTGTGGAAGTCGATATCGAACACCCCACTTTCCGCACATGCATGGAGCGTTTGGTTGAACTCTCGATTGCCAATGCCCAAGCCAAAGAACGTGGTGGCTTGGTCGGCAACTTGCTACGCGCCACCACGGCGGTGCAAGCGGTATGGACTTTTGGTCGGCTTTATTTCCTGCCTGTCAAGCGCAACGACCTTCCTGCCCAAGTACGGGTTCAACCTGCTTGGTAAAGCCACTGGCTTATGTCTGACTTCTTCTCGTCGATTCTGGGCGCAGCCTTGTTTTCGGTGTTCAGCTGGTGGTTGGGCACGGGTGCGATTTTGTGGTTGGTGCGCTTGTCCCCAGCGAGTTTTCGTTGGAGCATGTTTGGGCTGAGTTTTTTGCTCGGTTTGAGCTTATGGACAGCCTCCATCAGCATGCGCTCGCACACTGTCTTGAATGCCTACATCGGTTTTGTGAGCGTCATCGCCATGTGGAGTTGGCATGAGATGGCGTTTCTGACCGGTTGGCTCACCGGCCCTAGGCGCGTGGTGCTCGATAAAGGTTTGAAGTTACGACATCGCTTTGTTCAATCTGTTCAAGTCTTGCTGCACCACGAACTGGCTTTGTTATTCAATTTTGGCTTGCTGGTGGCCATGCAGCAAGGTCAACCCAACCACATGGCCTTGTGTACCTTTGCGCTGCTGTGGTGCATGCGCCTGAGCGCTAAGCTGAATTTGTTTTTTGGTGTGCCTTTTGTTGGCGAGCAGTATTTGCCTGTGCACTTGCGCTACATCGGCAGTTATTTCAAGCAAGCACCCATCACATGGTGTTTTTACATCACCATGGGGGTTTCGTGTGTGGCCTGGGGCTGGATGGTGTGGGAAGTGCAAAGCGGTCTGGTCTTGGTCAACGCCGCATGGGTATTGTTGTCTTCCTTGCTGGGTCTGGCCATCATTGAGCATTTGTTGATGGTGTTTGCCCTGCCCTTGCAAAAACTGTGGAGCTGGGCCATGGTGCGCAGTCCCTACCTTAGAGAAACTGCTTCACCCGATTTACCAGTGCCTGTGGTGGTGCCAAACCGAGGAGATGCTGCATGAATGCATTCAGGGCGACGGACGAGCGAGGTAACTACAAAGTGCCTCAGCAACCTCGCCGCGCCATCATCATTGGCACCGGCTTTGGCGGCTTGGCTGCTGCGATTCGCTTGAGTGTCAAGGGCTACCAAGTCCAGATTTTTGAAAAACTGGACATGGCGGGTGGTCGCGCCTATGTGCACAAACAAGACGGCTTTACCTTTGATGCAGGCCCCACCATCATCACACTGCCCTATTTGATTGAAGAGCTGTTCACGCTGTGCGGCAAACAGATGAAAGACCATGTCGATTTGCGTTTGATGTCGCCGTTTTACCGTATCCGCTTTGATGACGGCACACACTTTGACTACAGCAACGACGAACAAGCCATGTTGGCGGAAGTTGCCAAGTTCAGCCCAGAGGATGTGCAAGGTTTTCAAAATCTCATGAAAGCCTCAGAAAAATGCTTTGAATTGGGTTTCCAAAAAATGGGCATGATCGCCTTTGACTCGGTCGCCAAGGTGGTCAAGGCCATGCCGAAATTGGTTCGCATGAAGGCTTGGCGCTCCATCCACAGCATGGTGGCGCAATACATCAAGCACCCCAAACTTCGCATCGTCATGAGTTTTCATCCGCTGCTCATCGGTGGCAATCCGTTTTCTGTCACCTGTGTTTATTCGCTGATCCATATTTTGGAAAACCGCTGGGGTGTGCATTCCGCTATGGGTGGCACAGGCGCCATCGTGAAAGCCTTGGTTAATTTGATACAAGCCCGCAATATTCCCATTCGCTACAACGCCCCTGTGACGCGTATACGTGTTGAAGATGGCGCAGCTGTCGGGGTTGAATTGGCCAACGGCGAGTTCATTGCGTCTGATATTGTGGTGAGCAATGCAGATGCCGCATGGACCTACAAAAATTTGGTTGAACCGCAACACAGAAACCGTTGGACCGACCGACGTATCGCCAAGGGCCAGTATTCCTCGGGTTTGTTTGTCTGGTACTTCGGCACCAACCACCAATACAGTGACGTTCCACACCACATGATGGTGCTGGGCCCCCGCTACAAAGAGCTGCTGCAAGACATTTTCAAAAACCACAAGCTGGCCAAAGACTTCAGCTTATACCTTTACCGCCCCACCGCCACCGACCCGTCTTTGGCGCCAGAGGGGTGCGACAGCTTTTATGCCTTGTCGGTGGTACCGAACTTAAGCAGCGGCACCGATTGGCCAGCCATCGCCGAACATTACCGTGACGCTATTGCCACGGTGTTGCAAGACTCAGTGTTGCCCAATTTGAAACAGCATGTGGTTTCTTCCAAGGTCACCACGCCGCAAGACTTTCAAGACCGTTTGTGGTCTTACCAAGGTGCGGGTTTTGGCTTGGAGCCGGTGCTCACGCAAAGTGCGTGGTTCAGGCCGCATACCCGCAGTGAAGATGTACAGAATTTATTCATGGTGGGTGCCAGCAGCCAACCCGGTGCGGGGGTGCCCAGCGTATTGATGTCAGCCAAATTATTAGAAGAGGTGGTTCCCCATGCCTTTGCCGTTCACTGACCAAGCTGACGACGACTTAGACGCTTGCGTCGAAATGATGCGAGGTGGTTCCAAAACTTTTTTTGCGGCCAGTCGTTTTTTACCGCCTCGTGTTCGGTCTGCTTCTATCGCTTTGTATGCGTTTTGCCGCGTCGCAGATGACATGGTCGACCAAGGGGGCGTGATCGAAGACAGCCTGCGTGCCTTGCATCACCGACTCGACCTGATATATGCCGGCACACCCATGGACACGGTAGAAGACCGCGCTCTGAGCATTGTGGTGCATCGCCATGCACTGCCGCGTCATTTGCTCGACGCCTTGCTCGACGGTTTTGCTTGGGACGGGCACGGCCGTCAATATGAAACCATGGAAGATTTGCACGGCTATGGCGCTCGTGTGGCGGGCAGCGTGGGCGCCATGATGTGTTGGATCATGGGCCCCCAACAGGCCTCCACCTTGGCGCGGGCCTGTGAACTGGGTGTGGCCATGCAGTTGACCAATATCGCCCGTGATGTGGGAGAAGACGCTCGCAACAAGCGCATTTATTTACCGCTGCAGTGGATGCGTGAAGAAGGATTAGAGCCCACAACATGGATGGCACACCCTGAGTGCAATCCTGCAGTACAACGCGTTATCAGCCGAGTTCTTGAAGAAGCCGATAGGCTTTACAAACGTTCCATGGCAGGCATCGCAGAATTACCGCGAGACTGTCGCTCAGCCATTTTGGCGGCAGGCTTGATTTACGGCGAAATCGGCAACGAGTTACGCCGCTTAGGCTTGGACTCTGTCAACCACCGCGCAGTGGTCAGCGGTTTTCGCAAAGCGGTTTTGCTGATACAAGCACGCCTACAAGCCGGTTGGATATTTACCCAGCGCAACCCGCCACAACCTCTGGCCGGTATTGCGTACTTGGTTGAACAGTGCCAAGAAACCGCTTCAGCTCGTTTGGCATTAACCGGTTTTCCCAACCGCGCCATGCCCCAGCGCATCGAATGGATGCTGGCTCTGTTTGAGAACCTAGAGCACAGCCGGTTGGAAAAAAACCAAAAAACTTACAACTGAACGCCTTTGGTCAAGGCACCATCGACCACCAAGTTGGTGCCGGTGATAAAGCTGGCCACAGGACTGGCCAAGAACACCACGGCGTTAGCCATCTCTTGCGGTGTGCCCATGCGACCTGTGGGGTTCATGCCTAAAGCCACTTTGAAGAAGTCAGGGTTACCGCTTTCAATTTGACTCCACACACCGCCTGGGAAATAGGTATTGCCAGGTGACACGCTGTTGGCACGAATGCCCTTGCCTGCCAAGTGGTATGCCAAACCTTGGGTGTAATGCACCAAGGCGGCTTTGAATGCGCCGTAGGGACCAGAGGCGAAGTCAATCTCGCGGCCTGACACGCTAGAGATGGTGACAATAGCGGGGTGTTTGCTTTTCTCAAGGAAAGGCATGGCGCTGTCGACCAAGCGCACACTGCCCATCAGGTCAACTTCAAAGCCTTTTTTCCAACTCTCTTCGTCAGCCCCAATAGCCAATGCGCTGACGTTGGCCACCACGATGTCGATGCCACCCAAATCTGCAGCCGATTTGGCCACCCACGCTTTGAGGCTGTCAGCGTTGCCCACATCAGCCACGGAGCCAATCACTTTGCTGCCAGAGGCAGACATCGCTTTGGCCGCATCAGTGACTTCAGCGGCGTTGCGTGCACAAAACGCAACGCTGGCACCCTCCTTGGCCAATGTTTCAGCAATAGCACGGCCTATGCCTTTGGTGCCGCCTGTGACAAGTGCGCGCAAGCCTTTGAGTTGCATGTCCATGTTTATCTCCTTGGATGGGTTGGAAAGTTTTCAGTGGGTACTGGATACGCCGGTGTATTCGCTGACGATGTCGAGATCACTCAAATGTTCACGTGGAATTTCACCGGTGATTTGTCCGCGCTTGATGACCAAGACGCGCTCTGACACGGAGGCGATGAAGTCTAAATTTTGTTCAACCAACACGATGGTGAGCGAGCGCTGTTTGCGCAAGGCCGTCAGGGTTTCTGCGATTTCTTCGATGATGGAGGGTTGAATGCCTTCGGTGGGCTCATCGAGCAACAACAGTTGTGGGTCACCCGCCAAAGCACGAGCCAAAGCCAACAATTGCTGCTCGCCACCCGACAAAGACCCGCCCATGCGGTCCAGCAAGGGCTTTAAACGCGGAAAGTTGTCCAACAAAGTGTCAAGGTCTTGGGCAGAAGCACGACCGCGTTTGACCCAACCCATGCGCAAGTTGTCGGTGACCGATAAATTGGGAAAGATTTCGCGCCCTTGGGGTACATAGGCCATGCCGACTTTGGCGCGTTGGTTGGGCGCCATGCGGCTGACATCCGCGCCATTGAAATGGATGCTGCCTTGGGTGGGCAACAAAGCGCCGATGATGCTGCGCAACAGTGTGGTTTTGCCCATGCCATTGTGGCCCAAGATCCCCACGGCCTCGCCTTGGGTGATGTGCAAGTCAATACCATGCAGCACCGGAATGCTGCCATAGCCTGCGTGGAGCTTTTGAATGTCGAGCATGCAGGTTCTTTCAGTTAAGCGGCT
>CAMCWS010000037.1 GCA_945882755.1 Bordetella parapertussis | reverse complement strand
CTGTCGCCCAGCAACTGGGTGGCGAAATGGTTGGCATCAAACGCGCCCAAGTTGCGGTTTTCACCGTCCAAGGCTTGCAAGATATTGGCCACACAGCCTTCGCTTGGGTTGGCCCATGCGCCGTTTTTCACAAAAGCTGCTGTGGGCGTACCGTGATCGTTGATGGCCACGCGGGTGCGCCCTGGGCGCAAACGCAGCATGGTTTCTTTGCCAGCGGTGACGATAGGGTCACAACCCAAAATCAAATCCGCGGCAGCGGTAGACACACGGGTGGTGCGTATCTGGTTTTGCTGCTCGGCAATCAACACATGGCTCCAGGTAGCGCCGCCCTTTTGTGCCAAACCGGCTGAGTCTTGGGTGACGATGCCACGTCCCTCTAGGT
This sequence comes from Bordetella parapertussis, assembly GCA_945882755.1. Classification (GTDB taxonomy): domain Bacteria; phylum Pseudomonadota; class Gammaproteobacteria; order Burkholderiales; family Burkholderiaceae_C; genus Limnohabitans. The sequence goes on along the minus strand of CAMCWS010000037.1, from coordinate 19,220 downwards.
GACCCGCCATGCCCAGCAACTGGCCAATGGTGATGACGCCGGTGCCGCCCACGCCTGCCACCACAATGCCGTAGCCGCCGGGGTAGACACCGCGTGTAAGTGATGGAACTTCAGGCAAGGGTAACTCCCCCAGCGCCAAAGGATCCAGCACCGGACGGTCTTTGCTCTTTTTGCGCAATTGGCCACCTTCAACCGTCACAAAACTGGGGCAAAAGCCTTTGACGCAACTTTGGTCTTTGTTGCAGGTGCTTTGGTTGATGGTGCGCTTGCGGCCAAAGTCAGTTTCAAGCGGCTCCACACTCAAACAATTGCTTTGGGTGCTGCAGTCGCCGCATCCTTCACACACCGCCTCATTGATGACGACACGCACAGCAGGGTCGACCATGGTGCCGCGCTTCCTGCGGCGGCGTTTTTCGGTGGCGCAGGTTTGATCGTAAATGATGACGGTGCAGCCTTGGATCTCGCGCATCATGCGTTGAACCGAATCGAGTTCGTCACGGTGCTCAATCGCAATGCCTTCGGGCAAGCCCAGCACACCACCGGCCGCGCCGTTTTGACCGACTGATTCATATTTCTCGGGTTCATCGGTGACGATGACGATGCGCTTGGCGCCTTCAGCCCGCATGCTTTGCGCGATTTGAATCACGCTGTGTCCTTCAGAGCGTTCGCCAATCGGCTGGCCGCCGGTCATGGCCACCGCATCGTTGTACAAAATTTTGTAAGTGATGTTCACACCAGCCGCCACACTTTGGCGAATGGCCAAGATGCCGCTGTGAAAGTAAGTGCCGTCGCCAATATTGGCAAAGATATGTTTGTCGTGGGTGAAAGGCTGCTGACCCACCCATGGCACGCCCTCGCCACCCATTTGGGTGAATCCAACCGTGCTGCGGTCCATCCACAGCGACATGAAATGGCAGCCAATGCCCGCCATGGCCCGTGAGCCTTCAGGGACTTTGGTGCTGGTGTTGTGCGGGCAGCCTGAGCAAAACCAAGGCTGGCGATCGGCTTTGATCTCCAACACCTGCATGGCTTTTTGCTTGGCTTCCAAAACCGCCAGCTGCGCGTCCATGCGCGAGCGGGTGTCGGCATCAACGCCCAGCTTTTTCAAGCGCAGTGCGATGGCTTGGGCAATCAAGGCAGGCGACAAATCGGCATTGGCACGCAACAAAATATTGCCGCTGGGGTTGGGCTGCGACCACTCGCCACCCGCGTCTCCTTCGCCTTCGTTGAACTTACCCAACACCCGAGGGCGCTGTGCGTCTGGCCAGTTGTAGAGCTCTTCTTTCAACTGGTATTCAATCAGTTGGCGCTTTTCTTCCACCACCAAGATCTCTTGCAGGCCACGCGCAAATTCGCGTGTGCTCTCGGACTCCAACGGCCACACCACGCCGACTTTATGCACGCGAATACCGATGCGCTGGCAAGTGGTGTCATCCAGCCCCAAGTCCAGCAGGGCTTGGCGGGTGTCGTTGTAGGCTTTGCCGCTGGCAATCAAACCAAAGCGGTCGTTCGCGCCTTTGATGACGGTGTGGTTGATTTTGTTGGCGCGGATGTAAGCCAGCGCCGCATACCATTTGTAATTGAACAAACGCGCTTCTTGGCTAAGCGCATCATCGGGCCAGCGAATGTGCAAACCGCCGTCAGGCATCTCGAACTCGGGCAGCACAATGCGCACACCCTCGGGGTCTATCATCACCGAGGCGCTGGACTCCACCACCTCTTGGATGGTTTTCATGCCAGCCCACACACCAGCAAACCGACTCATGGCGATACCGTGGATGCCATAGTCCAACACGTCTTGCACCGATGCAGGGAAAAACACCGGCAGGCCACAGGCTTTGAAAATATGGTCGCTTTGGTGGGCAGCCGTGCTGCTTTTGGCGACATGGTCGTCACCTGCCAAAGCCAACACGCCGCCCCAAGGCGTGGTGCCCGCCATATTGGCGTGCTTGAACACATCGGAGGTGCGGTCAACGCCTGGGCCTTTGCCGTACCAAATGCCAAACACGCCATCGAATTTGTTGCTGCCAGGGGGGGCAAAACCCAGTTGCTGCGTGCCCCACAAAGCGGTGGCGGCAAGCTCTTCATTCACACCGGGTTGGAAAACGATCTGCTGGGACTGCAAAAATGATTTGGCGCTCCACAGCGCTTGGTCGTAAGTGCCCAAGGGCGAACCACGGTAGCCGCTGATGAAACCAGCGGTGTTTTTGCCCTGCAAAGCATCGCGCTGGCGTTGCAACATGGGCAGTTTGACCAAGGCTTGCACACCGCTCATGAAAGCGCGGCCATGGTCAAGGCGGTATTTATCGTCGAGTTGAACCGTCTCGAGGGCTATGCGAATGTGTTCGGGCAGGGGCGCGTTCATGACGGGGTCTCCGATTACAGCTGGATGCTAGCCCGTCAGTTTAGGTCTAAAACAGCTGTTGTGAAGCGGGGATGTCCCTCAGATTACCCCATATCTTTGGCGGTAGACCTCAACAGCCGGCAGGTACTCGGCCAAGTCTGGATCCGCGCTGTTTTGCAAAAAAGCCAGCAAATCATCCAATTGCGCAACAGCGCAGACCTGCAAACCGAGTGTTTCTTGTACATATTGCACTGCGCTGTGCGCCACATCCTGTGTTTTGCCTTGGGCATCGACCTCGGTCGCCATTTCTTGGCGGTCCAAGGCAATGGCCACCGCATGGGCTTTCGCACCTGCGGCTTCGATCAGGCGAATCGACTCTCGCACAGCGGTGCCAGCGCTCATCACATCGTCCACGATCAGCACCCGCCCTTTTAGCGGCGCACCCACCAAGGTACCGCCCTCGCCATGGTCTTTGGCTTCCTTGCGGTTGTAGGCAAAAGGCACATTGCGCCCCAACCTGGCCAACTCGGCCGCCACCACCGCGCCCAAGGGAATGCCTTTGTAGGCAGGGCCAAACAGCATGTCGAATTCAATGCCACTGGCCAAAATATGTTGCGCATAGAAACTGGCCAGCCGCGCCAGCTTGGTACCGTCGTCAAACAAACCGGCATTGAAAAAATAGGGGGACAACCGACCGGCTTTGGTTTTGAATTCCCCAAAACGCAAGACGCCACTTTCCAGCGAGAATCTAATGAATGCTTGCGCCAAATCGGTTGGTGCCGCGCCTTGTTCAGCCATAGGGGATTCCTTGTTCACACTCACCAGCCTTAACCTCAACGGCATCCGCTCGGCCAGCAGCAAAGGGCTGCAAAGCTGGCTTGAAAAAGCCAAGCCGGATTGTATGTGTGTGCAAGAGATCAAAGCGCAAGAAAGCGATTTGGTCGGCAGCTTCGAGCAGTTGGCCGGCTTGAACGGTTACTTCCAATGCGCCGAGAAAAAAGGCTACTCAGGTGTGGGCATCTACACCCGCCACGAGCCCAGCCATGTGATTCAAGGCTTTGATGGCGGCGAATTTGACGCTGAAGGCCGCTATTTGGAATTGCGCTTTGATACACCTAAGCGCAAGCTCTCTTTGTTAAGTGTGTATTTCCCCAGCGGCTCCTCGGGTCCTGAGCGGCAAGAGGCCAAGTTCCGTTTTTTGGATGTGATTTATCCTCACCTGATGGCCTTGCGCCAAGGCCGCGAGTACATTTTGTGTGGCGACATCAACATCGCCCACAAGGAAGCCGACTTGAAAAACTGGCGTGGCAACAGAAAAAACAGCGGCTTCCTGCCCGAGGAGCGTGCTTGGATGACCAAGCTAACCACCGAGGGTGGCTTGGTGGATATTTACCGGCAGTTGCATCCCGACACCACCGATGCTTGCTACACCTGGTGGAGCAACCGCGGCCAAGCCTATGCAAATAATGTGGGTTGGCGTTTGGACTACCACTTGGCCACACCCGCTTTGGCAGCCAACGCCAAGACAGTCGCTATTTACAAAGACGAAAAATTCTCCGACCACGCACCCGTGACTGTGACCTACGACATGGTGGTGTGATGCCTATCGCGATACCCGAGTCCGAAATGGAGTTCACCGCCATCCGCGCCCAAGGCGCAGGTGGCCAACATGTGAACAAGGTCTCTAGCGCGGTGCATTTGCGGTTTGACATCCGCGCATCTTCTTTGCCCGAGGCGGTGAAAGACAAGCTCTTGGCCACCTCGGACCAGCGCATCACCTTGGACGGGGTGATCGTCATCAAGGCGCAAACCACACGCAGCCAAGACAAAAACCGCGCTGAAGCCATCGCACGTTTGCACGAGATGGTGGCGCTGGCCGCCAAACCGGTGAAACCGCGTCGCGCCACCAAGCCCACGTTTTCTTCTCAGCAAAAGCGGGTTGACAGCAAGGTGTTGCGCGGTCAAACCAAAGCCATGCGAGGTAAAGTCGATTTGTAAGTTGCAAGGCGGGGCTTAAGGCGCCCGTTGCAAGCTCATCTCTAAATCCAAGCTTTCTTGCTGGTAACTGCCTGCCATGACATGGCGAAACATCGCTTCGGTGCGTTCGACCACGCCGGGCCAATCCAAGGTTTGCGCGGTCTGCAAAGCCTGCTTGGCCAAACGCGCTTGCAAACTCGGGGCTTCCACCACAGCGCACACGGCTTTCACAAACTCGTCGGGCGACTCGGTGTCCACGCACATGCCGTTTTCGCCATGGCTGATGCACTGCCCAGCGGCTGCGTGTTTGAACGCCACCACCGCCAAACCGCTGGCCATGGCCTCCAGGGTCACATTGCCAAAGGTTTCTGTCAGGCTGGCAAACGCAAACACATCGCCACTGGCATAGTGGGCTGCCAAGTCTTTGCCGCTTTGGTAGCCCGCAAAAATGATGTCGGGATGCTGTTGCTGCAAGCTCTCCCGCATGGGGCCATCCCCCACCAAAACCATCCGCAAACGGCTGTCTTGTTGCTTGGCTTGGAGGTAAGCCTGTACCACCAGTCCTAGGTTTTTTTCTGCAGCCAAGCGACCTACATAGAGCAAGACCTTGTCCGACGCACTGACGCCCCAAGCATCGCGCAGGTCTTGGCTTCGATAGGAGGGCGAAAACTGCGAGGTGTCCACGCCGCGCGGCACCACATGCACACGCTCAAAGCCTTTGGCTTGGAGTTCTTGCTGCAGCACGGCAGTCGGCACCATGGTGATGTCTGCGCGGTTATGGAATTTTTTCAAATAGACCCGAATCGCACCGCTTAACCACCCGATGCCGTAATGCTGGCTGTAGGCGTGAAAGTTGGTGCGGAAATCGGTGCTGACCGGCAACTTGAGTTTGCGTGCCACTTGCAGCGCCGACCATCCCAAGGGGCCTTCGGTAGCGATATGCACGATGTCGGGTCTTTGCTTGGCCCAAAGGCGTTGCAGCTCTCGCTTGGCGGGCAAGCCCATGCGCAATTCACTGTAAAAAGGGATGGGCACACCTTTGACCAACACCTCTTGGAAATGGTCTGTGTGCACTGCCGTGTGCTGCGCTTGCTGCTTGGGGCGAATCAACCAAAGGTCGTGACCCCGCGCTTCGAGACCTTGCACTATTTTGCTCAAGGTGTGTGCCACCCCGTTGATGTCTGGCGGATAGGTTTCCGTGACGACAGCAATTTTGAAACGCTGTAGGACAGCACCTAGTCGGCTGACTTGGATATGCGCATCTGTATTCATGCCTGTAATGTGAACTGGCAATGCAACAGTTTGATGAAGGTCTTGTGTCAGTTCAATGACATGGGCATTTGTCATCAAAATTTCATGCGCATGCCCCACAGTCCCATCGTGTCCTCAACCCAAGGTGCATGTCACCATCTTCACCAGGAGTCTTTATGCGCCAATGGCAGCAAACCCTTCATACCCAACGCTGGGATGACCATCGCTACTACCACCACAGCTACGTGAACCAGTCACTTCACTTCATCAGCGCAGTGTCATTTTTGGTGGCTTATGTTTTTCTTTTCATCGACCCGGTAGTAGCCTCTTTGGTGGCTTGGCTGGTTTCTATGACGACGCGTCAAATGGGGCATTTCTTTTTTGAACCCAAAGGCTATGACGAGGTCAACCAAGCCACCCACGAACACAAAGAAGACATCAAGGTGGGCTACAACTTGCACCGCAAAGTGGTGCTGCTGAGCATTTGTGCGGCTATCCCTGTGTTGGCTTACTGGATGCCTGCCTATTTGACTTGGGCCGTGCCCCAAGCCTACGAGGACACGCCGGTTCGCATCACCGCCATGGCTTGGTTGTTCTTAGGCGCGGCTGGCTTGGTCTTTCGTGTGCTTCAATTGTGGTGGCAAGACAGCTTGGTGGCCGGTTTGGCATGGGGCTTCAAAATCTTGACCGACCCCATCCATGACATCAAGCTGTACTACAAAGCGCCTTTGCATTTGCTGCGTGGTGAACGCATAGACCCCATGGACCACGTCAAAGCTTCACAGGCTTGAAACAGTTTTGCTTGGCCCTTGCTCTAGGCCCAACGGGCCTTGAGCATTTCTTTGAGCACCTGCCGACGTATGGGACGCTGTTGGTCTAGCGCAGGTGTCCACCACCATCCGTCTTGCTGCATATGTTGAGCTGCTTGTACAAAGCGTTCGCAGAATTGATCAAACATAGTGTCATCGAAATTCAAGCTCATGATCATGCGACCCGATCCCACCCAACTCATGGCAATGCCTTGCTCGCGCAAATAGTATTGAAGCATCCAGTGATAGCGCCCCGGCAGGTCAAACAGCACCGTCCAAACCGTTTCCATGCCAGCCACGCGCACAGGCATATTTGCTTGCTTCAAACGGCTGTTCAAAGCGGCTTGTCGATCTGTCCAAGTCTGACTGACGTTGCTATACATCGCTTGAATTTCCGGACTGTCGAGTCGCTGCAAAAACACATTCATGGTGGTCATGACCGTGGGATGTGCATTGAAGGTGCCGCGGGCAAAACAAATGTCGCCAGGGCGATCATCGCGAAACCGCTTCATCCACGAAGATTTGCCGCACACCACGCCAACGGGCAAACCGCCACCCAAGGTCTTGCCATACGTCACCATGTCTGCGTCAACGCCAAAGTAGGCCTGTGCGCCGCCACGGTGCAAACGAAACCCCAAAAATACTTCATCCATGATGAGTGCAATGCCCTTTTCTGTGCAGACTTGGCGCAAAGTTTGCAACCACGCTGTGTAGGCTTGTCGGTCGTAATGCACAGAACGCTTGCCATCGATCAAGGTGCTGTCCGTGGGTGCAGCGCGGTTAGGGTGCATGGCCTGCAAAGGGTTGATCAGCACACAGGCGATGTCATTGCGGTTGCGCAAAACACGCAAGGTGTTGGCATGCATATCGTTCAAGGTGAGGGTGTCGCCAGAAGGCGGCATGGGGTTGCCTGGTCCTGGCTGCACATCGTCCCACCAGCCGTGATAGGCACCAGTGAAGCGCACAATTTTTCGCTTCTTGGTGTGGTACCTGGCCAAACGAACGGCTTGCATCACCGCTTCGGTGCCCGACATGTGAAACGACACCTCGTCTTTGCCCGACAAATCACACAAGCGCTTGACGTTGTCCAACACGCAAGGGTGGTAACCACTGAGCACCGGTCCCAAGTCTTGCGCCATGGCCGCACCTTCAGCCATGCAAGATTTGTAAAAGTCGTAGCCAAACAAATTCACGCCATACGAACCCGACACATCGATGAACTGGTTGCCATCCATGTCAGTCAGCCAAACACCTTGGCTAGAGCGCCAAAAACCGCCCAGTTGCAAGTGCTGCGACAGCAGTTCGCGGAATTGGTAGGGAACTCGGTATTGGCTGGTGAGCTGCATATCAGAGATCATGGGTTTGGCCGCTGCGGTCTGTGCCAGCGTCAAGGGACTTCTTGTCTTGAGCTTGACGCCCAATTCACGCAGGGCAGTCTGGCGTGTGTGGGCAATGTCTGGCGGCGCACCGTCGACCGAAAACCATGTCGCTGGACTGTAGCTATAGGCTGGCAACCAGTGGGCAAAGCGCTTAGACATGCGCAGGTGTCCGCCCAAGGACGGATGTTTTGCAAACGACAGTTGCAAGCGCTGAACCACTCTTTGCAGCAAGACGGCAGCTGCCATCACGGCCACCAAGCCCAACACCACTGAGACACCTGTTTCATATGTATCCATGTACTCCCTTTCGAAAACCTCTTTTGTATGTCACTAAGGTTAAAAAATGATGACTGTTCGACAACATATCCAAAACTTGGTCGCCAACGAGGACCTGAACTTTTTGCTCACCAACCGCATTCCCCGTGTGGCATTGACGCATTTCATGGGGTGGTTCAGCCAATTGCGCCATCCTTTGCTTGCCAAAGCTTCTATTTGGGTATGGCGCCAGTTTGCCGATTTGGACTTGTCCGAGGCCAAAGAGCAGCGCTTTGATAGCCTGCACGACTGCTTTATTCGCCAGCTGCGCCCAGGCGCTCGCCCGGTCGACCAAGACGCCAACACCTTGGTGAGTCCGTGTGACGGCATCGTGGGTGCCATGGGCGAGGTCAAAGACGGTCAGTTGTTCCAAGCCAAAGGCTTTCCCTACACCTTGCAAGACCTGCTCGGTGCCAGCGCCCAACACGGTCCTTGGCACAACGGCAAATTCCTGACCATCCGCATCACCTCGTCGATGTACCACCGCTTTCATGCGCCACACGATGGGCGCTTGCACCGCGTGGAATATTTTTCAGGCGACACATGGAACGTCAACCCAATTGCTTTGAAGCGCGTGGAAAAACTTTTTTGCAAAAACGAACGCGCCATGTTGGAGATGGAGATTGGCGCACAACGCCACCCCGTCGCTTTAGTGCCAGTGGCTGCCGTGCTGGTGGCCAGCATTCGCTTACACGCCTTAGACACCTTGCTGCACACCCGCTACCAAGGGCCAGCTGTCATGCGCTGTGACGCGGCATTTCACAAAGGCGAGGAGCTAGGCTGGTTTCAACATGGTTCGACCATCTTGGTGTTCACGCCGCCCGACTTTGCGTTCGCGCCTAGCATAGAAGACGGGCGAGTTTTGCGCATGGGTCAAGCCCTGATGCAACTACCCCAACCAGCGGCTTAAGCGAATGGCGTCTTCAGTGACAGGTGACGCCACAGCACACGCACCATGACCGTGATCATCAAAAAGGCCAAGACCAGAATCAGATCTTCCACTTTTGCTTGAAAGTAAAGCAAGCCACTGTAGGCAGCCATCATCGCCAAAATGCTGGCGTTTTCATTCACATTTTGGATGGCGATCGATCGTCCGGCGCTGAGCAACACCACACCACGGTGTTGAAGCAAGGCATTCATAGGCACCACAAAAAACCCGCCCACAAGGCCCAGCAAGGTGGTTAGCAGCACAGCTGTCTGCCACTGCGTCACCCACAACATGATGGGCAACAAAGCGCCCATGGCCAAACCCAGCGCGAGTACATGCGTGGCTTGGTGCAGCGCCACCCAACGTGCTGCCAGCGCCGCACCCACGATCACGCCCACCGCGGTGGCCGCTTGCAAATAGGCAGCTTGCGAAAGATTGAGCAAAAGTTTTTCTTGTGCCCAACTCAGCACCAATAACTGCAAAGTGGCGCCCACGCCCCAAAACAAAGTGGTCACCGATAAGCTGATGCTGCCCAAGGGGTCGGTCCACAAACGCTTGAAGTCCTGCCAAAAGCCTTGGCAAATGGACATGAATTTCCACGGCATAGGCGCATACACCTTGCCGCTTCCCTGAATAAAAAGATTGAGCGCTGCGGCCACACCATACAAAACCAGCAGCGTTGCCAGCGAAGCGGTGTAAACAGTTTGTGCGTCTTGAAATTGAGCCCACGCTTGAACCCAGTTCTGTTGCAGCCAAGCAGGGCTAACCAAGGCGCCACCCAGCACCACGCCGAGCAAAACGGCGCTGACGGTGCTGATTTCTATCCATGCATTGGCTGTCACCAACTGCTCGGGTTGCGCCAGCTCGGTAACCAAGCCATATTTGGCGGGGGCATAAACGGCTGCACCCACGCCTACGATGGCAAACGCAAGCAATGGATTGACACCCCAAAGCATCGCCAGACAAGCCACGGCTTTCACGCCGTTGGCCACCATCATCACTTTTTGCTTGGGCCACGTATCTGCACACACGCCAACCCATGGCCCCAAGACAACATAGGACAGGGTGAACATCAGTTTGAGCAAAGGCACCCAAAACGCGGCCTGTCCTTGCTCAATCAACAAGGCCATGGCCACCAACAGCAAGGCGTTATCTGCCAGAGCGGAGACGAATTGCGCCCCCATCAAGGGCACAAAGCCCGTGCGTCTCAGCAGGGAGGTCAAGCGGGTTCAGTAACGTGCAAGGGGTCGTGCTGTAAGACCACGGCGCTGGCGTTGGGCAATGCATCCATGACTTGGTCCCAATAAATCAACTCAAGCCTGCCGTCCACATGCTCGACCAAGGCAGAACGGCTCTCTACCCAGTCGCCATCGTTGCAATACAGAACGCCTTCGATGGTGCGAATTTCTGCACGGTGAATATGGCCGCACACCACGCCTTGGTAGCCGCGCTTCTTCGCCTCGTGGGCGACAGCATTTTCAAAATCGGTGACGAAGTTCAGTGCTTTTTTGACCTTGCTTTTCAAGTAAGCCGACAACGACCAATAGGGCAAGCCCATGTAGCGACGAACACGGTTGAAATGCCGGTTCAAGCGCAAGGCCATTTCATACAAGGTGTCGCCAAGGTAAGCCAGCCATTTGGCGTATTTCACTACCGCATCGAAATAGTCGCCATGCACCAACCAAAATTTACGTCCATCCAGCAGGGTGTGAGAGGCCTCTTCCACTACCTCAATGCCGCCAAAGTGGTGGTCGACAAAGTCACGTGCAAATTCGTCGTGGTTGCCAGGCACATAGACCACATGGCAACCCTTGCGGACACGGCGCAAGATTTTTTGCACCACGTCGTTGTGCGCTTGCGGCCAATACCATTTGCGGCGCAATTGCCAACCATCAATGATGTCGCCAACCAAGTACAAATAATCGCTGGAGTGCGATTTAAGGAAGTCTAGGAGGGCGTCGGCTTGGCAGCCTGGGGTACCCAGGTGCAGATCGGAAATAAATACAGCTCTGTAGTGCATCAATTTGGCAGGTTGGTTTTAGAGCCACTCCAAAGAATGGGCCAACTCAAATCCATGGTAAAGCTGCTTTGTGTCGGTTTGATGAATGCGTTACATCGATAATCTGACCTGTTGCCGCTTAAGCTGCTCCTCAACACGTTTTCACCACGCGCCCATTTATCTACAACATGCTCCACTACGAAACCATCCCCGTCACGCCCTTTCAACAAAACTGCTCTGTGGTCTGGGAGGACGAGGGCATGACCGCAGCCATCATCGACCCAGGTGGTGACTTGGACATGCTGCAAAGCGCTTGCAAGCAACTGGGTGTGAGGTTGGTGGCGATTTGGATCACCCATGCGCACATCGACCATGCGGGTGGCACGGCTGAATTGGCTGACAAGTTGCACCTACCCATCATCGGGCCACACCCCGGCGATCAGTTTTGGATCGATGGTTTGAAAGACGCGGCGACCAACTATGGTTTCCCGCCTTCCCGTGCATTCACGCCCACACGTTGGTTGGCTGATGGCGACTCGGTTACGCTGGGTGCGCACACTTTGCAGGTACGTCACTGCCCTGGCCACACGCCCGGTCATGTGGTGTTTTATTCAGCTGAATTGAAACGCGCTTTTGTGGGCGATGTGCTGTTTGCCGGCAGCATAGGCCGCACCGATTTTCCGCAAGGCAACCACCAAGATTTGATCGACAGCATCACCCAGCGCTTGTGGCCCATGGGTGACGACACGGTGTTCATTCCGGGCCATGGCCCCGAGAGCACCTTTGGCCGCGAGCGGCGCAGCAACCCTTATGTGGGTGGGACTTGAGACACGCAGAGCCTAGGGCTTGGCGGCCTGCTGATACAAATGCTCGACCTTGGGCAAATTCGCTTCAATGTCTTTGATGCGGGTTTTGCCAGAAGGGTGGGTGCTCATCCACTGAGGCGGCGCACCTTTGTTGGCGGCACTCATTTTTTGCCAAAGACTGACGCCCGCACGGGGGTTGTAACCGGCACGGGCTGCCAGCTCCATGCCGACCAAATCAGCCTCGGATTCATCTTCGCGGCTGAACTTGAGGCTGATCAAATTCGCGCCTTGCATGGCCACCGCGTCGGTCACACGCGGGTCCACACCTAAGTACACCGAGGCGAGTGCGCCGCCTATCTTGGACAAGGTGTTGGTGGCCATGCTTTTACCCATGCGCTCACGTGCGTGTTCGCGCAGCGCATGGGCGATTTCATGTCCCATGACCATGGCGACTTCATCATCGGTGAGGTTGAGTTTGTTCAAAATGCCATGAAAGAAAGCGATCTTGCCCCCAGGCATGCAAAACGCATTGACCTGGTCTGATCCAATCAGGTTGACCTGCCAATTCCAGTCTCTGGCACGGGGGTTCCATTCGTAGCTGAACGGAATCAACTTCATGGCAATGGCACGCAAGCGAACCACCTGCGGGTGGTCGTCGGGTGCCAAGGCGTTTTTTTCTGATGCCTGCTTGAGCATTTGGCTGTACTGTGTGTAGGCAGTGGTTTCCACTTCGGCGGCTGGCACCAACTTTGCAAAACTCGACTGCTTGCCCACCTCGACGCCATCTCGGGCGAGCGAGTCCAAGCTGTACGCACCGGCAATGCAAAAGGCGCAGTGATGTAAAAAAGCACGTTTGGTCAACATATATGTGGCTGGTTTGGCGGCGATGACAATACAAGGGTATGAACGATAACCCAACTTCCCCCATCAAGCTGCCGTCTTGGCAAGACACCTTGCTGATTTACCTCAGCCCGTCCAGCCTGCGCATGTTGGCTTTGGGGTTTTCTGCAGGTTTGCCGCTTTTGTTGGTTTTAGGGACGCTGTCCTTTAGGTTGCGCGAAGCAGGCATAGACCGCGCCACCATTGGTTTTCTCAGCTGGGTGGGCTTGGCTTATGGCTTTAAATGGGCGTGGGCACCGCTGGTGGACCGCTTGCCTTTACCGATGTTGACACAGCTCTTGGGTCGGCGACGCAGTTGGTTGCTGCTGTCGCAAGTGGCCGTGGTGGCCGGTCTGCTGGGCATGGCGTGGAGCAACCCGCAAGATGCACTGACGCCCTTGGTGGCTTTTGCGTTGCTGGCGTCGTTTGGCTCGGCCACGCAAGACATTGCGCTGGATGCCTTTCGCATCGAGTCGGCGCAAGCGCGGCTGCAAGCGGTGCTGGCAGCGAGCTACCAAACCGGTTACCGCTTGGCCATGATTTGGGCGGGTGCGGGTGTGTTTTGGATTGCGGCACGGGCTGAAGTGGGTGGCTTGCCCGCTGGGACCTACCAAGATGGGGCCTGGGGCGTGGCCTATACCGCCATGGCCTTTTCCATGGCGGTGGGCATGGTGACGGTGTTGTTTTCCAAAGAACCGGCGCACACCGAGCTAGCCCCTGCGCGTAACTTGCGTGAATGGCTGCATGTGGCGGTGTTTGAGCCGTTTGCCGAATTCATCCAACGCTACCGTTGGCATGCGGTGTTGCTGTTGGCATTGATTGCCACCTACCGCATCAGTGACATCGTCATGGGCATCATGGCCAACCCGTTTTATGTGGACATGGGTTACACCAAAGAAGAGGTGGCAACCGTCACCAAGTTGTACGGCGTCATCATGACCTTGGTGGGTGCCTTCTTGGGCGGCGGCTTGGTGCTGCGCTTTGGCGTGATGCGGGTGCTGATGCTGGGCGCAGTCTTGAGCGCCGTCACCAACTTGCTGTTTGCTTGGCTGTCTTTGCACGGCCATGATGTGTATGCCTTGATCGCCGTGGTGTCGGCCGACAACTTGGCCAGCGGCATTGCCTCTGCTGCTTTCATCGCCTATTTGTCGTCGCTGACGAATGTGCAGTATTCAGCCACACAGTACGCTTTGTTCAGTTCGCTGATGCTGCTGTTACCAAAGTTTTTGGCGGGCTTTTCCGGCGTAGCGGTGGACGCCGCGGGCTATGCTTGGTTTTTCACGGGTACCGCTGCTTTGGGCTTGCCTGTGTTGTTGCTGGTGTGGTTGGCCAGTCGTTTTCAGCAAGCTGCTTGATGACCGTCATTGCGACGAGACGTCATTGCAAGGAGGCGTCATTGCAAGGAGGCGTCATTGCGAGCGAAGCGACGCAATCTCTCAATGCCCCTCTTCTGAGTAGGCACCCAAGCACGAACAGTGATTGCGCTTGTAAATAATCGGGATCTGACCCCAATTAATTCAAAAGTGAATATTTTTCTTGTTTTTTGTAAAAATTATGTACAATTTAGTTAATTTTTATATTAAGCAAGGAACTTTCGATGGAAAAAGCATTTTTTGCGTTTTTGTGTTTTATTGCTTGTGTGGTGGCGCATGCGGGCGCTCAAGAAGAGGCTTTCAAGGCGAACACAAAAGCCGACTTTGCTCGCGAGCTAAGCATCACCCGTCCTTTGGCCGACAAAGGCCAAGCGTGGGCCCAGTCTTTATTGGGTGACAGCTACGCTTTTGGCGCAGGTGTGCTGCAAGACGATGCCGAGGCTTTGAAGTGGTACCAATTGGCCGCCGCCCAAGGGGATGCCAGCGCTCAAAATAACTTGGGTACTTTTTACAGCAGTGGTCGGGGCATATCGCAAGATACTGCCGAAGCGATGAAGTGGTACCAGCTGGCTGCGGCACAAGGCGAAGCCAATGCCCAATTCAATTTGGGCGTGATGTTCAGCAAAGGCCAGGGCGTTGAACAAGACCTTGCCCAAGCACTGAGCTGGTTCTGGCTGGCCGCCGCTGAAGGCCACGCCCATGCACAGTTCAACTTGGCTGTGATGTACGAAAACGGCAGAGGGACGCAGCAAGACTATGGCTTGGCTACAAAGTTTTATCGGCTCGCCGCTGCGCAAGGCGACGCGATTGCGCAAAACAACTTGGGCTCGATGTACGGCAAAGGACTGGGTGTGGCGCAAGACATGGTCCATGCACATATGTGGACCCAATTGGCCGCGGCCAATGGCGCCACGCTTGCGGCCATGAACATGGGCATTCTTGCGCAACACATGACGCGTGAGCAAATTAGCTTGTCACAAACCTTGGCAAGAGAGTGCTTGCTTCGACACTTCAAAGCCTGCGATTGAGACAGCAGCCCGATTAATCGGGATCTGACCCTAATTAATCCGAAGAGACAGGTACGCGGGGCGCTAATGCGCACATCAACTCATAGCCCACGGTGCCGGCTGCGGCAGCGACTTCATCAATGCACAACACCTCTTCCGTGCTGGCTTGGCCCCATAAAGTGACTTCTGTGCCCACCTGCGCTTGGGGCAGGGTGGTGAGGTCGACACACAGCATGTCCATACTGACCCGCCCCACCGTGGCACAGCGCACACCACCGACCAACACCGGTGTACCGCTGGGTGCATGGCGCGGGTAGCCGTCTGCATAGCCGCAAGCCACCACGCCGATGCGCATTGCATGAGGTGCTTTGAAAAGGCCGCCATAGCCCACCGCGTCGCCCGCCTTCAAGTCTTGCAAGCCAATGAGGTGGCTGCGCAAACTCATGGCAGGCAGCAAACCCCAATGCACGGCACTGTGCAAGGGGTGGTCGGGCGCACAGCCATAGAGCGCAATGCCAGGGCGTACCCAATCTGCCAGCACAGCTGCATCGTTGCCATGGCGCAAAACAGCGGCACTGTTGGCCAAGCTGCGCTCGCCGGGCAAATCGTGGGTGGTGTGGTTAAACACCTGCAACTGCTCGCCCACACCGACTGCGTCATCGGCGTGGGCAAAATGGGTCATCAAGGTGATTTCATCCACCTGCGGCAAGGCGTTCAAGCGCACCCACGCAGAACGAAAACGCTCTGGCGCAAAACCCAAGCGGTTCATGCCACTGTTCATTTTCAAAAACACGCGCTGCGGCACTTGGGTTTTGTGGCGACTCAACATGTCAATTTGCGCTTCGGTATGCACCACATGCCACAGGTCGAGTCGGGAACACAGCTCCAAGTCGCGCTGCTCGAAAGCACCTTCGAGTAATAAGATCGGGCCGCGCCAGTCCAGACCGCGCAAAATCTGGGCCTCTGCCAAATCCAGCACCGCAAAACCTTCTGCAGCCCGCAGGCCTTCAAACACCCGCGCCACACCATGGCCATAGGCATTGGCTTTGACCACCGCCCAGACCCGGGCGTCACCTGCGGCAAGCCGCACCCGCGCAAGGTTGGCTTTCAAGGCCTGTGTGTGGATGACGGCATGGAGAGGACGGGGCATGGGGTCAATTGTGGCAGGCTCGGTGACGCTCAAACGGCGTGATATAACTCACAAGGACTCAGGGCTGTCGCCCCCATTTCACCTCTCATGCCCTCTTACTTGAACCGCCTCCCCTACTTTTGTCTGTTCTTATGAAGCGCGGTTTTTACACCATCATGGCAGCGCAGTTTTTCAGCTCTTTGGCTGACAACGCCTTGTTTGTAGCTGCTGTTGAATTGATCAAAGCAGGGGGCGGTGCCGAGTGGCAACGCGCAGCCTTGGTGCCCATGTTTGCCTTGTTTTACGTGGTGCTTGCCCCGTTTGTGGGCGCTTTTGCCGACTCGCGCCCCAAGGGGCAAGTGATGTTTATGAGCAATGGCATCAAAGTGCTGGGTTGCGCCATGATGTTGTTTGGTTCGCACCCCTTGCTGGCCTATGCCATTGTCGGCTTGGGTGCGGCGGCGTATTCGCCTGCCAAGTACGGCATCTTGACCGAGCTGCTGCCTTCTTCTTTGTTGGTCAAAGCCAATGGTTGGATTGAGGGCCTGACCATCGCCTCCATCATCTTGGGTGTGTTGTTGGGTGGTCAACTGGTGGGGCCGCATATCTCCAGCTTTTTGCTGGGCTTGGATTTGCCGCTGATTGACACGCCCATCGATACACCGCCAGAGGCTGCCATTTGCGTGCTGGTCGGTTTGTACGGCGTGGCGGCTTGGTTCAACACCCGCATTCCTGACACCGGTGTGGAGATGATTCCACTCAAGGCCAATGCGCAGCATTCCTTGGGCTACCACTTGCTGGCCTTGATCCCAGATTTTTGGCAGTGCAACCAGCGCTTGTGGCGCGACAAATTGGGCCAAATTTCCTTGGCCACCACCACCTTGTTTTGGGGTGCCAGTGGCAACCTGCGCTACATCGTGTTGGCATGGAGCGCCGTGGCTTTGGGCTACACCACCACCCAAGCGTCCTCCTTGGTGGGTGTCATCGCCATAGGTACTGCCGTGGGTGCGGTGGTGGCTTCGATGCGCACCACTTTGGCAGATGCGCCACGCTTGATGTTCTTGGGCATAGCCATGGGTTTGTTGATGCTGGTGATGAATTTCATCGACAACGTATGGGTGGCCGCACCGTTTTTCATTTTGCTGGGTGGCTTGGGCGGGTTTTTGGTGGTGCCCATGAACGCTTTGCTGCAACACCGTGGCCACAACCTGATGGGTGCAGGCCGCTCCATCGCGGTGCAAAACTTCAATGAGCAAGCCTGTATCTTGGCGCTGGGTGGCTTGTATGCCGCTGCATCAGCCATGGGCTTAAGTGCCTTCAACGCCATCGTTTGCTTTGGCCTTATCGTGGCGGGCAATATGTGGCTTATCCAGCGCTGGCACCAAAGCAACTGCAAACACCATGCCAAAGAGGTAGAGCGCTTGCTCGATATCGCTCGCCAAGACCCCTCTCACTGATGCCATGACCACCACTTGGGGGCCGGTGCTGGGCCTGCTTTTCAATGCCCTGGTGTTTGGTCTGAGTTGGTGGCCTTTGCGCGAGATGCAGGCGCTGGGCCTGCACCCTTCGTGGGCCACCGCTTTCATGTACGGCTTTGCCTGTGTGTGCATCACGGTGCTACGCCCCCGCACATGGCTCAGCATGGCGCAACACCCCACCTTGTGGTGGCTGTTCTTGGGCTCGGGCTTGACCAATTTGGGCTTTAACTGGGCCGTCACATTGGGCGATGTGGTGCGGGTGGTGCTGCTTTTTTACACCATGCCTGCATGGTCGGTGTTGTTTGCTTGGCTACTGTTGGATGAGCGCCCCACCCGCTGGTCGCTGCTGCGCTTGGCGCTGGCCTTGTGCGGCGTGGCGTTGGTTCTGAAAACCCCCGAGATGGATTGGCCTTGGCCCTCCTCGGCCATGGATTATTTGGCGCTGTTGGGTGGCGCCAGCTTCGCCCTGAACAACGCCATGCTGAAAAAGCTGTCCTACCTGCCCGAGGCCGATCGCATGGCGGGCATGTTTGGCGGCGGCATGGCCTTGACTGCGTTGGCGGCACTGGCCGGCGCACCGTCTGGCTTGGTGGTGTGGCCAACAGACTTTGCATGGTGGCCCTATGCCTTGGGCTTGGCGGTATTGTTGCTCGCCTCCAACCTGAGTTTGCAGTTTGGGGCGGCGCGTTTGGCCGCCAGCACCACCGCCTTGGTGATGCTTTCGGAAATTGTGTTTGCCACGCTTTCATCGGTGGCGCTGGGTGCTTCTGAACTCAGCACCCGCAAACTGCTGGGCGGCTTGCTGATTGTGTTGGCGGCGGCCTTGGCGGCTTGGCCCAGCAGGGACAAGCCAGATTAGCGACAATGACCTCTTAACTTGTGGAGAAAACAGATGGCCAATGTTTATGACTTTGAAGCGCAAACCATCGATGGCCACACGGTGGCGCTCAGCGCTTACCAAGGCAAAGTGCTGTTGATCGTCAACACCGCCAGCGCCTGTGGCTTCACACCGCAATTTGCGGGCCTTGAAAAACTGCACCAAGAGTTTGCCAGCCAAGGCTTGGTGGTGCTGGGCTTTCCCTGCAACCAGTTTGGCAGCCAAGACCCAGGCAGCAATGAAGAAATCGGCGCTTTTTGCCAAAAAAACTATGGCGTGTCTTTTCCCATGATGGCCAAAACCGAGGTCAATGGTGCCCAAGCGCATCCGCTGTACCAATGGCTCAAGACCCAAGCGCCCGGCATGCTGGGCAGCGAGGGCATTAAATGGAATTTCACCAAGTTCTTGGTTGGCAAGGACGGCGTGAGCGTCAAGCGCTACGGCTCGGTGGACACACCCACATCGGTCAGCAAAGACATTGCCGCGGCCCTAGCCATTTAGGTACTTTTGTAACTACTGAGCAATACTTTAGGTTTTAAAACGCCCGCGCCATAGTTATCATGTAGACATGCATGCTTTGGCTGGACTTTTTGCCCGACACTGGCCCGATGATTTATTGAGTCAGCGGCATTTTGTTTTGCGCAGCTATATCTGCGTCGCCATGCTGAT
>CAMCWS010000036.1 GCA_945882755.1 Bordetella parapertussis | reverse complement strand
CTGCCGCTTATTTTTGCGATGCAACGCGGTACGCTAAAGCAATGCGAGTTGATCAAAAACGCCATTGAGCAAGGCGATATTGGTGCTTTGCCTGACATCGCCGAGATTGTTCGCTCGACAGGCGCCATGCAAGCCACGCGGCAGGCTGCATCGGACGAAGCGCAGTTGGCCCTGCATGCCTTAGAGGTTTTGCCCGCCAGTGAATACAAAACTGCATTGGCTGATATTGCCGAGCAATTACTAGACCGCCAAAATTAAAATAAACCGCTGCCTTGTTAGCAGTAAGTTTCAAACGTTTTTCGGGAAATAGTTGATACAAGACTGGCACTCCCTGTTTCTTCGAGTGCTACTTCCCCACTATATGAACATGTTTTTTTACAGTGACCACCATGGTTTCACTGCCCTACCCCTCATCAGCCACCGATCAAGACCAGCAAGCGGTTGACTGGCTGACGCATTTTTTTGCCTCCGCTTTGGCTGATGGGGCTTCGGATATCCATCTAGAGCCCTTTGAAAACGTACTCAGGGTGAGGGTGAGGATTGATGGCCATCTGCAAGAGCGTCCATCGCCCCATGCGCAATTAAAAGACCGCATCATCTCGCGTATCAAAGTGCTGTCGCGCATGGATATTTCTGAAAAGCGCTTGCCCCAAGACGGTCGATTGCGCATACCTGTCAACACGTCGCCTATCGATATGCGGGTCAGTTGCTTGCCCACCGTGCACGGCGAAAAAATCGTGCTGCGTATTCAAAACTTTCTTTCGCAGCAGTTAAATCTCAACGATTTAGGTTATGAGCCACAGCAACTCGATGATTTGCTCACCGCATTGCAGCGCCCCAATGGCATGGTGTTGATCACAGGCCCCACGGGGTCTGGCAAAACCAAGACGCTTTACAGCTGTTTGCACCACCTGAACTCAGCCAAGATCAATATCTCGACAGTAGAAGACCCCTGCGAGATTGTGCTGCCCGGCATCAACCAAATCAATGTGAACGAAAAGTCCGGGCTGGGTTTTGCACAAACGCTGCGTGCCTTGCTGCGGCAAGACCCTGATGTGGTGATGGTGGGTGAAATACGCGACAGCGAAACCGCAGATGTGGCGGCGAAAGCCGCACAGACGGGTCATTTGGTGTTGTCAACCCTGCATACCAACGATGCGCCATCTGCACTCACCCGTCTTTGTCAGTTGGGTGTGGCCAACTTCAATGTCGCCAGCAGTGTGGTTTTGATTTGTGCGCAAAGACTGGTGCGTAAGCTCTGCCCACACTGCAAATGCAAAGTACCCCACGAGAACAGGTACACGCCGGTTGGATGTGCGTATTGCGTGAATGGCTTCAAGGGCAGAGTGGGCATTCACCAAGTCCTTGCCATGACCCCAGAGCTTCAATCCATGATGCTTTCAGGTTTGGATACGCTCAGTATGACCCATCGTCTGCAGCAAAACGGTGTTCTCACATTGCGTGAAGCTGGTTTGCTGAAAGCTTGTGCCGGCATCACATCCCATGAAGAAGTCTGGGCAGCGACTTCATCATGACCTCAGCACTGCGCCAGCGTTGTCATTTCACTCGGCAACTTGCCACCCTGATGGCAGCAGGTTTGCCCTTGCTGGCGTCTTTGACCTCCATGGCCAAGTCAGAATCCTCTGGCGAGATGCGCCAGTTGATTGTTCGCCTGTGCGTGTCGCTTGAGCAAGGTTGCAGCTTTCACTTGGCCCTGCGGCAATCGAATGACTTTGATACTTTGTATTGCGAGTTGGTCGCGGCCGCAGAAATGGCTGGAAATCTCGACCAAGTATTGGAGCGCTTAGCCCTGTTGCTTGAAAAGCGCCAAGCCCTGCAGACTCAGATTCGCACAGCCTTGACCTATCCCTGCGCAGTCCTTTTGATCACCTTGGTGGTTGTCACCGTCATCATGGTGTGGGTGGTTCCAGTGTTTGAAGGTATTTTTTCTTCTCTTGGTGCTGACTTGCCAGCACTGACCCTCTCAGTGGTGCAGATGAGTCGCTGGATAACCAACGGCGGCGCAACATGGGTATTGCTTGCCATCAGCGGTTTGTACCTTCCCATCAGGCTGTTGATGGCCAAGCCGGACCTCCAACTTTGGCGCGATACCACTGTCTTGCGCTTGCCGTTGCTTGGAACCATGGTCCACCAAAGCCAGCTAGCTTTATGGACGCTGACACTGTCCGATTTACTCAAAGCCGGTGTCCCCATGCTGGATGCTTTAGAGGTGGTAGCGGCCAGCAGCACCAACCGGTGCGTTGGTATGTCCACCATCGTTGTTCGCGCCAAAATCAGCCACGGCGCCTCACTCGCCGCTGCAATGGAAAGCCTTTCCACCCATCCTTCCCAAGCACATGTGTTCCCAACCATGTTGATACAACTGGTTGATGTGGGTGAGCAAAGCGGGGCATTGGACGCGCTGCTCGCCAAAGTAGCTCAGCAACTCAATGCTCAAGTTGATAACCTGTTGCGTCAGTTCACGCAACTTTTAGAGCCGGCCATGATGGTCGTGCTGGGTCTGCTCATGGGCGGCCTTGTGGTGGCTCTTTACCTACCCGTCTTTCAATTGGGACAAGTGCTTTAGGCTTTCTTATAGACTGCGGGTCATATGCAACATCCCGCATTCAAACGCATTGGCCTGACAGGCGGCATCGGCAGCGGCAAATCCACTTTTGGCGCCATGTTGGCCGCACGAGGTTTTGCATTGATTGATGCGGATGCAGTTTCTAGGGAGCTGACCGGCGTAGGCGGCTTGGCGATTGCAAAGGTACGCGAGGCTTTCGGCGATAGTTCTATAGCATTGGATGGCAGCATGGACAGAAGCCAAATGCGTACTTTGGTGTTTAGTCAACCTGAAGCTAAAGCGCGATTGGAAACCATTTTGCATCCCCTTATCCGCGCATCGATTGCAGAAAAATTAACTGCCATCCAAGACAAGGGAGAACCCTTGGCTATCTTAGATATTCCTCTGTTGGTCGAGTCCTCCCAATGGCAGGGGCAACTTGACGGCATCATCGTGGTCGATTGCAGTGAGGGTAGGCAACTATCCCGCGTCATGGCCAGAAATGGCTGGACGAGGACACAAACGCAAGCGGTGATGGCCGCGCAGGCCAGTCGACAAGAACGGTTGGCAGCGGCCAACTGGGTGATCGATAACGACAGCGACGATTTGAGCGCTCTGCAAAAACAAGCCGACGCTTGGGAGCCCAATTAGGCAAAGTCAAGGCGAGAAAACCCCATTTCAGCGGTTATGATTTGAGAGTTGCTTTTTACCAACCTGCGAAGTATTGTGATTCTTTACGAACACCCATTTAATGAGCGAATTCGCACTTACTTGCGACTTGAATACTTGCT
Source organism: Bordetella parapertussis (assembly GCA_945882755.1). Taxonomy (GTDB): domain Bacteria; phylum Pseudomonadota; class Gammaproteobacteria; order Burkholderiales; family Burkholderiaceae_C; genus Limnohabitans. The sequence goes on along the minus strand of CAMCWS010000036.1, from coordinate 16,489 downwards.
GGAGCGTTTTGAGCAACTCTTGCTACGCTCCTCGGAAATTGATCACCACTTTGCACTCACCACCTTGTTTGAAATTGTCGATGTTGGTGGTCGTTCTGACTTGAAGTCAGACATATTGAAAGAGCTCGATAAGCATAAATCACAGTTCAACAACTACCGAGGCAACCCTTCCGTGTCAGAAGAGGTGTTGGATGAGTTGCTGCAAAAAATTGACAAGTGCTTAAGCGGCTTCAACACGCTTGGCAGTCGGATAGGCAACTGTGTAAGTGACAACGACTTTCTGAGCAGCTTGCGCAACCGCGTCGCTATTCCGGGTGGTACCTGTGCATTTGACTTGCCGGCTTACCATGCTTGGAAACAAGTAGATCCCGATGAGCGCCGCCAAGATATTTTGAAATGGTCAGAGCCTTTGAAGGCGCTCAACGACAGTGTGGTGCTGTTAATGCGCTTGCTTCGCGAGAGTGGCGCTGCACAGCGCGTCATCGCCAACAATGGTCAATTTCAACAAGCGCTGCCGCAAGGGCGCTTTCAAATGATGCGTGTGTTCATTGACCCTGCGCTGGGTTTGGTGCCCGAGATCAGCGGCAACCGAATGATGGTCTGGGTCAGACTCACCCATCAGAACTGGGAAGGCAAGCCTCAAGCGGCGACTGAAAGTGCCGAGTTTGATATAGAGCTCTGCGCCTGAGCCAGCCACTCCAAGACAGGCAATGTGCCTGGCAATACCGGCGACACCTGCACAGGCAAACTTTGCCAAGCAAACTGCTGACCTTCACGCATCTGCAACTCGCCTTGCCACTCGAACACTTTGTAAAAGTGCAGCTGCACCAACGCATGGGGGTAATCTATGCACTCGGATTGCCAAGCTGTACAACGAACCACCTCAATGCCCAGTTCCTCGCGAAGTTCTCGCGTAAGCGCTTGCTCGACTGTTTCGCCTGACTCGACTTTGCCGCCTGGAAACTCCCAGTGACCGGCATAGACTTTTCCTTCGGGACGGGTGGTCAATAAAAAAGATGCGTCTGTGCGAATCAGAACACCGACAGCCACTTGCGTCATGGCGCGTTGGTCAGCACCTTCAGGGCGAGGTATCTGACCATCCGCAACCCGCACCTGCCCGTCTTGCGTGGCAGACAAGCGATTTGGGTCAGTGCGCACCCAGCCGTCCTGCAAAGTCGCGGGCAAACTGAAAAGCTACGCGACCGCTGCGCGAACCTCGCTCAAGGGCCCACACCAAAGCTTCGGGACGTGCCTTGGTGATCAGGTCAGGCGCAACACCCAGAGATGACAGCCATTGCTCAACGATGAGCAAATAGGCCTCTTGGCTGAAAGGGTAGAAGCTGATCCACAAACCAAAACGCTCAGACAAAGAGATTTTTTCTTCAATCACCTCGCCGGGGTGAACTTCACCATCAGACGTGTGGCTGTAACTGAGGTTGTCCTTCATGTACTCGGGCAATAAATGGCGTCGATTGCTGGTTGCATAAATCAACACATTGGGCGTGGCTGCTGCTACCGTGCCATCCAGAATGGATTTCAAAGCTTTGTAACCAGGCTCGCCCTCTTCAAAGCTCAAGTCATCGCAAAAGATGATGAATTTCTCGGGACGACTGGCAACCACCTCGATGATGTCGGGCAGGTCCACCATGTCTTGCTTATCGACTTCAATCAAACGCAAACCTTGTGGAGCATAGGTTTGCAAACAAGCTTTGATCAAAGAGGACTTTCCGGTGCCTCTTGCACCAGTGAGCAACACATTGTTTGCGGGCAAGCCTTGAACAAATTGCAAGGTATTGCGTTGGATTTTTTCCTTTTGAACGTCAATTTCTTTGAGGTCATCCAAAGACAAGGAGGCCACATGCTTGACGGGTTCAAGCACACCATGGCCATTGCCGCGTTTGCGGTAGCGAAAAGCCATACTGGCTTTCCAGTCGGGTGCATGAAGTGCTTGGGGAAGTACCGACTCGATACGCGCCATCAAGGTTTCGGCCCTGAGCAGCATGCGCTCTAAATGTTCGTTGATGCCCATGTCAGCTTCTGTAGTCTGCGTTGATGGTGACGTAGTCGTGGCTCAGGTCGCATGTCCAAACAGTTTCACTGGCGTCGCCTCGGCCGAGCAAAACCCGGATGGTGATCTCAGATTGCTTCATCACCCGCTTACCATCTTCTTCTTTGTACGCCACATGTCTTCCGCCTTGCGTGACCACATGCACATCATCCAAATAAAGCTCAATCTTGTCTTGCGCTAAATCGGCGATACCGGCATAGCCCACTGCCGCCAAGATACGACCAAGGTTAGGGTCGCTGGCAAAAAAAGCAGTTTTTACCAAAGGAGAATGGGCAATCGCATAAGCGGCCAGCAAACACTCTGCGCTGTTTTTGCCACCCTCGACAGTCACGGTGATGAACTTGGTAGCGCCCTCACCGTCTCGCACGATGGCTTGTGCCAGCCATCGCGCCACATCGGTGAGCGCTTGCTTAAGTGCATGTCCGTTGTGACTAGACCAGCTTTCAATGGGTGCATGTGACGCATTGCATGAAGCCATGACCACAAAAGAGTCGTTGGTCGATGTATCGCCATCAATGGAGATGCGGTTGAAAGAAGCTTGCGCCAAATCCAAAGCCAAGGCATCGATCAAGGCGGGTGGGATGCAGGCATCTGTCGCGATAAAACCCAGCATGGTGGCCATATTGGGGCGAATCATCCCAGCACCTTTAGAGATGCCAGTGATGGTGACTGTCACGCCATCGATTTGAATCTGACGACTGACTGCCTTGGGCAAGGTGTCTGTGGTCATGATGGCCGTGGCCGCTTCAGACCAATGGTCTTGTGCCAAATCTGCGATGGCCAATGGCAGGCCATCGGCAATGCGCTGGACTGGCAAAGGCTCCATGATCACGCCCGTAGAAAACGGCAACACCTGATCGGCTTGGACATGGAGAAGTTCTGCCAAGGCTTGGCAAACTTGGTTGGCATGCAGCAAACCGGATTCACCTGTTCCTGCGTTGGCAACCCCTGTGTTGATCACCAAAGCCCGAATGCCTTGTTGGGCCTTGAGGTGACTTTGACAAACTTGAACTGGCGCAGCACAAAAACGGTTTTGCGTGAAAACCGCACCCACGCTGGAACCAGCCGCGAGCTTAAAAACGGTGACATCTTTGCGGTTGGCTTTGCGCACACCTGCGCTGGTTGTGCCTATTTCAATGCCAGGCACGGGCAATAAATCGGCCGCGAGGGGGGCTACGAGATTGACAGGCATGGATCAGGCGAGCTTTCCGTGGCAGTGCTTGTATTTTTTACCGCTGCCGCATGGGCAGGCTTCGTTACGCCCCACAACGGGAACCGCATGGGTGTCTTCTTGGGTACTGTCTGCAAACACCTGTGCGGCACCGGTCTCATCAGGTGCGGAATAAGTGATGTTGGAGATGGCTTCCGCCTTTTCCTCTAATTGGTTGGCGGCAAGTTGCACTTGCTCGGTAGACTCAATTTGCACCGTCATCAAAATACGGGTGACTTCGTTTTTCACCATGTCCAGCAACTGGCCAAATAACTCGAAAGCTTCACGCTTGTACTCTTGCTTGGGTTGCTTTTGGGCATAGCCGCGCAAATGAATGCCTTGACGCAAATAATCCAGCGAAGACAAATGCTCTCGCCAATGGCTGTCAATGTTTTGCAGCAGCACAGCCCGCATAAAGGGAGTGAATTGGTCGGCACCTACTTTGTTGACCTTTTCCGCAAAGCTTTGGTTGGCCGCGTCAACAACTGTTTTGACGATATCTTCATCGACGATGGCTTGCGCATCTTGAACCAACTGAGTAAGCGCCACGCTCAAGTGCCACTCGTTCAACAAGGCTTTTTCCAAGCCTGGCAAGTCCCACTGCTCCTCTAAAGACTCAGGTGGCACAAATTGGTGAACCAAATCGGTGAAACAACCTTCACGCAAACTCTGAATTTGAAAATGCAAATCGTGGGCATCCAAAATATCGTTGCGCTGCTGGTAAATGACTTTGCGCTGGTCGTTGGATACATCGTCGTATTCCAGCAGTTGTTTGCGAATATCAAAGTTACGGGCTTCCACCTTGCGCTGCGCAGTCTCAATGCTGCGCGACACCATGCCAGCCTCAATCGCCTCACCCTCAGGCATTTGCAATCTGTCCATGATGGCTTTGACACGCTCACCGGCAAATATGCGCATCAGCGAATCGTCTAGGCTGAGGTAAAAACGCGAGGAACCTGGGTCGCCTTGTCGCCCTGATCGACCCCTTAGCTGATTATCAATGCGCCTAGATTCGTGCCTTTCGGTGGCAATGATGCGTAAGCCGCCTAAAGACTTCACCTTCTCATGTTCGATCTGCCAAGCGCTTCGATGCTCTTGGACTTTTTTCGCTTTGGCGTCTTCTGTCAAACCTTCATCAGCCTCGATGATAGAAATGCTTTTTTCTATGTTGCCGCCTAGGACAATATCGGTGCCGCGTCCCGCCATATTGGTGGCAATGGTGATGGCGCCTAAAGCGCCAGCTTGGGCCACGATATCGGCTTCTTTCTCGTGCTGTTTGGCGTTGAGCACTTGGTGGGGCAGTCCTGCGGTGCTGAGCATGCCAGCCAGCAGTTCGGACAGCTCAATGGAGGTTGTTCCGACCAATACGGGCTGTCCTTTGCCATGGCACTCCCGAATATCCTCGATGGCGGCTTTGTATTTTTCTTCTGTTGTTTTGTAAACCCTGTCGAGTTGGTCATTGCGCTTACTGGGTTTGTTGGGCGGGATGATGACAGTCTCAAGGCCATAGATTTCTTGAAACTCATAGGCCTCGGTATCGGCTGTTCCGGTCATGCCAGACAACTTGCCATACAAGCGGAAATAATTTTGAAAGGTGATGGAGGCCATGGTTTGGTTTTCAGCCTGAATCGGCACACCCTCTTTGGCCTCCACGGCTTGGTGCAAACCATCGCTCCAGCGTCGACCTGACATCAGTCGGCCAGTGAACTCATCAACGATGACAATCTCGCCGTTTTGGTTCACATAATGTTGATCACTGTGGTAGAGGTGCTGAGCACGCAAAGCGGCATACAAATGGTGCACCAAGCCAATATGCAAAGGGTCATACAAAGACGCCCCCTCTGGCAACAAGCCCATCTCAGAGAGCACTTTCTCTGCTTTTTCATGACCCAGTTCAGTCAAATACACCTGATGCGACTTTTCGTCTAAGGTGAAATCGCCAGGCTTGGTGACGCCCTCACCTGTGCGCAAATCTAACTCACCTTCTTGGCGGGTCAGGAATGGAACGACTTGGTTCATGGCCAGATAAGTGGCTGTGTGGTCTTCAGCCTGTCCACTGATGATGAGTGGGGTACGGGCTTCATCAATCAAAATCGAGTCAACCTCGTCAACAATGGCGTAATTCAAACCACGCTGAACCCTGTCGGTCGCTTCATACACCATGTTGTCGCGCAAATAATCGAAGCCGTATTCGTTATTGGTGCCATAAGTGATGTCAGAGCGGTAAGCCGCTTGCTTTTCTTCGCGACTTAATTGCGACAAATTGACGCCCACACTCAAACCTAAAAATTGGTAGAGCTGGCCCATCCACTGGGCGTCACGGTTGGCTAGGTAGTCGTTCACCGTCACTACATGCACACCCTTGCCACTCAAAGCATTCAGGTACACAGCCAAAGTGGCGGTGAGGGTTTTACCCTCGCCTGTGCGCATCTCGGCGATCTTGCCTTGGTGCAAAGCGATACCGCCCATCATTTGCACATCAAAATGGCGCATCTTCATGACCCGCTTGGAGCCTTCCCTGACGACGGCAAAAGCTTCAGGCAACAGAGCGTCTAAGCTCTCGCCCTGGGTCACACGCTGCTTGAATTCATTGGTTTTTTGACGCAGGGCGTCATCATTGAGCTGCTCGTACTTGGCCTCTAGTCCATTGATACGTTCTAGGGTTTTGCGGAATTGCTTGAGGAGTCGCTCATTGCGACTGCCAAATATCTGGGTCAAAAGATTAAATGCCATGCCAGCGGTACATATGCGTACATTCCTTATGAATAAGGCCTAATTTTAACCTCTGAGCCATGCGCTACATAATTGGCTAATGACAACCGAAAATACCTACAAATCACGTTTGGCCACGCCTGTGCAATCGGCCATGGCGCAGTCAGCCACCTTGTCCTCGCTGATGCAAATCAGCCAGCAATCCCAAGCCTGTCTGGCTTGCATCCAAGCACTTTTGCCCTTAGGCTTGGCGGGTCTTGTGAAAGCTGGCCCCTTGGATGCGCAGGGGTGGTGTCTGCTGGTTCCCCACAATGCAGCTGGCGCCAAATTGCGTCAACTGCTTCCTGCTTTGACAGCCCATTTGCGCTCGCACAATTTTCCGATTGAAAAAATCCGTGTAAAAGTCATGTCCCGCTGAAAGAAAGTCTCTATGCCCTCTTTTTTTGTGCACGCCCTGATTGGCTTGTTTTTGTCAGTCTTATACCCTTCGAGCTGGGCTGATGAAAACAGCCTTTGCAAAAAGGACAACGAAGGCAATGTGTGGTGCGCTCCTGACCAAGGCGGCATAGGGCAAAGACCCAGCGGAGAGGTTTTTTGTGGCGTGGGTCAATGCATCAATATGACCAACGGTGCTGTGGTTTGTTCTAACCAGCCCAATGGCCGTACGGCATTGAATTACATCGGGCAAGCCATTTGTGCGGGTACTTGTGTTCCCGGCAAACAAGCGGTGTGCGTCAAACCCAAGTAACTTGGCTATTGGAGAGGTTGGCGCGAACAGCTTTTATAAACCTCGGTGTACATGCGCATTCGCCCAACAACATTTTGGTACTTCTCCCAAATAATCTCCACAATGTCGCGGGTAATTTGCATGAACGCCATATTGCAATGGTGGCGAATATTGTTGACATACACCGCCTTTTGCTCCCATTGATTTTCTTGCATCAAAAGCGCGTAATGGGTCAGTTCATGGCCTAGTGCCCACAAAAACATGTCATGTTTCCAAAATCGGGTACCGGTTGTGCCAATCGAGATTTGCAGGGTGTTTTGCGGCGCATCTTCGCTTGGAAATTGAAACACCATCCTTGCTTCTTTAGGAATGTTTTCATCAAACATGATGGGGGGCAAAGGTAAATCAGCAGGAGCCTGGGTTTCTTTTTTGATGAACTCCCAAATCGTCTGCGTCATCTGCAAATCCAATTGCGATGCGTTGATGGGCAATCCTTGGGCAAAGGACACGCTGGCCAGCCAAAACCCCATCAGGGCTAAAGCGGTTCGACAATGATGGATGATGTGAGCGGTTTTTCCCATGCGGCAGGTGGTATGGTTGGGCGATTATTTTTTCAAGCAGTTGTATGCGTTTGACGATTTTTACCACGCCCATCCTTAGCCCTTTGCTGAAAAGGTTTTCCATCTGGGTTCTTCGCTTGGCAGGCTGGACATTGGTTGGCCAAATGCCTTCAAACACCCCCAAAAGTGTGGTGATTGCCGCACCTCACACCAGCAACTGGGACTTGCCCTATACCTTGATGGTGGCTTTTGCACTTGACTTGAATATCCATTGGATGGGGAAGATTCAAATCTTTCGCTTTCCCTTTAAGGGTCTGATGTGCTGGCTAGGTGGCATTGCTGTAGACCGCTCTCAGTCGACCAATATGGTGTCCGCTTCGGCGCAAGCCCTGCGCGATGCAGTTGGCGAACTGCATTTGGTGGTGCCGCCTGAAGGTACGCGTTCTCAGTCGCGTCAGTGGAAGACGGGTTTTTATTACATCGCACTGCAAGCGCAGGTACCCATCGTATTGGGCTTTTTAGACTTTGGCAGCAAAACATCTGGCCTTGGTCCCGCGCTGCTACCAACGGGCGATTTGGAAGCAGACATGGCTAGCATCAAAGCCTTTTATGCGCCCTTTCAGGGTAAAAATGCCTCTCAATTTGTCATAGATTAATCAATTCAGATGCCATTTACTGTTTCCCCACAAGGTATGGCTGCTCTATAGAATCAAACACATGCCTACACGCCCCCCACTCGGCTTTCCCCTGCACACATTTGCAGGACTTTTTTTCTTGGGCTTGGGGGCGCTTGCATTCAATTGTGCTTCAGCCCAAAACAAAAACACGCCTAGCTCACCTGCGGCTGCAGTGGTTTGTTCAGCCTCAGACTTCAAGGCCTTGGCCTACACCACCAATGATGCGCAACAGCGAGAGGACCGCGCAAAAGAGTGGCTAAGCAAATATGGCAAGTCTTGCCCGCTGGATCAACTTGAACTTATTTTGATGAACCAAGCTGTTTGGCTGGGTACAGCCAATACGCCGCCCATCATCTCAGCCACTGAAACCATTTACAAACTGAAAAAAGCCGCTGCGGATGAACTTGAAAAGGCGGTTGACAAGCCCAGAGGCAGCGCCGCTAACAAGAAATGAACTTGCTTGGCAGAAGTTTGACTTTCCCATTTAACCCATGCCCTTTATTTCTTCACAAGTTTTTCGCCTTCTTGCAATTGGCGTTTTGTTCCCTTTAGTTAATCTGCCTTTTTCAAGCCATCATTTTGCGAATGCCCAAGTCAAAAATTCTGGGGCGTCATGTCTTTCAAGTGAATTTAAAGCCTTGTCGTACACCATCAATGATGTTGACGCTCGTGAAACAAACGCCTTGGCTTGGCTGGCGAAGTTTGGCAAAGGCAATTGCCCAGCAGCTGAGTTAGATGCCATCAGTAATAACGCACCTTTGTGGTTAGGGACAGCTTACACCGCCAAAGTCAACCAAGCCATCAGTGGGTTGAGCAACGCCCGCAAATCGGCTGCGACCAGTTCACCCAACCCAGCCCCCAAGTCAGCTTCCTCTGCCGCCTCCTCTCAGTCCGATACCGTCGGCACCCCAAAGAGAGCTCCCACCGCCAAAAAAGCTGACGACACTATTGCTGCCGCCACCCCAGCGGGTTTGCGTGAGAGTGAAATCAACCAGTGCTTGCCCAATGAGATCGTCACATGGAACGATGGTGGCAAAGACACCAAAATGCTCAGCCCAAGCATGGTCTATGTTTACGACCACCAAGGCGCACCTGAAGGCTTCAGTGAAGAATCCGTTGTTGCATCTTTGAAGAATGCCTCAGTGGCTTGGGATCAATGCGGTGGGCAAAACACCGTCATTTTGAAGCGTGATTTAAGTCCCTCGGTGGCAGGACTCAAAATCACGGCGCTTTGGAGTGATGAAGACAAATTGGGAACGATTGGCTTGGCCAACATCACCAAAAAAACTTTGACGCTCAGCCCCGAAGCGTTTGTAAACCTCAGAAAGGCCAATGCCAATAGAAATTTATTAGAAACCTTGCAAATGGTGGTTTCCCATGAAATCGGGCATTTTCAGGGTCTGACTTCGCACTCGAGACGTTGCGTTGATGTGCTGTCTTATTACACCAACGCTAGCGGTGAAAAATGTTCCATTCGCAATAATGGGGTAATGCCTACGAATATTGAATACAGATCGCAACTGCCAACGGCTTGCGACATTCAACGTTGTCGTGCTTCAAATGCCAATGAGGTGCGTTAGAGCCTAACGCAATCCATCAACTGTTTTGTTTAACGATTTCTACAATCAATGCAACGATGCCGGCAATAGCCGAGAAAATGAAGACACCCACCACATAGTAAATGGCAGATGTTTTTTTAATTTGGGTGACTTTGGATTCGTTCATGGCCTTATTTTGTCACCGAAAAGGGGATAGACCTGATTAGGGTTATCGATAGATGACAGATGGCTTTTGAAGTGGTGCCGATTATCGGATTCGAACTGATGACCTACCGCTTACAAGGCGGTTGCTCTACCAACTGAGCTAAATCGGCACTTCATATATTCTAACCACAACACCCTATGCAAAATTATTTGATGCGCTTGAGTTGTGGCCGACTGCCAGGGTTGGGATGCGTTGGCTTGGGAGGATCAGTGGAGTCGTCTGTGTCTTGCGTTTGGTGCGAGCTTGCAGGGCTCAAGCTCACAACCGGCTTGATCGCAGACACCAAAGCTTTAGGCTCAGCATCTTCAGCCTCCCCGCTGGACGCACTCGGCGCGGGGAAAGCCATGCCTTGTCCATTTTCACGTGCATAAATGGCAATCACCCTGGCTATCGGCACACTGATTTCTCTGGCCACACCGCCGAATCGGGCTTTGAAAACCACAAACTCGTTACCCAATTGCAAATTGCTCGTGGCGTCAAAACTGATGTTGAGAACAATCTCACCATTGTTGACATATTCTCTGGGCACCTGCACTGTGTCATCGACCAAAACAGCGATATAGGGTGTAAATCCGTTATCGGTACACCATTCGTGCAAAGCACGAACCAGATAGGGCCGTGTGGAAGATGACTGCGCAATGTTGATCATGTCAGCAGATTACTTGCGCATCACTTTCTCTGAAGGCGTCAATGCTTCAATATAGGCTGGTCTGGAAAAAATACGCTCGGCATACTTCAGCAAAGGGGCAGCGTTTTTGGACAACTCGATACCGTAATGGTCTAAACGCCACAGCAAAGGTGCAATGGCCACATCGAGCATGGAGAAATTGTCGCCCAACATGAACTTGTTCTTCAAGAAGACAGGGGCAAGTTGAGTCAAACGATCGCGAATATGTGAACGGGCTTTTTCAAGCGCTTTCTCATTGGCCTTTTGACTGCGCGACTCAATGATCATCACATTGGCGAACAGCTCTTTTTCAAAGTTCAAAAGGAACAAGCGCACACGGGCACGGTCGACAGGGTCGCCAGGCATCAACTGAGGATGCGGAAAACGTTCGTCAATGTATTCATTGATGATGTTCGATTCATACAAAATCAAATCACGCTCGACCAAGATAGGCACTTGCCCATAGGGATTCATGACATTGATGTCTTCTGGTTTGTTGTAGAGATCAACATCACGGATTTCAAAGTCCATGCCCTTTTCAAAGAGCACGAATCTACATCTGTGAGAAAAAGGACAAACTGTCCCAGAGTACAAAACCATCATGAGATTGGCTCCTAAAAGGCTAAAGGTTTAATGGGCTAGCCAAGGCCCATTGTAAGAACCCGCACAAGGCGGGCAGAAAATACACTGGGAATCAGCGAATGTCTTTCCAATAAGACGCATTCAAGCGCCAAGCAATGACCATGAAGATCAACAAAAATAACATAACCCAAACGCCAATTTGGACACGGGTGTTTTGCGCTGGCTCAGACATCCATTGCAAGTAGTTAACCAAGTCGCCGATAGCAGCATCGTATTCAACTGCTGTCATTTTTCCCGGAGTGATTTGCTCCCAACCCTTGACCACTTGGATGGTATGGCCATGCTGCTCGACTGCCTGGTAAATGGGACGACGTTGCCCTTGCAACTCCCAAAGCACATGGGGCATACCCACATTGGGGAAAGCCAAATTGTTCCAACCCGTGGATTTGGTGTCGTCGCGGTAGTAGGTGCGCAAATAGGTATACAAATAGTCAGCACCTGAGCCGTTTGGACCAGAGCGCGATCGAGCAATCACGGTCAAGTCGGGGGGGTTACCACCGAACCAATCTTTGCCTTGCTTGGCGTCCATGCTGATCTTCATGGTGTCGCCGACCTTGTCGGTGGTGAACAGCAAGTTGTCCTTGATTTGCTTGTCGGTCAAGCCAATGTCTTTGAGGCGGTTAAACCGCATATAGGACGCAGCGTGGCAATTCAAACAGTAATTGACAAATATTTTTGCGCCATTTTGCAAGGCACTCAAATCGTTGAGTTTGTTGGGCGCTTTGTCCAAAGGAATCATGTCGGTGGCGGCAAAAACTGGCATTGCCACACCCAAGACCAAACAAAGACTGATTAGAAATTTTTTCATGAGTGATTGCTCCAGGTTCTGTCAGTGCGCCACAAAGTTCACACGATCGGGAACCGGTTTGGTCTGACCCAAGGTGCTCCACCAAGGCATCAACAAAAAGAAACCGAAATAAAACAAGGTACCGACTTGAGACACCCGCTCACCAATGTAAGACGGAGGCTGAATACCAAGATAACCCAGCACCAAGAAATTCACCACGAAGATGGCATACAAATAAACATGCCAATCGGGACGGAAGCGGATGGACTTGACCTCGCATTTATCTAACCAAGGCAAGAAGAAAAGGATGATGACCGAGCCGCCCATGACCACCACGCCCCAAAACTTAGCATCAATCGCTAGCAGCAGGACCACTGCAACAACCGCAGCACCCACCACCCCGCCTTTGAGGAGCGTGCTGATTTTGGCTTTGGTTGCGCCTAGGTAGGCGGCCACCAACACACAAATGACAAGTGCGTAAATCATTTCGCTGGTGATAGCACGCAGCATGGAGTAATAAGGCGTGAAATACCAAGTAGGTGCAATGTGCGCAGGGGTTTTTAACGGATCAGCAGGTATGAAATTGTTGTATTCCAAAAAGTAACCGCCAAACTCAGGGGCGAAAAAGATGATCGCGCAAAACACCAACAAAAAGCCAGTCACGCCCAAGATGTCGTGAACGGTGTAATAAGGGTGAAAAGGGATGCCATCTAAAGGCCGGCCGTTTTCATCTTTGTGCGCTTTGATCTCTATGCCATCAGGGTTGTTCGAACCCACTTCATGCAAGGCAATGATGTGTGCAACCACCAAGCCCAAAAGCACCAAGGGCAAAGCAATCACATGGAAAGCAAAGAATCGATTCAAGGTAGCGTCGCCCACCACATAGTCACCACGAATCAGCAAAGCCAAATCGGGACCGATAAAGGGTATGGCTGAGAACAGATTCACAATCACTTGTGCGCCCCAGTAGGACATCTGCCCCCAAGGCAGCAAATAGCCCATGAAGGCTTCAGCCATCAAGACCAAAAAGATGGCGCAACCAAACAACCACACCAGTTCACGTGGCTTTCGGAATGAACCGTAAATCAGGCCACGGAACATATGCAAATAAACCACCACAAAAAAGGCAGACGCGCCGGTAGAGTGCATATAACGAATCAGCCATCCGTAGGGAACATCGCGCATGATGTATTCCACAGAAGCAAACGCCAAGGCAGCGTCAGGCTTGTAATGCATCACCAAGAAAATGCCGGTGACAATTTGAATCACCAATACCAGCAAGGACAAAGCACCAAAGAAGTAGAAAATGTTGAAATTTTTGGGGGCGTAGTACTCGCTTAAATGCTCTTTGTACAACTTGGACAAAGGAAAGCGATTGTCAATCCATGTCAACGTCTTTTCAGACAAGGGCGCATCAGGCGCGGTTTCTTTGAATTCAGCCATGGTCTTCTTAAGCCTTCGTGTCTTCACCAATCAGCAAACGAGTGTCTGAAAGGTACATATGGGGGGGGATTTCCAAATTGTCCGGGGCAGGCTTGTTTTTGTAAACGCGTCCAGCCATGTCAAAGGTCGAACCATGGCAGGGGCAAAAAAATCCACCTTGCCAATCGTCTGGCAGCGATGGCTGCGGTCCCATTTGGAATTTATCGCTGGGCGAGCATCCCAAATGGGAGCAAATACCCACGCCGACAAAAAACTCTGGCTTGATGGATCTGGCCTGATTTCTGGCGTATTCAGGGGTGAGTTCAGAGGGCTTGCGCTGGGACTCGGGGTCCGCCAGTTGTGACTCCACTTTTTTCAAAGCTTCGAGCTGTTCAGGTGTGCGGCGGACGATCCAAACTGGTTTCCCGCGCCACTCGACCGTTAATTTTTCTCCAGGCTTGATGCTGGAGATGTCAACCTCAACAGCAGCGCCAGCCGCCTTGGCTCGCTCGGAGGGGCTGAAATTACTGACAAACGGAATCGCGACAGCAACGCCGCCAACTGCACCAGCACAGCTCGAGGCAATTAGCCACGTCCGCTTGCTGTTGTCCACAGTGGTTTCACTCATGAAAGACCTCTAAATTGGGATGCGAATTTGTAAAGCTCTAAATTCTAACCGAGCCTGCCTTGTCAGACCATCCCTACAAATACATGGTTTTTGTTTGAATTAATTTTCAAAAAAGTGATAAATTGAGCTATTAATAATTAAATTAAGGACTGCTCCATGTTCAAAGAATTCAAGGAATTCGCCATCAAAGGGAATGTGATGGATTTGGCGATAGGCGTCATCATCGGCGGGGCGTTTGGAAAAATCGTCGAGTCTTTGGTCGGCGACATGATCATGCCCGTCATTTCAGTGCTGATTGGCCACTTAGACTTTTCAGGCTATTTTTGGGTTCTGGGCTCTGTGCCCGATACGGTGCCGCGAACCTTAGAGGCGATGCGCAAGGCGGGTGTGCCGGTTTTGTCTTACGGCAACTTCATCACCATCGCCATCAACTTTTTGATTTTGGCTTTTGCTATTTTTCTGATGGTCAAGCAAATCAACCGCTTGAAGCAATCCGCGGCGGTTGCCGAGCCCATGGCGCCACCGCCAGTCACACCAGAAGAAGTTTTATTACTGCGAGAAATTCGCGACCAGCTTGAGCGCAGGTCATGAACTGCCGGGTCAATCACAAACGCTGGCCTTTGGCTACTTTGAGCGCAGCCAACAAACTGCTGGGGTCAGCCAGTCCTTTGCCGGCGATGTCAAACGCGGTGCCGTGATCGGGGCTGGTTCGCACAAAAGGCAGGCCCAAGGTTTGGTTCACGCCGTTGTCCAGCCCCAAGTATTTGACAGGTATCAAACCTTGGTCGTGGTACATGGCAACCACCACATCCGTGTCCTTTTGTCCTTTTGAACTGTGCGCTTGCATGTACACGGTGTCCGGAGGGTAAGGGCCGCTGATCTTCATGCCCAGCGCTTGGGCTTTTTCAATGGCGGGGGCAATAAAGCGAATCTCTTCATCGCCAAACAGTCCCTCTTCACCCGCATGGGGGTTAAGCCCTGCCACGGTCATGCGCGGAGCTGTTCCATGGGTTTTGAGCCAACTGTCATGGGTCACTTGGAAAGTTTGAAGGACATTTTCTTGGGTGACCAAGCCAATGGCCTCGCGCAAAGGCAAATGGATGCTGACCAAAACCACCCTCAAGCCTGGGCAAGACAACATCATGCGGACCGGCAAACCGCTGATGGACAAGCCCAAGTGTTGCGCTGCCAGTGACTGCAGCATCTCGGTATGCCCGGGGAATTCCACACCGCTGAGTTGCAAGGCCTTTTTGTTGACAGGTGCAGTGACCACGGCCGCGACTTTTCCATTCAGGGCTGCCGAAGTGGCCGATCGGATGGCCGCCGCTGCCATGGCCCCCGCTTGAGCGCTGACGTGGCCCATGGCAATCTGTGCAGAGTCCCCACACTGAATCACGGGTATCTGGGGTCCCAAGCTTGGCCCCAGCTGAGCCAAATCGGTGAGGGGCAAAAATGCCAGACGCCTTGGCAACAAAGGGGCCAGCAAGCTGAGTTGTTTTTCCAGCGTTGGCAAGTCGCCAAACACGCAACAGCCTTGGGTCAACTCAGGCGACTGCGCAAAGGCTTTCAGGATGATTTCTGGGCCAATGCCTGCTGGGTCTCCCATGGTGATGGCGATGGGCAAAGCAGTAGATGGTGAGGTGCTCATTCAACCGTCAAGCGGGGTTATCGATGTCGATGAATACATGCTTGAGGCCAAGTTCCTTGGCCAGATGCGCCCCCAATGCCGGGGCACCATAACGCTCGGTGGCATGGTGGCCACAAGCAAAAAAGCTCACGCCCGTTTCATGCGCCAAATGCGCTTGAGGTTCGGAGATTTCGCCTGTGATGAAAGCATCAACGCCTTGGGCGATGGCCTCTTCAAACAAATTTTGAGCGCCGCCCGTACACCAAGCCATGCGCCGAACAGGCCTTTTAGCATCAGGCACCACTGACACCGGTTGCTTGCCCAAACGGCTTTGTAAAAGCTGGGACAAGGCTTGGCCGTTGTCAAACACAGTTGGCGCTTGCCCCACAAAGCCCAAGCCTTGCTCACCAAAGGTGCTGTCAACGCGAAAGCCCAAATGCGCTGCCAGCTGCGCGTTGTTACCAAGGGCGGGATGGGCGTCCAGTGGCAAGTGATAGGCCAGCAAATTGATATCGTGTTGCAGCAACAAAGCCAGTCGTGCTTTCAGCCACCCAGTCACCACTCCGGTTTGGTTGCGCCAAAACAAACCATGGTGAACCAGCAAAGTGTCGGCACCGGCGTCAATGGCCGATTGGATCAAGGCCAAACTGGCCGTGACACCTGACACCATCGATTGAACTTGGGGACGCCCCTCCACTTGCAAGCCATTGGGGCAATAGTCTTTGAAGCGCTCGGGTTGCAGCAAACCATCACACAGCGCCAGCAATGCAGTGCGCTCAGCCATCTCAGCGCCGCTCAGCCCGAACTTTAGGGCGCTGCTGCGGAGTGACCTGCAGAACTTGTTCTTGCTCTTTACGCAAAATCTTTAATTGGGCATCCACACCAGGTTTAAGCAAAGACACCTGCGCTAGAAGTTCCGCCACATTTTGAACTTTGTGGTCATTCACCGCCAACAACATATCGCCAGGACGAATACCTGCTTTGAACGCGGGACCCGT
>CAMCWS010000035.1 GCA_945882755.1 Bordetella parapertussis | reverse complement strand
CACAACTTTGCTCGCATCAGCACCGTGGGCCACGGCATTGCCAAGCGCATCGACGACAGCTTGGGCCATGACCGCGACCACCGCATGCTGTCTTATCTGCCCTTAGCTCACGTGTTTGAACGTGCTTGGGCTGAGACAGTGGCCCTTGTTCATGGACGTATTCACATGTTCTTCGCTGAAAGCTTGGACACCTTCATTTCAGACTTGAACCGTGCACAGCCCACTATTTTTGTTTCGGTACCGCGCCTTTGGCTGAAATTTCAGCAAGGTGTGTTTGCCAAAATGCCAGCCAAAAAACTCAACCTGCTTTTGTCCCTGCCCTTCATTGGCAAGGTGGTGGCCAAAAAAGTTCTCACGGGTTTGGGCTTGAACAAAGTGGAAATGGCTGGAAGTGGCTCAGCGCCCTTGCCCCCTGAACTGATCCGTTGGTATCGACGCCTTGGTTTAAATTTGGTTGAGGGCTACGCCATGACAGAGGACTTTGCGTATTCGCACAGTTCTGACGAAACCTACAACGAACCTGGCTATGTGGGTATCCCTTATGAAGGGGTGCAAGTGCGCATCAGCGATGAAGGCGAAATCTTGATCAAGTCGCCCGGCCAAATGGTGGGCTACTACAAACGCCCTGACCTCGATGCTGAATCTTTCACCGCTGATGGCTTCTTCAAGACCGGCGATTTGGGTTCACGTCGCCCCGATGGTCAACTCAAAATCACAGGCCGCTTGAAAGAATTGTTCAAAACCAGCAAGGGCAAATACGTCGCACCGGCACCTATTGAAAACCTGTTGAATGCCCACCCCATGATTGAGTTGTCCATGGTGTCGGGTTCGGGTTTTGAGTCGGCTTATGCCTTGGTGGTTTTGGCTGAAGACCTGCGTCCCAAGCTCAAGCAAAGCGATGTCCGCTCTGAAGTTGAAAAAGCCTTGGCCGACTTGCTGGCCGAGGTCAACCAAGGAATTGCAGATTACGAGCGCTTGAAAATGCTGGTGGTGGCTGCTGAGCCTTGGAGCATTGAAAACGGCTGCCTCACGCCCACCATGAAAATCAAACGCAGTCGCATCGAATACGCGGTGCAACACCAGTTAGACAACTGGTATGCCAGCAGAAGCAACATCATTTGGTCCTAGTCTTTGGGGTGTGGCGACAAGCCCCAAGCAATGGCCCCCGCCACCAAGCCCCAAAATGCCGCGCCAATTCCCCACAAGCTAAAGCCCGAAGCCGTCACCAAAAAGGTAATCAAGGCGGGTTCGCGGGTGGAAATATCTTTGAGGGAATCAGCCAAGGCGTTGGCAATCGTGCCGAACAATGCTAAGCCTGCAATCACCATCACCAGCGCTTTGGGCAAGGCGGCAAACAAACTCACCACCGAAGCACCCGCCAAGCCCGCAGCGATATAAAAAATGCCTGCACTCATGGCGGCGGTGTAACGCTTGGTTTTGTCGGCATGGGCTTCTTCGTTAGAACAAATCGCTGCCGTGATAGCGGCCAAATTCAAGGCAAATGCGCCAAAGGGCGCCAGCAGCACATTGACCACGCCTATCCAACCCATGACAGGCGACAGCGGCGGCGCATAACCATGCGCTTTCATGGCAGCCACGCCTGGGATGTTTTGCGCAGCCATGGTGATGATGAACAACGGCAAGGCCATGCCAATCAATGCCGCTACGCTGAACGAGGGGGTCACCCACACCGGTTGCGCCCACTGCCAATCGATGCTTTGCCAATGCACATCACCTTGCCATGCTGCCAACGCTGTGCCTGCCAACAATGACAGGGCAACGGCATAGCGTGGTTGCCAACGTCGGGCCAACAAATACACCACCGTCATCAGCATAGGCAGGGGCCACTGCTGAGACATATTGACAAACACATCCAAGCCCAAGCGCAGCAACACACCTGCCAACATGCCAGCAGCCAGCGGCAAAGGAATTCGGTGCATGAAGCGCTCAAACACGCCGCTGAAACCCACGGCCATCACCAACAAGGACGACACCACAAATGCACCTATGACCTCGGCCATGGGCATGCCACTGGCAGCGGTGATCAACATCGCCGCCCCCGGTGTGGACCACGCAGTCACCACAGGTTGCTTATAGCGCCAAGACAGGGCAACGCAGGTGATACCCATGCCCAAGCCCAAAGCCCAAATCCAAGAAGCCATTTGGGCCGCATCTGCACCTGCTGACTGCGCCGCATGAAACACCACCGCGACCGAGCTGGTGAAGCCCACCATCACCGTCACCGCACCCGCAAACACAGTAGAGACGGAAACATCTTTGAAAAAGGACATGCGTGGCATCACCTGGAAAAGAAAACCTGCATCCTATCGCTGATGAATCTTGGCGACAGGTCTGCCCTTGGACAACGGCTAACATCTCTCCCATTGATCAGGAGTCCCCATGACCGTCATCACCCATATTGCAGACCTGCAGGCTTTAGCGAAAAAACGTGTGCCCAAAATGTTTTACGACTATGCAGATTCCGGCAGCTGGACCGAAAGCACCTACCGCGCCAATGAAGATGATTTTCAAAAAATCAAACTTCGCCAACGCGTGGCGGTCAATATGGAAGGCCGCGATACCGCCACCACCATGATCGGCCAAGCCGTCGCCATGCCGGTAGCGATTGCGCCAACCGGCATGATTGGTATGCAACATGCTGATGGCGAAATATTGGCGGCACGTGCGGCGAAAAAGTTTGGCATCCCCTTTACCTTGTCCACCATGAGTATTTGCTCCATTGAAGATGTGGCCCAACATGCAGGAGCCGGTTTTTGGTTTCAGCTCTATGTCATGCGAGACCGCGAGTTTGTGGCTCGATTGATTGAACGCGCCAAGGTGGCGGGTTGCTCGGCTTTGGTCTTGACCTTGGACTTGCAAATTTTGGGGCAACGCCACAAAGATATCAAAAACGGTTTGTCCGCACCGCCCAAGCCAACCCTCACCAATATCATCGACCTGATGACCAAGCTCCAATGGTGCAAAGGCATGTTGGGTACACAACGTCGTCAATTTGGCAACATCGTCGGCCATGTACAAGGCATCAATGACATGAGCTCTTTGGGTGAGTGGACCAGCCGCCAGTTTGATCCAACGCTCAATTGGGCAGATGTGGAATGGGTGAAAAAGCTGTGGGGTGGCAAGCTCATATTGAAGGGCATACAAGATGTAGAGGACGCTCGCTTGGCAGTGCAAAGCGGCGCTGATGCCCTGATTGTTTCCAACCATGGTGGTCGTCAATTGGATGGCGCGGAGTCCAGCATCAATGCGTTGCCCGCCATCGTGGATGCTGTGGGCAAAGACATTGAAGTGCATATGGACGGGGGTATTCGCAGTGGCCAAGACGTGCTCAAAGCCAAAGCATTGGGCGCGCAAGGTGTTTACATTGGCCGCGCCATGCTCTACGGCGTAGGCGCCATGGGTGAAGAAGGCGTCACCAAAGCTTTGCAAATCATCCATAACGAACTCTCACTCAGCATGGCATTTTGCGGACACACCGACGTCAACACGGTCAACCGCGATATCCTGCTACCAGGCACATTCCCACGCTAAGCATTAAGCCCCAGCGTTCATGGTCTTGTTGCGCCGCATTGCCCACTTGGACATGGACGCTTTTTATGCGTCGGTAGAGCTGCTGCGCTACCCGCAACTCCAGGGCTTGCCAGTGGTCATAGGTGGTGGACGCCGCCGTGAAGATGATTTGTTAGGGCAAATGCGTGCCTTACAACCCGAGCGTGAATGGACCACTGCTGACTTGGCAGATATTCCCATCGAGGTGTTTCCTCGCCTCAAGGGCTACACCGGCCGTGGTGTCATCACCACCGCCACCTATGCCGCACGTGCCTTTGGTGTGGGCTCGGCCATGGGGGTCATGAAGGCCGCCAAACTGTGTCCCGAGGCGATTTTGTTGCCGGTGGATTTTGACCAATACCGTTTTTACTCCAGAGCTTTCAAAGACATCGTCGCCGACATTGCGCCTGTGGTGGAAGACCGTGGTGTGGACGAAATCTATATTGACTTCACCGAGGTACCTGGTGGTCAGCGAGATGGTGGCAAGGCCTTGGCTCGTTTGATTCAAAAAACCATCACTGAACACACGGGCCTGACTTGCTCCATTGGCGTGGCACCCAACAAACTGCTGGCCAAGATGGCCAGTGAATTCAACAAGCCCAACGGTATTTCCATCCTGTACGAGCAAGATTTAGAGAGCAAAATTTGGCCGCTGTCGTGTCGCAAGATCAACGGCATTGGCCCCAAGGCAGAAGCCAAGCTTCAAGCACACGGCATTCACACCATCGCCGACCTTGCCAGCAAAGATGTGACATGGTTGCAGCAGCAGTTTGGCAATAGCTACGGTGTTTGGTTGCATGAAGCGTCTCATGGCCACGATGATCGACCAGTGGTGACCGAGAGCGAACCCGTATCCATGAGCCGTGAAACCACTTTTGAAAAAGACTTGCATGTTGTGAACGACCGCGTGGCCTTGGGCGAGATCTTCACCCGCTTGTGCGAACAAGTGGCGGCCGATTTGCAACGTAAAGGCTATGTAGGAAAAACCATTGGCATCAAAATTCGGTTTGACAACTTCCAAAGTGTCACCCGAGACCAAACCATTGACCATTACACCGCCGATGCAGCTGACATTCGCAAGATCGGTGGACTGTGTTTAAAGCGCGTAGACATGAAACGGCGCTTGCGTTTGCTGGGTGTTCGCGTGGGCGCTTTGGTGAAAGCTGATTCGCAAGATGCGCTTGCCCCAGATGCTGCAAAATCTGTCTTGCTGCTGCGCGAACCCTCTCCCTCTACCGAGCTCCATCATGAACAAGCTGACCTGTTTTGAATTGACTATCCAAGACCATATTGCGCATTTGGTGCTGAATCGCCCCGATGTTCTCAATACCTTGGACATGGTTTTTTGGCGTGAGCTCGACAAGGTGTTGCAGCAACTCCATCAAGGTAACCAAGCACGGGTGTTGGTGATGAGCAGCACTGGCAAACACTTCAGTGCAGGCATGTCGCTAGATGTGTTTGGCGCATCGGTGAGCATGGACGACCAAAGCGCCGAAGGCCGTGCTGCCATTGCCGATATGTTGGCCGGTTTGCAATCCACCTTCACACGCATCGAAAACCTGCGCATCCCTGTCATCGTGGCTTTGCAAGGCGGTTGTATTGGTGGTGCGGTAGACATGGTCACCGCAGCTTGCTTGCGCTATGCCAGCAGCGATGCGTTTTTCTGTATCCAAGAAATCAATATCGGCATGGTGGCCGATGTGGGCACCTTGCAGCGTTTACCCAAACTCATGCCCATGGCGGTGGTGAAAGAACTGGCCTACACCGGCAGACGCATGAGCGCAGACAAAGCTTTGCAATACGGCTTGGTCAATGAAGTGTTACCTGACGCTGCCAGCGCGTTAGCTGCCGCCATGCAAGCTGCCAAAGAGATCGCCAACAAGCCTCCTGTGGCCATTTGGGGCACCAAACAAGCGCTGCACTATGCACGTGACCACAGCACTGACGATGCGCTCAAACAAATGGGGTGGTTGCAAAGTGGCATTTGGAGCAATGCCCATGTGAAAGAAGCCATTGATGCGTTTCAAAACAAACGCTCGGCCAGCTTTGCCGACTTGGCGCCCTTGACATCGTTTAACGACTAAGCGCTTATTGCCGCGCGGTCCGTACTTGCGGCGGTAAAGCTTGTGCATGGCTGCTGCGCCACGGGTTGATGTCCACCCCGCCTCGGCGCGTGTAACGCGCATAGACGGTGAGCTTGGTGGGTTTGCAGCGCGTCCAAATATCCATAAAGATGCGCTCCACGCAATGCTCATGGAATTCATTGTGGTTACGAAAACTCACGATGTACTGCAACAAACCGGCTTGGTCAATTTGCGCCCCGCTGTAGCTGATACTGACACTGCCCCAGTCGGGTTGACCCGTCACCAAACAATTGCTTTTCAATAAATTGCTGTAAAGCGTCTCGGTCACTGGGGCTTCGTTGGAAGCAGTACTGAGCAATTCAGGCGCAGGTTGGTAATGGCTGCAGTCCAAATCCAATCGATCCAAACTCAGCCCGTCCATTTCGGCTATTTTTTCTTTGGCGTATTGCTCGGGGGACATTAACTGCACACCCACATTGGACTTCACCACACCCCCACGCCAAACCGCTTCCGATAAATCTTTTTGCAAAGTTTGGCGAACTGCGTCAATGTCAGCAAAAACGGTGTTGTTGAAACTGTTGAGGTAGAGCTTGAGGGACTTGCTCTCCACCAAATGTGAACTTTCACTTGGCACGGTGAAGCGTCCCAGCGCCACCTGGGGTTTGCCTCGCGCATTGAGCCAACTTAACTCATAAGCAGTCCACAAGTCTGCACCCAAAAACACAGGTCGCTCCGCCACACCAATCAAGGCACGCTGCGCAGCACGCGGCAAGGGGTAGAGCAAGGCGGCGTCATAACGATCGGCATAAGTGGCAACCTTGCCCAACAATGATGTTTCAGGGGTATTCATAGAGGCGTATGTGCATTCAAAAAAGGCAGAAGCCGAGCCATCATATTGTCGACGACGCCCGGCGGCATATCGTGGCCCATGCCCTCGATGCCATGCAGCTTGGCGTTAGGAATGCGTCTGGCCGTATCTTCGCCACAGGCATAAGGCACCAAAGGATCGGCTTTGCCATGCATCACCAAAGTGGGGGTGGTAATGCGAGCCAGCAGCCCAGCGCGCGCGCGGTCGGCCATGGCAGCCAACATTTGTCGGTATGCCCCCATGGGGCGGTTGCTGCGCTTCAAAGATTCATTGACCAACTGCTCTTGTGAACCTTCAGGATGTGCAAAGCCCGGACCTGCCAGCGCTTGCACAAAACGCAGTGCATGTTGATGGGCAGCTTCTGTGCTGGGTTTAGCAGGTGGCGTGAACAACACGCGACGCATCTCAGGCGTGGGGCCAGGCAAGCCTTTGGCACCACTGCTGCTCATGATGCTGGTCAAACTCAAAGCTCGCTCGGGTGCGGTGATACACATGCGTTGTCCAATCATGCCGCCCATGCTCACACCAATCAGGTGTGCTTGGTTGATGTGCAAATGGTCTAAAACGCCTAGAGCGTCTTCACTCATGTCTTGGATGCTGTATGGCGCTTGCGGTTGAAAGCCCAGTTTTTGTTGCAGCATGAACCACAGCAAATTCGGGGCAGACAGATGCGCCATGTCTTGCGACAAACCGATGTCACGGTTGTCTAGTCGAACGACTCGGTAGCCCGCTTGGTGCAACTGATGCACCATAGCTTCCGGCCAGACAATAAGTTGCATGGCCATACCAGGGATGAGCAAAACCGCCACACGGTCTCGCTCGCCTGTGTCCTCCACTTCGATACGCACACCGTTGACAAAAATTTGCATGGTGCCCGCTTTCAGTCGGAGAGTTGTCGGCGAAACACAAAGGTATCTTCGTTGGATGCGTCAGGTGCAAACCCATAGCCTTCCAAGTTAAAACCTTGCAAAGCATCAGGCGTTTTGACTTGGTGCTGAATGGCGTAACGCGCCATCAAACCTCTGGCGCGTTTGGCAAAAAAGCTGATGATTTTGTATTGCCCGTTTTTGTAGTCTTGGAACACGCAGTCCATCACCCGCGCTTGCAAGACCTTGCGGTCCACCGCCTTGAAATACTCTTGCGAAGCCAAGTTGACGATGACCGGGTCTTTGCTGGCTGAAAGTTGCTGGTTCAAATGCGTTGCAATTTGCGCACCCCAAAACTGGTACAGATTGTTGGCCTTGCCATGTTTGAGCGCCGTGCCCATCTCGAGGCGATAGGGTTGCATCAGGTCGAGGGGTCGCAGCACGCCATACAAACCACTCAAGATGGCCACATGGTCTTGCGCCCATTGCAGCTCTTTGGGCTTCAAGGACTTGGCGTCCAAACCTTCGTACACATCGCCATTGAAGGCCAGCACCGCAGGACGGGCGTTGGTCTCGGTGAATGTTGGCGACCAAGCTTTGTAACGGTCGACATTGAGTTGGGCCAAGGCCTCGCTCAAGTCCATCAACTCAGCGATTTGCTTAGGGCTCTTCTTTTTGAGTGTTGAAATCAGCTCAGCGGACTGCGGCACAAACTGCGGTTCACTGGCCTTGACAGGCGGTAAGGCGGACTCGTAGTCTAGGGATTTGGCGGGGGAGAGCAGGAATAACATCCTGCGATTATTTCAAATCCCCAGCCAAGGATGCCAAAGCGTCCTCCGCGATCTGCGTATGCGCCGGATAGTTGGTATGGTCGCAACCCAATTTCACCGCGGCACCGGCCTTGATGGCGGCCTTGGCAGCGGGGTCGAACTCAAAGCGCACGAAGTGTACCGCTGAGGTTTTTTCGTCGTTTTCGCGGTCCAGGTCTTCATCGGCAATGGCGTACACACGCGCATGGCCCTCGACCTCGATGAACATGCGGTCTTCCACCCCAATGAGGCGCGCCAATTCGCGCTTGCGCTCGTTGACATCGGGGTATTCGATGAGCATGGTGGCCTTCCAATTGCTGCCCTCGGGCACCAAGGGCGCATAGGCGTCGATTTCTTGCTGAATGCCTTCTTCTTCGAAGATTTTTTCTATCCGCAGCATTTCTTGGATTTGGTAGCGGATGGTGGTTTCGCTTTCAAACTGCAAGGTGATGTGGTCGCCCAAATGCACCGAGCGCATTTTGCGGTGCGCCAGCACCTCGGCTTTGTGGGTCTTGCGGAATTTGCTGTAAGCCTCAAGGCTCATCAGGTTGTCTGCGGTGATGTGTCCAGTGATTTGCATGACTTGCTTTCAAATAATTGGAATCTGACCCCAATTACTTCAGTCCGTAGGCTTTGGCCACGAGGCTGAGGGGGTGTTGGAGTTCGGGCACGGCTTGGCCGCTGGCTTCAAAGCCTTGGGCGATGTGGTGGCCGCCCAGCGGACAGTCGGAGCTGATGTAGTCGGGCTTGCTGCCGTCTTTCATGGTGGCCATGGCTTTGACCACGGGTTTGCCAATCTTCATGGCGTAGGCATGGGTGGCTTTTTTCACGCCATAGGTGCCGGCGTGGCCTGAACAGCGCTCGATGGTGTTGATGGTGGTGTCGGGAATCATCTTGAGCATTTCTTCGGTTTTCTTGCCGATGTTTTGCACCCGACCATGGCAAGGAATTTGGTAGCTGATGTTGCCCAAGCTCTCGGGGAATTCGGTCTTCAGCAAACCATCGCGCTTGCGCGCCATGAGGTACTCAAATGGGTCCCACATGTGTTCTTTGACCAATTGCGTCTCGGCATCGTTGGGGTACATGAGCGGCAACTCTTGCTTGAACATCAAGGTGCAAGAAGGCACGGCGCTCAAAATGGCGTAACCCTCCCGCGCGTATTTGGCGAGGATGGGGATGTTGATTTTCTTGTTCTCGTCCACCGACTGCAAATCACCCAACTCGAGCTTGGGCATACCGCAGCATTTTTCTTTGGACACCAACTCGTAAGGGATGTCGTTGTGGTCCAGGATTTTGAGCAAGTCCATGCCGATACCGGGCTCGTTGTAATTCACATAGCAAGTGGCATAAATCACCACCTTGCCGGGTGTTTTTTCGCCATTCACCACTTTGCTGGCCTGGGCCTTGGGGGCCTGGCTGCGGAATTTTTGGGTCGCCAACTCGGGCAACCAAGCGTCTTTGTCCACGCCCAAAGCCGACTCCATCACCGAGCGGGCCACTTTGGTTTTGTTGATCGCATTGACCGCTTGCACCACGATGGGAATGCCTGCGAACTGGCCATGCACATCGGTGGAGGCCAGCAGTTTTTCGCCGGTGGTGACTTCACCCTTTTGGAATTTGATGGCCTTGGCCCGCAGCATGGTGTGGGGGAAATCCAAGTTCCATTCGTGCGGCGGCACATACGGGCATTTGGTCAGGTAGCACAGGTCGCACAAATAGCACTGGTCGACGACTTTCCAGTAGTCTTTTTTGTCCACGCCATCCATCTCTAAGGTGGGGCTTTCGTCGACCAAATCGAACAAGGTGGGGAACGAGCCGCACAGGCTCACACAACGGCGACAGCCATGGCAAATGTCGAAGATGCGCTCCATCTCGGTGAGACAGGCTTCTTCGTTGTAGAACTCGGGGTTGAGCCAATCGAGCGGGTGGCGTGTGGGGGCTTCCAAGCTGCCTTCGCGGGCCATGATGTATTCCTCAAAAAAGTGGGGGTGAGAAAGAAAGCTTCTCTAGAAAGGTCAGGATTCAGAGAGGGGCGCTGTGGCTTTTTGAGCCCAACGCCCTACCCTCAATGCTGAGAAAAGATCAATCGACCAATTCAGCCAATGCTTTGGCGTAACGGTTGGCGTGTGAACGCTCAGCCTTGGCCAGGGTTTCAAACCAATCGGCGATTTCGTCGTGACCTTCGTCGCGAGCGGTTTTGGCCATGCCAGGGTACATATCAGTGTACTCATGGGTTTCGCCTGCCACTGCAGCTTTCAGGTTGTCACGGGTGGCGCCAATGGGCAGGCCTGTGGCGGGGTCGCCGCACTGCTCAAGCCACTCCAGATGACCGTGGGCGTGACCGGTCTCGCCTTCGGCGGTCGAACGGAACAGCGCTGCCACATCGTTTTGGCCTTCAATGTCGGCCTTGTTTGCGAAATACAGGTAACGGCGGTTTGCCTGAGACTCGCCTGCGAAGGCGGCTTTCAGGTTTTCTTCTGTCTTTGAGCCTTTGAGAGCTGACATGAGGAATCTCCTTGGGTTGATGAAAATGCTTTGATTTAATGATCAAAGACTAGCAAGATTAGCTTGCAACTTTGAAATGTCCAATCGGATGTTTCAATCCGCATTATTGAACATAACTATTAAAACTCAATTACCCTTATAAATGTTGAAAAGATTGCTTCACTGCGTTCGCAATGACGGCTGTGGGTTGCAATGACTACTGTCGGTAGCAATGACGGCTCTAGGTTGCAATGACGACCTCGTCACTGCGAGGCCGAAGGCCGTGGCAGTCAAGTAAACTGCCCGAGACACACAGGACCAGCAACCATGATGGACACACACAACCTGCCACCCGCTGCCAAAGTACACGGCTTGCACCACTATGCTTACAGGGCACGGGATGCTGAAGAAACCCGTCATTTTTACGAAGACATTTTGGGTTTGCCGCTCTACCATGTGATCAAAAATGATCATGTACCCAGCACCGGTGAATACTGCCCTTACACCCATTTCTTTTTTCAGTTGCAAGACGGTTCATTCATCGCCTTCTTCGATTTAGGTGACGACATCGCTTGCGAGCCTTCCCCCAACACACCGGCCTGGGTCAACCACATCGCTTTCAATGTCAGCAGCATCGATGACTTAGAGGTGATGAAAAAACGCCTCGAGGCGAATGGTGTGGAAGTGCTGGGCGTCACAGACCATCGGATTTTCAAAAGTATTTATTTTTTTGATCCCAATGGCATACGCCTAGAGTTAGCCGCTCAATTGGCTGACAAAAACCAAATGCACCACGAAAGCTTGGATGTTCATGCGCAATTACAAGCATGGAACGAAGAGAAGAAAAGACGCCGCCTCGACCGTGAACTCAATGCCTGATTTGCCCGCCAACGGTTACGCCCTGCCCGAGTACCCGTTCTGCGCCCCGCCAGAACTTCGCGCGGGAAAGCGTCATCACCACGCTGTGGTGATTGTGGGCGGCGGCTTAACAGGTCTGACATTGGCTTGCCGATTGGCGCAGTTGCGCATCCCTGCGGTACTTTTGGATGAAGACAACACTGTGGGCGTCAAAGGCGCGTCCTCCCGAGGCATTTGCTACACCCAACAGTCATTGGAAATTTTTCAACGCCTGGGCATTTATGAACGCATTGCCTCTAAAGGCATTGCTTGGCAAGTGGGGCGAACCTTCGCTGGCAACGACGAGGTGTTCTCTTTTGACTTGCGTCAAAAAAGCCAGTTTTCCTTCAGCCAACAACCACCCTTCACGAATATCCAGCAGTTTTATATAGAGATGTATTTGGTGGAGCGCATACAAGAACTCAACCGGAAAGGCGCGTCTATCGATTTACGCTGGTCCTCCAAGGTCACCTCCTTTGAACAAAACCCAGAAAACGCCTTGCTTGGCGTGAGCACACCCGAAGGCACATACCAAATCACAGCCGACCATGTGATTGATGCCAGTGGCTCACACACCCCGTTTCATGCATGGGTGGGTGCCACGATGGACAGCAAACGGGGTGACGACCGATGGTGTATTGCCGATGTGCGTTTCAAACACAAGCCGCCAACAGAACGCCATACATGGATTGAAGCACCGTTCAATGACAACCGTGCAGTGTGGCAACACCTGATGGGCGACGATGTGTGGCGCATCGATTACCAAATGGCACCCGACGCTGACCCCGCCTATGTCAGCCGCGAAGACGTGGTGCGCGAACGCTTGGCCAAGCAGTTCGGTCCTGATGTGGAATGCGAACTGGTTTGGGTTGGGCCCTATGCCTACAAATCGCAATGCCTACACTCGCTTCGCCACGGCCATGTGTTTTTCTTGGGCGACACAGCCAAAGTGGTCAGCCCCTTTGGCGCTAGGGGCGGCAACACCGGTATTGCAGATGCCGACAATTTGGCTTGGAAACTGGCGGCAGTGGTGCGCCAACAAGCGCCTGCAGTTTTGTTAGACAGTTACCACCAAGAGCGCTTGCAAGCTGCGCGACGCAATGTACAAGTCACCAACCGCACTGCACGCTATTTGCGTGCGCCTGAAGGTATCGAGCGATTGTTTCGACGTGCAACCATTGGTTTAGCCAAACGCCATGGGTTTGCACGACCCCTCATCAACACCGGCCGCATGGCAGAGGCCAACCGCTACAACGCCTCTTCTGTGTGCCAAGCCGAGGGTGGTTTTATGGTGCAAAACGTCGGCCTGCAATTTACCCCTAAACAAGCAGGCTGCTTGGGCGATTTGCTGGTGTGGGCTGACAGCCATTTGCTCTTGCTGATCTTTGGTCACATCACGCCCCAAGAACTCAAGCACATGCGTCAACTCAGTCAAACTGAGCGTGTACGGGGGGTGCAAGTTATTGGCAAAGGACAAAAAGCGCAAGCGGTTGAAAACGTGACTGACACCGATGGACGCTTGCAACAAGCCTGTGGCGATGCGAACGCGAAATGGGTCTTGCTAAGACCCGACGCGTATTTGGTCGCTCGTGGCCAAGCACTGAATGGGCATTTGGTGCAAAGTATGGCCAAAGCCTATGCCCTTGGGAGAACGGTATGACCACCGCAATGAAAATTGATTTCGTGTCCGATATTGCCTGCCCTTGGTGTGCAGTTGGTTTGGGCGCCTTGGAACAAGCACTGCAAGAACTTCAAAATGAGGTGAAGGCCGATATCCATTTCCAACCCTTTGAACTCAACCCCCATATGCCCGAAGGTGGCGAGGACTTGGTAGAGCATCTGGTCAAGAAATACGGCTCGACGGCAGAGCAACAAGCGCAGATGTACCAAAACATCAAAGCGCGAGGTGCAGAAGTGGGTTTTGCGTTTCACCCCACAGGCAGAGGTCGCATCTTCAACACCTTTGATGCGCACCGCTTGCTGCATTGGGCCGAACTTGATGGCGCACCAGGCGATCAACTCCGCTTGAAAAAGGCTTTTTTACAGGCCTACCAAGGCTGTGGGGAAGTGATTGAGTCGCATGAGGTCTTGCTGGCCATTGTCAAGACGCAGGGCATGGACGTCGATGCAGCCAAGGCCATACTCGATACCGACACCTATGCAGAAGAAGTTCGTGCCAAAGAAAACTTTTACACCAGTGCAGGCATTCACTCTGTGCCCGCTGTCATCATCAATGACAAGCATTTAATTTCAGGCGGTCAACCAGCCCACGTGTTTGCCAGCGCACTGCGCCAGATTGCAGCAGAAGTCGCCTGAACAGGTTAAAGCGCTCAACTGTTTTCGCGCCGTTAAAATCTTCTCTTTTTATTTGCAATAACACGCTTAAAGACCAGCGTGTCACACCAGTACCCCTATGAGCAACGCCCCCGCGCAACCCGGCTTAGACAGCCTGTCCAAATCCTTTGAACCCGCTGCCTTGGAGGCCCACTGGGGTCCTGAATGGGAAAAACGTGGCTATGGCAAAGCAGGATTTCGCGGCACAGGCCAGCCACAAGCCGACCAAGCGTCGTTTGCCATTCAACTGCCGCCCCCCAATGTGACCGGCACCCTGCACATGGGCCATGCGTTCAACCAAACCATCATGGACAGCTTGACGCGTTACCACCGCATGAAGGGCTTCAACACCGTGTGGGTGCCCGGCACCGACCATGCGGGCATTGCCACGCAAATCGTGGTGGAGCGTCAGCTGCAAGCCCAAGGCATCAGCCGCCACGATATGGGCCCCACGCCCGATGTAGCTCGCAAAAACTTCATCGCCAAGGTGTGGGAGTGGAAAGAGCAATCGGGCAACACCATCACCCAACAAATGCGCCGCATGGGCGACAGCGTGGACTGGAGCCGCGAGTACTTCACCATGGACGACAAGTTGTCGCCCGTGGTTACAGACACCTTTGTCAAGCTTTACCAACAAGGTTTGATTTACCGAGGCAAGCGCTTGGTCAATTGGGACCCGGTGCTGATGAGCGCGGTGTCTGATTTGGAGGTGGAAGCCACCGAATCCGATGGCCAGATGCACTACATCTGCTACCCGTTTGCCAAGGGACCGCAGCTGATTGACGGTGTGATGCAAAAAGGCATGACGATTGCCACCACCCGACCTGAGACCATGATGGCCGATGGTGCTTTGGCGGTGCATCCCGAAGACGAACGCTACAAGCATTTGGTGGGCCAAATGGTGGACCTGCCTTTGTGCGACCGCCAAATTCCCATCATTGCCGACGACTTCGTGGACCGTGAATTCGGCTCGGGCTGCGTGAAGATCACAGGCGCCCACGACTTCAACGACTACGCTTGTGCACAACGCCACAACCTGCCGCTGATCACCATCTTCACCTTGGACGCCAAGGTCAACGAGAACGGCCCTGCCGCCTACCAAGGCCTGGACCGTTTTGCCGCCCGCAAAGCGGTGAACGCCGATTTACAAGCCCAAGGTTTGTTGCTGGAGATCAAGCCGCACAAAATGATGCTGCCTATTTGTGCCCGCACCGGCCAAGTGGTGGAGCCCATGCTGACCGACCAATGGTTTGTCGCCATGAACCAAGTCAGCCCGCAAGACCCCACCGGCAAAAGCATTGCGCAAAAAGCGATTGACGCGGTGCAGTCGGGCGAGGTGAAGTTTGTGCCCGAGAACTGGGTCAACACCTACAACCAGTGGATGAACAACATCACCGATTGGTGCATTAGCCGCCAACTCTGGTGGGGCCACCAGATTCCCGCTTGGTATGACGAAGATGGCAAGGTGTATGTGGCGCACGATGAAGCTGCCGCACAGGCGCAAGCCCCTGGCAAAAAACTCACCCGCGACCCTGATGTGCTGGACACCTGGTATTCCAGCGCACTGGTGCCCTTCAGCACCTTGAATGCCCCAGACCAAGATTTGTACCTGCCCTCCAGCGTGTTGGTGACCGGCTACGACATCATCTTTTTCTGGGTGGCGCGCATGATCATGATGACCACGCACTTCACGGGCAAGGTGCCGTTCAAGCATGTGTACATCCACGGCTTGGTGCGCGATGCCCAGGGCAAAAAGATGAGCAAGTCGGAGGGCAATGTGCTCGATCCTGTGGATTTGATCGACGGCATTGCGCTCGAACCCTTGCTGTACAAACGCTCGCAAGGTTTACGCAAACCCGAGACCGCACCGCAGGTGCGCAAGAACACGCAAAAGGAATTCCCAGAGGGCATCCCTGCCTATGGCGCCGACGCTTTGCGTTTCACCTTTGCCGCCTTGGCAAGTTTGGGCCGCAGCATCAACTTTGACAGCAAGCGCTGCGAGGGTTATCGCAATTTCTGCAACAAGCTGTGGAACGCCACCCGCTTTGTGCTGATGAACTGCGAAGGCCAAGACTGCGGCCTCAAGGAACACACCAAGGCCGAATGCGCACCGCCACGCGTCGATGAAAACGGCAACTCCGTTCCCGCAGGCCCGTTCTACCAATACATGAAGTTCAGCCAAGCCGACCGCTGGATTTCATCCGTGCTACAACAAGCCGAAGCCGATGTCGCCAAAGGTTTTGAAGAATACCGCTTGGACAATGTCGCCACGGCGATTTATGAATTTGTCTGGAACGAGTACTGCGATTGGTATTTGGAAATCGCCAAAGTACAAATCCAAACTGGCAGCGAGGCCGAACAACGTGCCACGCGACGCACCCTCATTCGCACCTTGGAAGCTATTTTGCGTTTAGCCCATCCGCTCATCCCTTTCATCACCGAAGAGCTGTGGCAAAAAGTCGCACCTGTGGCAGGCATACCAGGCGAATCGGTCAGCATCGCCCGCTACCCCGAAGCGCAGATGAACAAGATCGATGAACAAGCCATCGCCAATGTGAATCAGCTGAAATCATTGGTCGATGCCTGTCGCAATTTGCGTGGCGAGATGAATGTGTCGCCCTCCACCCGCATGCCTCTGTTTGCTTTGGGCAATGCCGAGTTCATGCGTGCCAATGCATCGGTGTTGCAAGCGCTGGCCAAACTCAGCGATGTGAAAGTGTTCGACGACGAGGCCGCATGGCAAGCCGCCGCCCAAGCCGCACCGGTGGCCGTGGTGGGTGACACCCGCTTGTGCCTGTTCATCGAAGTGGACGTGGCCGCCGAAAAAATCCGCTTGGGCAAAGAAGTGGCGCGTTTGCAAATCGAAATTGCCAAAGCCCACGGCAAACTCAGTAACGAAGCGTTTGTGGCCAAAGCCCCTCCCGCGGTGATTGCCCAAGAGCGCCAACGGGTGGCCGACTTTGAAGACACTTTGCTCAAGGTGCAAGACCAGCTTAAGCGCTTGGGCTAATGAGTTGTTGATTGAACGACCGCTATATTTTTGAGGTGTTTGGGTGTTTTCCCTGTAGAGGGTTTGATTTCCTTGGGGCTATAACTTAAAGGTTACAACCCTAGGAGACACCATGACTGCTTCCGACCCTCAAAGCCAAGCCCAAGGCTGGCTGAGCGCTTTTGAAAACGCCCTTTCCTCTAACAACATCGCTGCTGCGGTGGCGATGTTTGAAGCTGATTGTTACTGGCGTGATTTGGTGTCCTTCACTTGGAACATCACCACCGCTGAAGGACAGGCTTCTGTGACAGACCTTCTGAACAGTACCTTGTCCAAAGTCAAACCCAGCCGTTGGCTGGTCGACGGTCAAGCCACACAAGCCGATGGTGTTACCGAAGCCTGGTTCACCTTTGAAACCGGCGTGGGTCGTGGCAAGGGTTTGGTTCGCCTTAAAGGCGATAAATGCTGGACCCTACTCACCACCTTGGTGGAACTCAAGGGCTTCGAAGAAAAAACCGGTACGCACCGCATTGCGGGGGCTGAGCACGGCGCCCACCCAGGGCGTGTGACTTGGGCCGAGCAACGTGCGCATGAGGCGGCGCATCTGGGCTATGACGAACAGCCCGAGGTCGTCATCATTGGTGGTGGTCAAGGCGGCATTGCTTTAGGGGCGCGGCTGAAGCGCTTGGGGGTGTCGGCCATCATCGTAGAGAAAAACGCCAGGCCTGGCGACAGTTGGCGAAACCGCTACAAAAGCCTGTGCTTGCATGACCCCGTTTGGTACGACCATTTGCCCTATCTGCCCTTTCCAGATGATTGGCCCGTGTTCGCACCCAAAGACAAAATCGGTGACTGGTTAGAGGCGTACACCAAGATCATGGAACTCAATTACTGGGGCTCAACCTTGGCGCAAAAATGCACATGGGATGAAGCCTCGCAAACATGGGAAGTCTCGGTTGAGCGTGAAGGTAAAAAAGTGGTGCTCAGGCCCAAGGAATTGGTGATTGCCTTGGGCGTGTCTGGCTACCCCAGTGTGCCCAAGATTGACGGCGCAGAAACCTTCTTGGGTGACCAACACCATTCCAGCAAACACCCTGGACCCGAAAACTACAAAGGGAAAAAATGTGTGGTGCTGGGGTCTAACAACTCGGCCCACGATATTTGCGCCGCCATGTGGGAAAACGGTGTGGACGTGACCATGGTGCAGCGTTCCTCCACCCACATTGCACCCTCGGCGGCTTTGATGGATTTGGCCTTGGGCGGTTTGTACAGCGAACAAGCGCTTGCCAATGGCATTGATCATCACAAGGCGGATCTGATTTTTGCGTCTGTGCCTTACAAAATCATGCACAGCTTCCATATCCCGGTTTACGATGAAATGAAGCGACGCGAAGCAGATTTGTACGGTCGACTGGAAAAAGCCGGTTTCATGCTGGACTTTGGTGTGGATGGCTCAGGCCTGTTCATGAAGTACCTGCGCCGTGGATCAGGCTATTACATCGATGTGGGTGCAAGCGAGTTAGTAGCCAATGGCAGCATCAAGCTCAAGAGCCATGTCAATATCCAGCAAATCAAGCCCCGCTCTGTGGTGCTGACGGATGGCACCGAGCTTGAAGCCGATGTCTTGGTATACGCTACGGGCTACGGTTCCATGAACCAGTGGTTGGCAGACCTGATTTCTCCGGAAGTTGCCAACAAGGTAGGCAAGGTATGGGGCTTGGGCTCGGATACACCCAAAGACCCAGGACCTTGGGAGGGTGAACTGCGCAATATGTGGAAACCTACGCAGGTGCCGCATTTGTGGATCCATGGTGGCAATTTGCACCAAAGCCGCCACTATTCGCAATTTTTATCGCTGCAACTGAAAGCTCGTTTAGCGGGTCTTGAAACGCCGGTATATAAACCGGCGGTGGCCCATCACGCCCACTGAGGAAAGGCTTGCTGACATACCCAAAGCCTGAGTGCTGAGGGTGTGTCAGCGTCTTTTCAGCACATGGATGAAATCGTCACCCATGGTTTCTTGAGACATCAACTCATTGCCTGTTTGCTTGGAAAAAGCAGCAAAGTCGCGCAAAGAACTCTTGTCTGTGGAAACCACTTTCAGTAATTGACCGCTTTGCATAGCGGTCAGTGCTTTTTTGGCTTTCAAAATAGGTAAGGGGCAATTCAAGCCGCGGGTGTCTAACTCTTGATCGATATTCATCATGTTGCTCATTCTAAATTTTGTACTGCACGCTCTTCCCAGCTCATGAATCGTGGTTCTATACCCTGCGTTCTCAACCAATCGCCCATGGCGTAGCCTGTGCCAGCTGGCCAGCAAATGATGTCTTGGTAATTGAAGAGTTTGTATTCGGCCAATTCGGGCGACAAACGAATATCACCATCCGCCACCGCATGGTAGGCAATGATGACTTGGTTCATTCGCTGAAAGTCATACACACCCACCAACTTCAATGAGGAAACTTTCAAGTTGGTTTCTTCCGCAATCTCTCGGCTGATGCCCTCTTCAGGCGTCTCACCCGCTTCCATGAAACCGGTAATAAGTGCAAAACGCCTGCCAGGCCAAGCGGCATTACGCGCCAGCAAAATTTGGTCGCGGTACTGCACGATACCTGCCAACACAGGCGTGGGGTTGTTCCAATGCGTCCACTGGCACACCACACAGCGCATACGTTGCTTGGGACCACCGTCCTCATCTTGTGTGATGAGTTGCAATTCGGTGGCGCACATGGGGCAATATTGGAAGTTGCTCATGCTGGAAACACCCCGGTGGACAAGTAGCGGTCGCCTCGGTCGCACACAATGAATACGATGGTGGCGTTTTCAACCCGCTTGGCGATTTCCAAGGCCACCCAGCAGGCACCAGCTGCCGAAATGCCCGCAAAGATGCCCTCTTCACGCGCCATGCGGCGACACATGTCCTCGGCATCCTGTTGGCTCACATAGACCAATTCATCGACATTGGTGTCGTCGTAAATCTTGGGCAAATACGCAGGTGACCATTTGCGAATGCCCGG
>CAMCWS010000034.1 GCA_945882755.1 Bordetella parapertussis | reverse complement strand
GGCGTGACTGCCAAAGACATCGTGCTGGCCGTCATTGGCAAGATTGGCACGGCTGGCGGCACCGGCTACACCATCGAATTTGCCGGCAGCGCCATCCGCGCCTTGAGCATGGAAGGCCGCATGACGGTGTGCAATATGGCTATCGAAGCAGGTGCCCGTGCGGGCTTGGTGGCGGTGGACGAGAAAACCATCGCCTATGTGAAAGGGCGCCCACTCGCACCCACCGGCGTGGAATGGGACCAAGCCGTGGCCTACTGGCACACTTTGCATTCCGACGCCGATGCGCATTTCGACGCTGTGGTGCAACTCGACGCCGCGCAAATCGCGCCGCAAGTCACTTGGGGCACTTCGCCAGAGATGGTGCTCTCGGTGCTGGACCGTGTGCCCGACCCCGACAAAGAAAAAGACGCCAACAAACGTGACGCGATTGAACGCGCCCTGTCCTACATGGGCTTGGAGCCCGGCAAGGCCTTGAACGATTTGTTCGTGGACAAGGTGTTCATCGGTTCTTGCACCAACAGCCGAATTGAAGACATGCGCGAAGCCGCAGCGGTGGTGAAAAAGCTGGGCCAAAAAGTGGCCAAGAACATCAAGCTGGCCATGGTGGTGCCAGGCTCTGGTTTGGTCAAAGCGCAGGCCGAGCAAGAGGGCTTGCACGAGATTTTCATAGCTGCTGGTTTTGAATGGCGCGAACCCGGTTGCTCGATGTGTTTGGCCATGAACGCCGACAAGTTGGAGCCTGGCGAGCGCTGCGCCTCCACCTCCAACCGCAATTTCGAAGGCCGACAAGGCAATGGCGGCCGCACCCATTTGGTCAGCCCCGCCATGGCCGCCGCCGCCGCCATCCACGGCCACTTTGTCGATGTGCGCCAGTTCAGCTGAAAGACACCATGCAAAAATTTACCGTACACAAAGGCTTGGTCGCCCCCATGGACCGCGAGAACGTGGACACCGACGCCATCATTCCCAAGCAGTTTTTGAAGTCCATCAAAAAAACCGGCTTTGGCCCCAACTTATTTGATGAGTGGCGCTACCTGGACAAAGGCGAGCCCGGCCAAGACCCAGCCACTCGAAAGCCCAACCCCGACTTTGTGCTGAACCAGCCGCGCTACCAAGGCGCGTCGATTTTGTTGGCCCGCAAGAACTTCGGTTGCGGCTCTTCTCGGGAACATGCACCCTGGGCACTGGACCAATACGGTTTTCGTGCCATCTTGGCACCCAGCTTTGCCGATATCTTTTTCAACAACAGCTTCAAAAACGGCTTGCTGCCCATCGTCTTGCCAGAAGCCGCCATCGCCAGTTTGTTCGATGAATGTTTGGCCTTTCCCGGTTACCAACTCACCGTGGACTTGGAGCGTCAAGTAGTGGTGCGTCCACAGGGCGAAGAGATTCCCTTCGAGGTGCAAGCCTTTCGCCGCTACTGCCTGATGAACGGCTTGGACGACATTGGCCTGACCCTCAAGCACGAAGACAAAATCCGCTCTTTTGAAGCAGCCCGTTTGGCCGCCAAACCTTGGCTGGCCCACACCATGACAGAAAGCAACCCATGAAAATCGCAGTTCTGCCCGGAGATGGCATTGGCACCGAAATCGTCGCTGAAGCGGTCAAGGTTTTAAACACCTTGGATTTGAAATTTGAGATGGAAACCGCCTTGGTGGGCGGTGCTGCCTTCGACGCGCATGGCCATCCCTTGCCCGACAGCACCTTGAAGCTGGCCAAAGAAGCGGATGCGATTTTGTTTGGCGCGGTGGGCGACTGGAAGTACGACACCTTGGACCGTCCCTTGCGCCCCGAGCAAGCGATTTTGGGTTTGCGCAAAAACCTAGGCCTCTTCGCCAACTTTCGCCCCGCGATTTGCTACAAAGAATTGGTCAACGCTTCCAGCCTCAAGCCCGAGTTGATTGCGGGCTTGGACATCCTCATCATCCGCGAGCTGACCGGTGATATTTACTTTGGCCA
Source organism: Bordetella parapertussis (assembly GCA_945882755.1). GTDB lineage: Bacteria > Pseudomonadota > Gammaproteobacteria > Burkholderiales > Burkholderiaceae_C > Limnohabitans. Next base: position 18,035 of record CAMCWS010000034.1, on the reverse strand, counting down.
ACCACGTGGCCGCAGAGTGTCACCCGATGGCGCGTTTGCTGGTGCCGAAGAGGCCTTTGACACCATGCGCTACACCCGCCCCGAGATCGAACGCATTGCCCGCGTAGCCTTTGAAGCCGCCCGCAAGCGCAGCAAACGCGTGACCAGCGTCGACAAAGCCAATGTGCTGGAGACCTTCCAGTTTTGGAAAGACATCGTCACCGAGGTGCACAAAGACTACCCGGATGTGGCTCTGGACCACATGTACGTGGACAACGCCGCCATGCAGTTGGTGAAAGAGCCCAAGCGCTTTGACGTGGTGGTCACCGGCAATATGTTTGGCGACATCTTGAGCGACGAGGCTTCCATGCTGACCGGCTCCATCGGCATGTTGCCTTCTGCATCACTCAACGCCAGCAACCAAGGCCTGTACGAACCCAGCCATGGCAGCGCGCCTGACATTGCGGGCAAAGGCGTGGCCAACCCCCTGGCCACCATCCTCTCGGCCGCCATGATGCTGCGCTTTAGCCTGAACCAAGAAGCGGCTGCGGTGCGCATTGAAGACGCGGTGAAAAAAGTGTTGGCCCAAGGCCTTCGCACCGGCGACATCTACAGCGAAGGCACGACCAAGGTGGGCACCGCACAAATGGGCGATGCGGTGGTCAAGGCTTTGGCCTGAAACGGTTTTTAGCCGCTAGAATCTTCTTATGACTTTCACGCACTCCTTTTTTTTGAACAACAGCAGCTGCAAAGTGGCTGATGTTGAAGTGCGTGCGGTCACCATCACAACGACAACCACCAAGAGCTGAACAGCGCTGGTTCGTCGTGCCCTTCCCGGCCAGACGAGCCGGGAGTCAAAAAACATTTTGATTTAAAGGGCAAATACATGAAAAAAATCGGAAATCGCGTCGGCTTGGTCGGCTGGCGAGGCATGGTCGGCTCGGTCCTGATGGACCGCATGCAAGCCGAAAAAGACTTCGACTTGATCGAGCCAGTGTTTTTCTCCACCTCCAACGCGGGTGGCGCAGCGCCCGCTATGGCGAAAAACGAAACCAAGTTGCTCGATGGCCACAACATCGATGCACTCAAGGCCTGCGACATCATCATCACCTGCCAAGGCGGCGACTACACCTCTGAGGTGTTTCCCAAGCTGCGCAGCGCGGGTTGGAAGGGCCATTGGATCGATGCCGCCTCGACCTTGCGCATGAAAGATGACGCCATCATCATCCTCGACCCGGTGAACCTGCCGGTGATCGAAAACGCCCTCGCCAAGGGTGGCCTGAATTGGGTGGGCGGCAACTGCACCGTCAGTTGCATGTTGATGGGCGTGGGCGCTTTGTACAAAGCCGGTTTGGTGGAGTGGATGAGCACCCAAACCTACCAAGCTGCCTCGGGTGGCGGTGCCGCGCATATGCGCGAATTGCTAACCCAATTTGGCAGCGTACATGCCGAGGTCAAAGACCTGCTGAACGACCCCAAAAGCGCCATTTTGGAGATCGACCGCAAAGTCATTGCCAAACAAACGGCACTTTCTGCCGCTGAAACCGAAAACTTTGGCGCACCTTTGGGAGGCTCGCTCATCCCTTGGATCGACAAGGATTTAGGGGTTGGGAAACAAGAAGGCGACGAGTTCTGGGGCACCAGCCGCGAAGAGTGGAAAGGCATGGCTGAGGCCAACAAAATTTTGGGCCAAGGCCCAGGTTTTGCCCAAGCTGCAGTACCTGTTGACGGCTTTTGTGTGCGCATTGGCGCCATGCGCTGCCACAGCCAAGCCCTCACTTTCAAACTCAAAAAGAACCTGCCTATAGCCGATATCGAGGCCATGATCGCGGCAGACAACGAATGGGTGAAGGTGGTTCCCAACAACCGTGAGGCAACTTTGCAACACCTCACCCCCGTGGCGGTGACCGGCACCATGAGCATCCCCGTTGGGCGCATCCGCAAAATGGCTTTTGGCCCCGAGTATGTGGGCGCATTCACCATCGGCGACCAGTTGTTGTGGGGTGCGGCCGAACCATTGCGACGTATGTTGCGAATACTGCTGAAAGCCTGAAATTCAATAAAAAGCGCTCATTTACATTATGATATGCACTTCTTAGGCTGCACGAAAACCACCTATATGCCCCAGCTGATAAAAAAGCCGTTCACCTTGCGTTGCTTGTTTACCCTTTTTGTGGCGACATTGGCCGGCCATGCAATGGCCCTGCAACTGGGTCGCCCGCAAATCCAATCCAAGCTGGGTGAGCCTCTCAAGCTAGAAGTTCAGGTCAGTGATTTGTCGGCGCAAGAGGCCCAAGATTTTCAAGCCAATTTGGCCAATGCAACCGTCTACCAAGCGGCCAAAATTGGTCGGGTTGCGGGTTTGGACAATGTGCGCATCACCATGGTGCGTAAAGGTGATGATCTTTACCTTTTGCAATTCCAAGGCGCAGAAGCTATCAGTGAGCCCTATGTGGACTTGCTGCTTGAATTTCGCTGGGCTTCTGGTCGGGCCTATCGCAATTTAGGTTTTCCGCTCAGCAATGGCCAAGCGCCAGAGCCGACCGCTGTAGCCAGCAATGACACACCGGCGGCCAACAACTTGCCGCCTTTGCCTCTGGACAAGCCGGCCCCTGTGGCCGTCCCGCCTCGTCCAGCGCCTTTGCCCTCGCCAACTAAAGCCGAACCCAAGCTCAAAGCTGAGAAACCTGTCGCTGAAAAGTCTTTGGTAAAAAAATCCGATGACAGCAAGCAAGGTGACACCATTGAAGTGGTGCGAGGCGACACCGCCAGCAAATTGATGATGACGCACTCTGTGGGCGGCGATGTGTCGCTTGACCAAATGCTGATGTCTTTGCTGCGTAACAACCCCACAGCTTTCGTCGACAACAACGTCAACCGCCTCAAAGCTGGTGCGCTCATCACCCTTCCCACCGAAGAAGAGGCAGCCTCCATCGACCGCAAACAAGCGCGTGAAGACATTCGCTTACAGGCCTTGGACTTTGACGCTTACCGTACCCAGTTGGCTGGCCAAGTCGGTAAATCCAAATTGGCTGACGCCAACGAGCGTGAATCCAAAGGTGGCTTAAAAGCGCAGGTTGACAACAAAGCGCAAAAGTCAACTGACCAGCTGACGCTGAGCAAGCCAGGCGCAGGTGACGCGGACAAAGTCAAACAAAATCTGGAGACTGAACAAGCAGCACAACGCAACCAAGAGGTAGCCAAAAACGTCACCGAGCTGGACGCGCTCTCCAAAGCTGCCGGCAAAATGCAAGATGGACTGACTACCAGCATGCCCAATTTACCTGCGGGTGCGCAAGATTTTGTGGCTTTCCTCAAGCGCTATATGTTTGAGTTGATTGGCTTGATTGCCGTCATCGCTGCCGTTTTGGTAAGCATTTCTTTGTTGCGGGAAAAACGCCGTCAACAGCACCCTTCCGATGGGGACGACTCCGACCTTGACTTCAAAACCGGTCCAGACCTCTCGCGAGAGAAGCCGCAAGACATGAAAGTCGATTTCGATTTAGAGCTCCCCCCTCGCCCAGCGCCAAGCCCCGTTGTTGCTCCACCCCCCCCTGCGCCAGCAGCCCCTGTCAACACGCCCTTCAGACAAACTGCGCCGGCCACCTCTATGCCCAACACCGCGCCTTTGAGCGAAGACCCCTTCCAAGTCCGCCTCGATTTAGCAGACGAATTGTGGAAATTAGGCCAACGCCAAACCGGCCGAGCCTTGGCCCAAGAGGTTGCTGACCAAACCCATGGTGAAACCCGCGAACGGGCGCTGCGCTGGTTACAAGAACGCTCGTGACGTCTATGCGCGTAGCGCTGGGTCTGAGCTATGCGGGTCAAACCTACGAAGGCTGGCAAAGCCAGCCCAATGGATGTACGGTACAAGATCACCTTGAAGCCGCTCTTTCCAGTTTTGCCACCCAGCCGATTCGCACCTTGTGCGCTGGCCGCACCGATTCAGGTGTTCATGGCCTGATGCAGGTGGTGCATTTCGACACCGCCATTCAGCGTGACATGCAAAGCTGGGTGCGTGGCACCAATACCACCTTGCCAAGCGATATTGCAGTGCAGTGGGCGCAAGAAGTACCCACCAGCTTTCATGCCCGAGGCAGTGCGTTGTCAAGGCGCTATGCCTACATCGTCTTGCAGTCGCCAGTGCGTCCCAGCCTGGAAGCTGGACGGGTGGGCTGGGTCTACCGACCTATGCAAATAGAGCCCATGCAAGAAGCTGCCCAGTGTTTGCTCGGCGAACACGATTTCACCTCTTTTCGTGCCTCCAGCTGCCAAGCGCTCAGCCCAGTTAAAAACATCATGCATATTGGCATTCAACGCATCGGTCAAAGCCAAGACAGCGCCTACTGGCGTTTTGATTTTCAGGCGTCGGCTTTTTTGCACCACATGATTCGCAACCTCATGGGCTGTTTTGTTGCCATCGGACAAGGCCTTCAACCCCCTGAGTGGATGCATGCTGTTTTGCAAGCACAAAGCAGAAAAGTGGCGGCACCCACTTTTTCACCTGACGGTTTGTATTTTTTAGGGCCGGTGTACGACAGCACCTGGGGCTTGCCGACACGAACCGCGGTTTACGATAGCCTGCCCGGAGTCAGCCCATGAACGCCATCCCCATCAAAATTTGCGGCATTACCCGCGAGCAAGACCTGCAAGCTGCGGTGGACGCCGGCGCGAGCGCCGTGGGTTTTGTGCTGTACCCACCCAGCCCCCGCTATGTCTCACCTGAACGCGCCGCTGAATTGGCCGCCTTGCTACCTGCTTTTGTCACGCCGGTGCTGCTGTTTGTGAATGCCTCTGCCACCGAGATTGAACAGGCTGCTGGCTTGGTGCCGGGGGCATGGTTGCAATTCCATGGCGACGAAACCCCTGATTTTTGCCAAAAAATGGCGAAAAAGCTTGGCAGACGCTGGATTCGTGTGGCTCGCATCCCCAAGGAAACCCCTGAGGGCGCTGCGCCTTTTGACCTCTTAAAATACGCTTTTGATTACTCACAAGCCCATGCCCTGTTGCTCGACACCTTGGTCGATGCTTATGGTGGCAGTGGCAGCACATTCAATTGGTCACAGCTTCCAACAAACGTCAATGCTCACCTCGTTTTGTCTGGTGGACTCACACCTGCAAACGTGGCCGACGGCATTCGCGCCGTGCATTTGCGCGGACTGTCGCTGGCCGTTGATGTGAGCTCGGGCGTGGAAAGCGCCAAGGGCATCAAGGACGCAGACAAAATCCGTGCTTTCGTGGCAGCCGTGCGCAACACGCCACTTGCCAATTAATTGTCAATGCAACCCATGGGCTGCACCCCTTTCGGAAAAACCATGTCAACCACTTACCAACAACCCGACGCCAGCGGCCACTTTGGCATTTACGGCGGCAGTTTTGTCAGCGAGACGCTGACCCACGCCATCGAAGAGCTCAAAGAAGCCTACGCCCAGTACCAACACGACCCCGCTTTCATCGCCGAATTCAAATCCGAATTGGCGCATTTTGTGGGTCGCCCCTCGCCCATTTACCACGCTGCCCGCATGAGCCGCGAAATGGGCGGTGCGCAGATTTACCTGAAGCGCGAAGACCTGAACCACACCGGTGCGCACAAGATCAACAACACCATCGGCCAAGCCATGCTGGCCAAGCGCATGGGCAAGCCACGCATCATTGCCGAAACCGGCGCGGGTCAGCATGGTGTCGCCACCGCCACCATCTGTGCCCGTTATGGCTTGGAATGCGTGGTCTACATGGGCAGCGAGGATGTGAAGCGCCAAAGCCCCAACGTCTACCGCATGAAGTTACTCGGTGCCACCGTGGTGCCGGTGGAGTCGGGCAGCAAGACCTTGAAAGACGCCCTGAACGAAGCCCTGCGTGACTGGGTCGCCAATGTGGACAACACTTTCTACATCATTGGCACCGTGGCAGGCCCACACCCCTACCCGATGATGGTGCGTGATTTTCAAAGCGTGATTGGCGAGGAATGCATCACCCAAATGCCCAGCATGCACCATGGCCTGCAACCCGATGCGGTGCTGGCCTGTGTGGGCGGTGGCTCCAACGCCATGGGCATTTTTTACCCCTACATCCCGTTCGAGAAAACCCGTTTGATCGGCATAGAAGCCGCCGGTGAAGGCATGGAAACAGGTCGTCACTCGGCCTCGTTGCAACGCGGCGTGCCTGGTGTGCTGCACGGCAACCGCACCTATGTGCTGCAAGACGCCAATGGGCAAATCACTGAAACCCATTCGGTGAGCGCCGGTTTGGACTACCCCGGCGTGGGCCCCGAGCATGCGTTTTTGAAAGACATAGGCCGCGCCGAGTATGTGGGGGTGACCGACCAAGAAGCCTTGGATGCGTTCCACTACCTGTGCCGCATCGAGGGCATCATTCCTGCGCTGGAGTCCAGCCACGCTGTGGCCCACGCCATGAAGCTTGCCAAAACCATGTCGCCGCAGCAATCCATCTTGGTGAACCTGTCGGGTCGTGGCGACAAAGACATTGGCACCGTGGCCGATTTGTCCAACGCCGACTTTTTCTGCCGCCCCAGCTGCCAAGGCCAAACCGTCAAAGGCGAACAAGCCATTTCACTGGCGGCATTGAACGGGAGCAAAGCATGAGCCGCATTGCCACCGTCATGGCCTCGCTTAAAGGCGCTGGTCGCAAAGCCTTGATTCCTTACCTGATGGCCGGTTTCCCCGAGCCCTCCCACACCTTGGGTCTGATGCACGCGCTGGTGCAAGGCGGTGCTGACATCATCGAACTGGGCGTGCCTTTCAGCGACCCCATGGCCGACGGCCCTGTGATTCAAAAAGCCGGTGAAGCCGCGCTGCGCCACGGTGTGGGCATGGGCGAGGTGCTGGCCATGGTCCGTGAGTTCCGCGCCACCGACAGCACCACCCCCATTGTGTTGATGGGCTACGCCAACCCGGTGGAGAACTACAACCTGAAACACGGCGTCAACAGCTTTGTGAGCGATGCGGCCAAAGCCGGTGTGGACGGTGTGCTCATCGTCGACTACCCGCCCGAGGAATGCGTGGACTTTGCCGCCAGCTTGCGGGCCCACGACATGGATTTGATTTTTTTGCTCGCCCCCACCAGCACCGACAAACGCATGCAGCAAGTGGCGGCCGTGGCCAGCGGCTATGTGTATTACGTCTCGCTCAAAGGCGTGACGGGTTCGGGTGCTTTGAACACCGACGAGGTCGAGGCCATGTTGCCGCGTATTCGCCAGCATGTGCACATCCCCGTCGGCGTGGGTTTTGGCATCCGCGATGCCGCCACCGCCAAAACCATTGGCCAAGTGGCTGACGCGGTGGTGATTGGCAGCAAGCTGATCCAATTGGTGGAGGCCGCACCTACAGGACAAGCCACCGAGCAGGCGCGCAGCTTCATGGCTGAGATACGCCAAGCGCTGGACGCATAATGACTTTGGACTTTGATTAAGGAACACCATGAGCTGGCTTGAAAAACTGCTGCCTTCCAAAATCCAGCAAACCGACCCCGCTGACAGGCGAACCGTGCCCGAAGGGCTTTGGGTCAAATGCCCCAGCTGCGAAACCGTGCTCTACAAAAACGATTTGGAAGAAAACCAAAACGTCTGTCCCAAGTGCAGCCACCACCACCGTATTTCAGCTAGGGCGCGGTTAGATGCATTCCTCGACCCCGAAGGGCGTTACGAAATTGGGCAAGAGGTTTTGCCCATGGACCCTTTGAAATTCAAGGACAGCCGCAAATACCCCGAGCGCTTGAAAGAGGCCTTGGAAAACACGGGTGAGACCGACGCCTTGGTGGTGATGGGCGGTGCGGTGCACAGCATCAATCTGGTGGCTGCGTGTTTCGAGTTCGACTTCATGGGCGGCTCCATGGGTTCGGTGGTCGGTGAACGCTTCGTGCGTGGTGTGCACACCGCCATCGAACAAAAAGTGCCCTTCATTTGCTTTACCGCCACCGGTGGCGCTCGTATGCAAGAGGGTTTGCTGTCGCTCATGCAAATGGCCAAAACCAACGCATCCCTCACCCGCTTGGCGCAAAAAGGCCTGCCCTACATCAGCGTGCTCACCGACCCCACCATGGGCGGCGTGTCAGCGGGTTTTGCCTTCATGGGCGACATCGTGATTGCCGAACCCAAGGCCTTGATCGGCTTTGCAGGACCTCGGGTGATTGAGAGCACGGTACGCGTGACCCTGCCCGAAGGCTTTCAACGTTCCGAGTTCCTGATGGAAAAAGGTGCGCTCGACATGATTTGCGACCGCCGCGATTTACGCAAAACCATCGCCAACGCTTTGGCCATGCTGACCAAACAGCCCGCCGATTCGGTCGCCTGAGGTCAGCGGTAATACACCTCTACCCTACCTTTTAATGTGATCAGCAAGGGCTTGCCCTTGCGGTCCAAGGTTTTGCCAGCAGGCACCTTGATCCAACCCTCGCTGATGCAGTATTCCTCCACATCGTGGCGTTCTTTGTCGTTGAAGCGAATGCCAATGTCGTGGTGAAACACCGCCTCCACGTAATGGGGGCTGCGGGCATCGATAGACAAACGGTCTGGGAGTTCGGGGCGGGTAGGTGTGTCGCTCATGGCTTGAAGTGTATTTATAAGTTGCAGCTTGTATTCTCGGTCACCTCATAGACAAGTGAGCGCCTTCTGAAATAACCCATAATGACTAACAAACCAACCGCTGACACATCAGCAACGCCTACCCATGCAGTGGATCGCCCCCTCCGAAAAAGACTCAGCCACCACCACGCTTGAAAAGCGCTTGTGGGATGCCGCAGACCAACTCCGCGCCAACTCGGGCCTCAAGCCTCAGGAATACTCTGGCCCCATTTTGGGTTTGATTTTTTTGCGTTTTGCCGAGGTGCGCTTTGCCGCCTTGCGTGCCAAGTTGGAAAGTGCTGGCAGCTCTGCCCGCCGTGGCAGCCGTGTCGACGACCCCACCGCTTACCAAGCAGAAAGCGTGCTCTATCTCAGCACTGAGACGCGGTTTGACTATTTGCTGACCCTGCCCGAGTCTGCCAACATCGGTGCCAAGGTCAACGCCGCCATGCGTGAGATTGAGCAACACAACCCCACGCTGGCGGGCGTGTTGCCCAAGACCTTCAACCTGTTCACCAGCACCTTGCTCAAAAAGCTGCTGAAGAAGGTGTCCGAGATTCCCGCCACCTTGGACTACGATGCTTTCGGGCGCATTTACGAATACTTCTTGGGCGAGTTCGCCATGACCGAGGGCCAAGGGGGCGGCGAGTTTTACACGCCGTCCAGCATCGTTCGCTTGCTGACCGAAGTCATCGAACCCTTTCATGGCCGCATCTTGGACCCGGCATGTGGGTCGGGCGGCATGTTTGTGCAGTCAGCCCGCTTTGTGGCCGAACACCAAAAGAACCCCGCTGCCGAGCTGGCTATCTGCGGCGTGGAAAAGACCGACGAAACCGGTCGGCTGTGTCGCCTCAACCTAGCGGTGCATGGTTTGGAAGGCCAGATACGCCACGGCGGCAACGTCAACAGCTATTACGACGACCCGCACAACGCCACAGGTCAGTTTGACTTTGTGCTGGCCAACCCACCGTTCAACGTGAACGCGGTGGACAAAGAGCGCCTGACCGACATGGTGGGTGGCGGCAGGCGTTTTCCGTTTGGCATGCCGCGCACCGACAACGCCAACTACCTCTGGATTCAGCTTTTTTACTCGTCGTTGAACGCCAAAGGCCGTGCCGGGTTCGTCATGGCCAATTCGGCGTCGGACGCCCGCAGCTCCGAGCAGGCCCTGCGTCAGCAACTGATTGAGGCCAAGGCCGTGGACGTGATGGTGGCTGTTGGCCCCAATATGTTCTACACAGTCACCTTGCCTGTGACGCTGTGGTTTCTGGACCGTGGCAAGGCCAAGACCCCACGCGCCAACACGGTGCTTTTCATTGATGCCCGCCACATCTACCGGCAAGTGGACCGCGCCCACCGTAATTGGACAGATGATCAAGTGGGCTTTATTGCCAACTTGGTGCGCTTGTACCGTGGTGAAGCCTTGGATACGACTTTTGGTGGCGATGAGGCATTGGTCAAGATCAAAGAATTGTTTGGCAACAAGCCCGCTTATGCCGACGTGGCAGGCTTGTGCAAAGCGGCCACGCTGCAAGAAATTGAAGCGCAGGGTTGGTCACTGAACCCCGGGCGTTATGTGGGTGTGGTGGCTGGTGCGGATGTGAGCAATCAGGATTTCAATGAGCAGCTTGTAGCGCTGAATGAAGAGTTGGAAGTGTTGAATGCCCAGGCTAGGGAACTCGAACAAACCATCGCCGCGAATGTAGCTGGAATTCTGGGGACCTGATCATGGGGATTTTTGTACTTGAAACCCTTGGCACGGTTGCAGATATGGCAACTGACAAAATCAGTGTGAGCAAACTCACTGCTGAAACTTATATTTCGACAGAAAACATGCTGCCTGAAAAGGGGGGGATTGAACGAGCAATAAAGTTGCCTTCGTCAGGAAACGTAAACTTGTTTCTACCGGGTGATGTTTTATTTTCAAACATCAGAACCTATTTCAAAAAAGTTTGGATGGCTCGAATGACCGGCGGTGCGTCAGCGGACGTAGTCATTTTCCGAGCCAAAGACAACGAAAAAATCGATAGTCATTACCTGTATTACGTTCTTTCCAGTGATGCCTTCATTGAGTCAACGGTAACTGCATCCAAGGGAACAAAGATGCCGCGCGGGGATAAGGATGCAATGCGCCGATTTAAGTTTCCGCTTCCTCCGTTGCCTGACCAGCATCGCATCGCTGGCATCCTCTCCGCCTACGACGAACTGATCGAAAACAGCCAGCGGCGCATCAAGATTTTGGAGGCCATGGCCCGAGGCCTTTACCGCGAGTGGTTCGTCCACTTCCGCTTCCCCGGCCATGAAAACCATCCGCGTGTGGCTTCATCGTTGGGGGAAATTCCGGAAGGGTGGGACGTAAAGGCTATAAAAGACTTCGGCAAAGCAATCACTGGCAAAACACCAAGTAAAACCAATGCAGATTTTTTCGGTGACGATGTCCCATTCATCAAAACTCCAGATATGCATGGAAATATTTTTGTTCTTGATACGAATGAAAGCCTGTCGATAGTCGGAGCAAAGTTACAATCAAACAAGACACTACCCGTTGGTTCTATCTGTGTGAGTTGCATAGGCACGATTGGCGTTGTGTCAATTACGACAGAAGAGTGCCAGACAAATCAGCAGATCAACTCTGTGGTGCTTGCAAAAAACGAATACCGAGAGTTTCTGTTTTTTAGACTGCAGGAGGCAAGACAGGCACTAGAAAATTTGGGCTCTAACGGCGCAACGATGGGAAATGTAAACAAGAGCAAGTTTGAAAGCATGGAAGTAGTAGCTCCAACTGAGCTTCTTCTCATGGACTTTCACCGACTTACTCAACCTCTTTTCAAAAGTATCTTTTTCCTTACGCGCCAGATAAACAACCTCCGCCGCACCCGTGACCTGCTTCTACCGCGTCTACTCTCCGGCCAAATTGAGATACAAAGTGAGGTCGCATGAGCTCGCTATCCTTGTCAGACCGCCAAGTTTTGGAAAAGCACTTCAATATGTCGAGTGGCTACGTTCTCAAGTTCTCTGACCACACTTTCGGCGAATTTGTCTTTGAATCTGTAGGTCAGGATATCCACAATGAGAAGTACAAGGCAGGTGGAACATCCAAAGCAAACAAGTTACGTACTTTTTGGAAGCTAGAGTCTGATTACTTGGTCGGAAAATTGGTTCTCGCTTTGGCTGATTACGAGGCAGCCTTGAATATGGATCCTGATTCTGAGACAAAAGTGCTCGCTGAGAAATGCCGTCAAATAGCAAATCGCTTGCTAGCCAGTGTGCCAAACCTTAATTCTCTTAGGGAGCAAGCAAAGACACTCAATGCAAATCACCTTGCTGAGCAGATCAAACGATTAGAGGCATCCGTTCAGAGCGACCCAAGCCTCGCGATCGGAACAGCCAAGGAACTTATCGAAACATGCTGTAAAACTATTCTTGCTGAGCGCGGAAAGCCGGTGGCCGGTACGCCAGATATTTCGACACTGACCAAGTCAACCCTTAAGGAGCTGAAACTTGTTCCCGACGGTATTCCGGAGGCTTCGCGCGGGGCGGAGGTAATCAAGCGACTGCTGAGTAATCTCGGGACGATTGGCAATAACCTAGCTGAATTGCGTGGCCTTTACGGAACAGGCCACGGTAAGCATGGAACTTCAGCAGGTTTGGGCGCGAGGCATGCGAAGCTCGCAGTCGGTGCAGCTGCAACATTGGCCGTGTTCCTGTTTGAAACTCATCAAGAACTTCAGAAGGTTGTAACGAAAAAATGAGCCCCCACGCCTACACCGAAGACCAACTGGTTGAAGATCCTTTCACGAAAGATGCAGCCTCATGATGCGCACTGCAGAGGATTTGTTGCAGGAACTCACCGCGCTGGACGAGTCGCATCGAATTGAGGCTAAGCGGTCTCGCCAGATCGACCGGTCGATCATGGAAACGATCTGCGCGTTTGCCAACGAACCGGGCCTGGGCGGCGGTTATTTGCTGTTGGGTGTGACCCGTGACACACACGATTTGTTCAGCAATGCCTTTCAGATCGACGGCATCGATAACCCCGACAAGCTGCAGTCTGATCTGGCAAGCCAGTGCGCCAGCGTTTTCAACCATCCGCTGCGCCCACGCGTGTCGGTCGAAGTTCTAAGCGGCAAGACGGTGGTGGTCGTTTACGTGCCCGAGGCGGCCCCAACCGAGAAGCCCATCTTTCTTCAAAACTTGGGGCTGCCACGCGGTGCTTTTCGGCGCGTGGGCCCGACTGACCAAGAGGGAACGGAAGACGATTTGATCGCGCTGTACGCTGGGCACCAGTTGGATACTTTTGATGCGGCTGTACTTCCCGATGCAGACATGAGCGACATCGATCCTGCGGCCATTGATGACTACATGCAGCAGCGACGGGCCATCAATCCCGACGCGGAAGAATTGGCATGGTCTAAGGACGACCTGCTGCGATCATTGGGATGCGCCAAACGCGAGAACGGGCTGCTCAAGCCTACGGTTGCAGGCATCGTGTTATTTGGCAGCACCATGGCCTTGCGGCGCTGCTTTCCGATGATGCGCATTGACTACATCCGGGTGCCCGGCAGGCAGTGGGTTGAGAACCCAGACCATCGCTTTGACACGCTGGAGATTCGCGCACCACTGTTTACCGCGATTCGCCGCGCCACCAACACGGTGCGCGATGAGTTGATTCAGTCGTTCTCCCTGCCCGAAGGCGCACTGGCGCGTGAGGATGAGCCATCGCTGCCGCTGCGTGTGATTCGCGAGGCCATTGTGAATGCAGTCATGCACCGCAGCTACCGCATTCACGGTGCGATACAGATCATCCGCTATGCCAATCGGCTTGAAATTCGCAACCCTGGGCATTCGATCAAAGCCGAAGAACAACTGGGCGAGCCGGGTTCGGAAACACGTAACCCGCGCATTGCCGCTGTACTGCACGAGGTCAATATCGCCGAGACCAAAGGCAGTGGCATTCGCGCCATGCGCGAACTGATGATTGCGCAGGACTTGTTGCCCCCTACTTTTGAGTCATCGCGCCGCCCTGATCAGTTTGTGGCTACTTTCCTGTTCCATCACTTCCTGGGACCCGACGATTTGGTCTGGTTGCGGGCACTGACGCTTGAAGCGATCAGCGACGAAGAATCCCGCGCCCTGGTGTTTGTCAGGGAGTTAGAGGCGATAGACAATGCAGCTTATCGGGCTATCAACCGCACGGACACCCTGAGCGCCTCGGCCCACCTGCGTCGCTTGCGTGACCTGGGTCTGCTGGAAATGAAGGGCGCTGGGAGCCGCACTTACTATGTGCCAGGATCGCGTTTCAGCTCAATGCCCGTCCATTTAGACCAAGAAATGGTCTCGAAGTCGTCAAATAGTCACCAGCCTGACCGAAATAGTCACCAGCTCACCCAAGATAGTCACCAGCTACTGGTGACATTGCCCACCGAATTGGTGGAGCGCATCCCACCTCAAGGGACAAAACCTAGGCGGGATGTTTTGCGTAGCCTGATTCTTGATCTTTGTCGTTGGCGTGAATTCAGCGCAAGGGAAATTTCAACCATTCTGCACGGACGCGAACAAAAGCCACTGGTCAGGGATTACCTGACGCCGATGGTCAATGAAGGCTTGCTCGCCTACACCATTCCAGAGATGGAAAAACACCCGGATCAACGCTACACCATCCCGCCTGAATCAGCCGATAGCGGATCAACCCCATGAGCGCCCACGCTTACACCGAAGACCAACTGGTGGAGCAACCGGCCATTGGCCTGTTTGCCGACCTGGGCTGGCAAACGGTGTCGGCCATGGAAGAAACTTTTGGCGCAAGTGGCTCGCTGGGGCGCGAGACCAAGGGCGAGGTGGTGCTGACGGTGCGGCTGCGTGCGGCCTTGGTACGGCTGAACCCAGCCATGCCTGCCGAGGCCATCAACAACGCCATCGACGAGATTGCCCGTGACCGCTCGGCCATGCTGCCCGCAGCCGCCAACCGCGAGGTGTATCGCTTGCTCAAAGAGGGCATCACGGTGTCGGTACCCGACCATGCCCAAGGCGGGCAAAAGACCGAGCGTTTGCGCATCGTGGATTGGGAGAACCCCGACAACAACGATTTTCTGTTGGTCAGCCAACTCAGCGTGACGGGGGCGCTCTACACCTGCCGCCCCGACTTGGTGGGTTTTGTGAACGGTTTGCCTTTGGTGGTGATTGAACTCAAAAAGCCTGGCGTTCCGGCGCGTGCTGCGTTTGATGAAAACCTCACCCACTACAAGCAGCAAATACCCAATTTGTTTTGGTTCAACGCGCTGATGATGGCCTCCAACGGCACAGACAGCCGCGTGGGGTCTCTCACTGCGGACTGGGAGCGCTGGGTGGAGTGGAAACGCATCGCCAGAGAAGACGAGCCACGCCGTGTCTCGCTGGAAGTGATGCTGCGCGGCACTTGTGACCGAAGCCGATTATTGGACTTGGTGGAGAACTTCACGCTGTTCTCAGAACACAAAGCAGGGTTGGTCAAAATCATGGCGCAAAACCACCAATTCTTGGGGGTCAACAACGCCATTGCCTCCATGTTGGAAGCCCGTAAATTGGGCCACGGTCGCGGCGGTGTGTTCTGGCAGACGCAGGGCAGCGGCAAGAGTTTTTCTATGGTTTTTTATGCCCAGAAGGTGCTGCGCAAGCTCGTTGGCAACTGGACTTTTGTGGTGGTGACCGACCGCACCGAGCTGGACGATCAGATTGCCAAAACCTTTAAAGCCGTGGGTGCGGTGAGTGAGGCAGAAGGGGAAGAATGCCACGCAGCCAGTGGCGCACACCTACGAGAGCTTTTGCGTGGTAACCACCGCTATGTGTTCACGCTGGTGCACAAATTTCAAACGCCAGAATTGCTTTGTGATCGCTCGGATGTGATTGTCTTGACCGACGAGGCGCACCGCAGCCAGTACGACACGCTGGCGCTGAACATGCGCTCCGCGCTGCCTAAAGCCATGTTCATGGCCTTCACCGGCACGCCGCTGATTGCAGGCGAAGAGCGCACCAAGGAAGTGTTTGGTGACTATGTGTCCATCTACGACTTTCAGCAGTCGATTGAAGATGGGGCCACCGTGCCCTTGTTTTATGAGAACCGAACACCCGAGTTGCAACTGGTCAACCCCGACCTGAACGATGACATCTATCAACTGATTGAAGATGCCGACCTTGACCCTGAACAAGAAGCCAAGCTGGAGCGTGAATTGGGGCGGCAGTACCACCTGATCACCCGCGACGACCGGCTGGACACTGTGGCCAAAGATATCGTGCGGCACTTTTTAGGGCGTGGCTTTGTGGGCAAAGCCATGGTGGTGTCAATTGACAAAGCCACGGCCCTGCGCATGCACGACAAGGTCAAGCTGCATTGGGCGTCAGATTTGGCCCAAACGCAAAAGGAATTGGGCGAGCTGGCCTATGCGCCAGTCGAAGGTGGCATGAGCGCAGAGCAAGCCCGGCGAGATGTGCGCATGGCCGAACTCAAACAAAGGCTTGAGGTATTGAACACCACCGACATGGCCGTGATTGTGTCGCCCGGTCAAAACGAAATTCAGCAAATGCAAAAGCTGGGGCTGGACATTGAGCCGCACCGCAAGCGCATGAACGAGTCCAACCCGGGTTTGGACGAACGGTTCAAGGACACCCAAGACCCGCTGCGGCTGGCCTTTGTGTGTGCCATGTGGCTGACGGGTTTTGATGCGCCCAGTTGTTCGACGGTGTATCTCGACAAGCCGATGCGCAACCACACCCTGATGCAAACCATTGCCCGTGCAAACCGCGTCTTCCCGGGCAAGCACAGCGGCCTGATCGTGGACTATGCCAACGTCTTTGCATCGCTGGAAAAGGCACTGGCGATATATGGCGCAGGAAAAAACGGCAGCAATCCAGTCAAGGACAAGAACCAATTGGTGCAAGAGCTGCGCCAGTCGGTGGATGCCGCAACGACTTTTTGTGCAGCACATGGCGTGATGCTGTTAAATATGGAGCAACTGAATGTGGGTGGACTTGAGCGCCTACAAGCCATCGAGGATGCGCTGAATGCTTTGATTTCGCCAGACGCCTTGCGGCGTGACTTCTTCTCCCATGAACGCTTGGTGTCCATGCTTTACAAGGCTGTCAAGCCCGACCCTGTGGTGCTGGAATTTGCCAGCCGCGTGGCGAGTCTTTCGACGATTGCGGATGCCATTCGCGCCAAGCTGAACCCCAACCCACCAGACATCACAAAGGTGCTGGCAGGCATCAACACCTTGCTGGATAACTCCATCACAGGTCATTCCATCCGCGAGGAAGGACCGCCTGCACTCGACTTGTCAAAGATCAACTTTGAAGCCCTTGCCAAGCGATTTGAAAAATCAAAGCATAAGAACACCGAACTCGAAGTCTTGAAAGCAGCCATCCGGGCCAAGTTGGAAAAGATGGTGGAACTCAACCGCACCCGTGCGGACTTCTCTGAAAAATTTGAAGCCTTGATTGAAAGCTACAACGCCGGCAGTCGCACCATCGAGGCGCTGTACCAAGAACTGCTGGCCTTGACCCACAGCTTGAACGACGAAGAACAGCGCCATGTCAGAGAGAACATGACCGAGGAAGAGTTGGTGATCTTCGACATCCTGACCCGACCCTCCCCTGAACTGGGGGCGGAGGAGCGGGCTGAAGTGAAGAAAGTTGCCCGTGAGTTGTTGGAGCGCCTTAAAACACTGCTGGTGCTGAATTGGCGGCAGAAATCAACTGCAAGGTCACAGTTGAAGTTGACGATTGAAGACACGCTGGACACCGGTTTGCCACGCGCCTATACGCCTGAGCTTTATCAGCAGAAGTGCTCGGCGGTTTTTGAGCATGTGTTTGAGAGTTATCCGGAGCGCAATGCGGGTGTTTATTCTTGAAAGATCAAGCTCTTAGAATCCTTGGATGTCCGAAAACACCACCTCCCCCGAACCTCAAGACGAAAACCAACTCATCGCAGAACGCCGCGACAAATTGAGCGCCATGCGTGCTCGCCAGACTCAAGGCGGTCCGGTGGCTTTTCCCAACGATTTCAAACCTGCGCATCACGCGGATGCTTTGCACACCGCGCATGGCGCAAAGACCGCCGAGGTGTTAGCAGAAGAAAAACACACGGTGCGTATTGCTGGTCGCATGGTATTAAAGCGGGTGATGGGCAAGGCCAGTTTTGCCACGCTGCAAGACAGCACTGGCCGCATGCAGGTGTATGTGAAGGGCGAAGAGATTGGCGTCGACATTTACGAAGACTTCAAACACTGGGACCTGGGCGACATCGTGGGCGCTGAAGGCCATGTGTTCAAAACCAAAACCGGCGAGTTGTCGGTGCATATCACCAATATCCGCATGCTGACCAAAAGCCTGCGCCCCTTGCCCGATAAATTCCATGGCATCAACGACCAAGAAATCAAGTACCGCCAGCGCTACATCGACCTGATCACCGACGACACCTCCCGCCAGCGCTTCATCGCCCGCAGCA
>CAMCWS010000033.1 GCA_945882755.1 Bordetella parapertussis | reverse complement strand
TGCAAGTCAAGCAAACTTCCTTGATAGCGGTTACCGCCGCGGTTCATGTACACATTGCCGCTGGCACGAGCGCGGTCGTCGGGCTGGTAGTAGTCAATGCTGTCAGCCTGAATCAAGGTGTCCGCTTTGCGCAGCACACTGTTGCCCTGTAAGGAGGTGTCCAAGTCGGTTCGGCCGGTAATAAAGTCGCTTTGCACAAACGTAGGTAGCTGGTTGCGCATTTGCGGCGTCCAACGTTCCATCAGTCCTGTGCTGGGCTTGAGTTTGAGCGAGGGCTCCCCTTCTTGCGCAAAAACAGACGAGCACAACAAGGCCGTGCAGGACCCTAGGCTGGTGAACACCGACAATAGAAAATTCTTGCGCATGTAAGAAGACCGGGCTGCCCGAGAGCGCTGTTTGTAGAATTTGGATTATCCATGAGCCCATCTCCCCAAGACTTTCCTGCCGACCATCCCCTGATGTCGGCGATTCAACTGCTGGGTTGGCCCCAAGCTTCTCGTGCCCAAGCTTTTGCCCATTGGCTCGAATCTCTGTCATCGACTCACCAACTGCGGCCAGCAACTGTGCGCGCAGCCAGTGCAGACGCCAGCTTTCGGCGTTACTTCAGGGTCGATGCCTATGAGACCAGCTTGATCATCATGGACGCGCCCCCTGACAAGGAAAACAGCCAACCCTTTGTGGAAATTGCAGCTTTGATGCATGCAGCCGGCTTGTTGGCACCCAAAGTGCTGGCTTGGGACGCTGCCCAAGGCTTTATGCTGCTCGACGATCTTGGCCAAGACACCATGATGCAAGCGCTTGACCAAGGGCACACTCAACACAATGCGGTTTTGTTTGGCAGGGCGCTGGATGCCCTGTTAACCTGGCAGCAAGCCTCCCGCCCAGATGTCTTGCCCCCGTATGACGCGGCGTTGCTGCAACGTGAGCTGCAACTGTTCCCTGACTGGTATATCGCTCAACACCGTGGCAAAACCTTGGATACGGCCCAAGCGCAAGCGCTTCAGAACAGCTTCTCCCTGCTGGTGACACATAACTTGGCGGCTCCCATGGTGTTTGTGCACCGCGACTTTATGCCACGCAACCTGATGATGCCCTGGGACCCCAAAGAACCGCGCTTGGGCGTTCTTGACTTCCAAGACGCGGTCTATGGCCCGATTACCTACGACATTGCCAGCCTGATGCGAGACGCCTTCATCAGTTGGGAAGAAGATTTTTGTCTAGACATAACCGTTCGCTACTGGGAGAGGGCTCGCGCTCTTGGGATGCTCGACCACGACGGTTGGCACAGCGATTTTGGCGCTTTCTACCGTGCGGTGGAATGGATGGGTTTGCAAAGGCATTTGAAGGTAGCCGGCATTTTTGCTCGGTTGACCCTGCGCGATGGCAAACCCAAATATTTGGCGGATACGCCACGCTTCATTGCCTATATCCGCGCCACTTGCAGTCGCTACCGAGAACTAAGCCCTCTTTTACGCTTGATTGACGACATTGAAGACCACCAAGCGGTCAGCGGTTTTGCTTATGGACGGGTATAGGCGAAGTGCCACGCTTTTTCTGCTCACACCCTTTGCATGCTGGCTTGTCTTTGGATTTACCTGCTGACACCAGCCGGCACATACAAGTCTTGCGCCTGCAGCCTGGCGCGACCATCACTTTGTTTGACGGCCGCGGTGGTGAGTACACAGCCTGCATCTTGCAAATGGGGCGGCACACGGTTGCTGCACGCATAGACAGCCATCAGGCACTGGAGCGCGAAAGCGCTGTCTACAGCCAGGTGGTGATAGGGATGCCAGCCAATGAGCGCATGGATTGGTTGGTGGAAAAAGCCACCGAACTGGGTGTTGCGCGCATCACACCCTTGATGACGGCCCATGGGGTGCTGCGGCTGAATGCCGAAAGAGCGCTTAAGCGCCAGTTGCACTGGCAAGGGATTGCTCAAGCAGCTTGCGCGCAGTCGGGCCGTAACACCCTGCCTCAAATCGATGTACCGCAAAGCTGGTCTGAGTGGTTCAACACCTTTGCCCACGATGAAACACAAGCCCACTGGATGCTGTCCTTGTCGGCAGCGTCAAGGCCTTTAAATGCGAGTCCTGAAGTTAGACGGGTGCTTTTGCTCAGTGGTCCCGAAGGGGGCTTGAGCCTCGACGAAGAAGCACAAGCGCTTGATAGAGGGTTTGTTGCCGTCAGTCTGGGCGCACGGGTGTTGCGCGCCGAAACCGCTCCACTGGCGGTGCTGTCACGCTGGATTTAATGGGCGTAGCGGTTGTCTAACCACGCCAACAGCTTGGTCAGCACCAACGCTTTTTCTGGGTCATTGAAAATTTCGTGGTACATCACATTAAAGCAATGCGACTGAACCACCTGTGCGGGAGCTAAACGCGCAAATTCGGCACTCGCTTGCGGCAACACCAACTGGTCTTGACCGGCATAAAGCAGCAAAGTAGGCGTGGACCATGCACTTGCCTGCGCCACAGTTTGGGTGCCTTCTTTCAGTATCCATGCTGCCAATCCTGCTGAAATTTGGCGATGCACCAAGGGGTCTTCCAAATAAGCCCGAACCACCTTTGCGTCACGGGCGACCCATGCGGATTTCACACCATTGTCAACCCGGATATGCGGAAACACTTTGGGCAAGGTTGCCAGCAGTATTTTTTGGATGAGGTTGGTTTGTGCGCCCAATGCGGGTGAACTCATCACCAAGGCATCGATGTGCGGCAAAGCGTTAGCCACCGCGCGTGCAGCAATCAAGCCGCCCATGCTGTGGCCTAGCAGCACCATGGGTGCGGGCGTCAGGGTACGCACATGTTCGATGACAAAGCGCACATCGTCTAGCAGCTGGGATGGGGAGAGCAAGTTGCCGCGCAAGCCACTGGACAAACCATGGCCATGGTGGTCATAACCAAAAACCGCATAGCCTGCCGCCTGCAAAGCACTGGCAACATGTCCGTAACGACCCATGTGTTCACCCAATCCATGCAGCAGCAAAATAGCCGCACGTGCGTTTTCAGGTGCGTTAGGCCAAGCATAAAAGGCCAGGGTTTGCTCGCCCTGATCGAGCATGGTGACCTGGGGTTTTTGGGCCGCTTGGTCGGCAATTGAGGACATGGAGACTTAAAGAGTGGGAGCGGCTAATTTGAACACAGCGGTTGCTGCTCTGGCATTGGGCCACCACCGCACCTCGCCATCGTCTTGCAAACCAAAGGCATCCTTGATGTGCAACTGTGTGTTTTTCGCCAATGCCAAAAAATCTGCAAAAGTTGCAACCCGGATATTGGGTGTGTCATACCACTGGTAGGGCAATTTGCGCGTCACCGGCATATAGCCTTGCAAAACACTTAATCGGTTGGGCCAATGGGCAAAGTTGGGGAAGGTGACAATGCCCAAACGACCCACACGCACGGTTTCTTGCAACATGGTTTGCGCATTGCGCAGATGTTGCAGTGTGTCTATTTGCAGCACCACATCAAAACTTTGGTCACCAAACATGGCCAAGCCTTGGTCTAGGTTGAGCTGAATCACGTTCACCCCTTGCTTGACACAGGCCAGCACATTGGCGTCATTTATTTCCACACCATAGCCCGAACAACCATGGTGCTGCTGCAGGAATGCCAACAAGGCACCATCGCCACAGCCAAGGTCTAGTACTCTGCTGCCATAGGGCACCATGCGCTGTATGGCGTCGCGCAGTACGAGGTTCATGCGTCTGCCCCTGAGTTGATGCGGTCGAAATATGCTCGCACCAGAGATACGTAGCGCGGGTCGTCCAATAAAAAAGCGTCGTGGCCATGGGGAGCATCAATTTCGGCGTAACTGACTTGGCGCTTATTGGCCACCAAGGCTTGCACCATTTCACGGCTACGGGCGGGAGCAAAACGCCAGTCGGTGGTGAAGCTGACCAACAAAAACTGAGCGCTGGCTTGCGCCAGGGCTTGTGTGAGTTGGCCCTTGAAGGCGCTTGCTGGATCAAAATAATCCAAAGCACGAGTGATCAGCAAATAGGTGTTGGCGTCGAAGTACTCGCTGAACTTGTCGCCTTGGTAGCGTAAATAGCTTTCGATTTGAAACTCTATCTCTTGGGTGCTGTATTTGAAAGATTCGCCCGTTTGCAACATGCGGCCGAATTTGGTGTTCATCACATCGTCACTGAGGTAGGTGATGTGGCCCAGCATTCGGGCGATGCGCAAGCCCCGCTTGGGGACCACCCCATGGGCATAAAAATGACCGCTGTGAAAGTCGGGGTCCGTGGTGATGGCACGACGCGCAACTTCATTGAATGCAATGTTTTCTGCGTTCAAATTGGGGGCGCTTGCAATCACCACCGCGTGCCTGACGCGTTCGGGGTATTGCAAACTCCAACTCAAAGCCTGCATTCCACCTAAGCTGCCACCCATCACAGCCGCCAGCTGATCAATGCCCAAATGGTCAAGCAGCCTGGCTTGTGAGTTGACCCAGTCTTCTACCGTCACCACCGGAAAATCGGCTCCGTAAATTCGGCCTGTGGCTGGATTGAGATGCATCGGCCCCGTGGAGCCAAAACACGAACCCAAATTGTTTACACCAATCACAAAAAACCGGTTCGTGTCTACCGGCTTACCTGGGCCAATCATGTTGTCCCACCAGCCTTCGCTTTTTGCTTGCCCTTTATAGCTTCCTGCCACATGGTGCGAGGCGTTCAATGCATGACACACCAATACCGCGTTGCTGCGCTGGGCGTTGAGTTGGCCATAGGTCTCGTAGGTCAACTGGTATGGGTGCAGCTCACCACCCCCCTTCAACGGCAGGGGCTGTTCAAACAACAATGATTGAGGTGTAGCAAAAAATGACATCAATGACCCGACATGGCCAAAAACGGCAGCTGTGGGCGTACGTCTTTAGCTGAACTTGTTAAAGCGCCCGCAAGCTGTGGCAAATCGGCGCATTTAAAGTATAACCAAGCTTTACCTGCGCCCCTGATCTTCTTCTTCTGACCTCTCCAGCTTCAGAGTTTGTATTTCGACATGATTTTCTCTAAGAGCTTTGCCGTCGCACGCCATTGGCTTGATTTACAAGCCATTCGATTGCAAGCATGGCCGGGCTTTAGCCGCCGCGGCTTATTGTTGTTCGCCTGTGCATGTGGTGCTCTTAATTCTGCTTTGGTTTTTCTGGTCCCCCATGTTGACGACACCTTGGTTTTGAATTTTTATGCTTTTTTCATTTTTTCAGGGCTATTTTTGGTTGTTTTCTTTTTGAATGCGGTCAACTTCTCGTCCCATGTCATGGTGTTGTTTTCAGCTTCTATGCTTAGCTTGGTGGTCTTCAATACGGGTGGCGTGAACTCTCCCAATATTGCATGGATGCCTGTCATTCCTGTTGCTGCGTTGATGTTGTTAGGTGTGCGCTGGTCAATTATTTGGCTGCTGTTGATTGTGTTGCTCAACTTGTTTCATTTCGCTGCTGTTTCATTCAACGTTAGCAGCAGTCTTGTGTCCCCAGAGAATTTTTCACTCGAGATGGGTATTTTGTCTAAGCTCAATGTGATATTTTTTTTGGTTTTGGCCATTGCTTTGTATGACTGGATGCGAAATGCAAAGCTGCGTGATTTGGCCGCCCGCAACGCGGACCTGCTAGAAACCCATGATGCCTTGCGCGCTGCGCAAGCACACCGAGATGATTTCATTGCAGCCGTTGGCCATGAACTACGCACACCCATGAACGCTATTTTGGGCTTGAACAGTGTTTTAGTATCCGAACTAGCGGAGGAAGCGGAACAAGCGGCTATTGCTGTTCATATACGAAAAGCCACTGAGCAACTGCTGCGTGTCGTGAATGACATATTGGACATTTCGCAACTGGAAGCAGGTCGTTTGGTTTTGCAGACATCTAGCTTTTCTCTGAAAGAGGCTTTGCTGGCTTGTCAATCTAAGTTTGCGCCACGCGCTAAGGACAAGGGTTTGTCATTGAACTTATGTTTAGACCCAGCTCTTCCCGACTTTCTGGAGGGCGACAGGGCGCGTTTTGAGCAAGTCGTTAATCATTTGCTCGACAACGCAGTGAAATTCACCCCACAAGGCTCTGTTGATCTGCGTTGCTTGGTTGCAGGCGACATGGTTCGCATCGAGGTTCAGGACACCGGTTTAGGTATTGATCCCGCTATTAACCAGGCTATCTTCAACCGTTTTTCCCTGGCCAGTGAAGGTGTGCAGCGCATGTACGGTGGCGCTGGTTTGGGCTTGTCTCTTAGTGACAGATTGATCAGCCTGCTGGGAGGCCGTATGGGTTTGAGTTCACCCGATGAAGGTGGCACGCTTTTTTGGTTTGATTTGCCGCTGCGTGCCGCTAAGGCTGCTTATGGCTTTGATGCCCTCTTTGTTAGTGAAAGTTCTTTTCCCCTGTCAGTTTTGGTGGTCGACGATACCCCAGTCAATTTGTTGGTGGTTGAAATTCTCTTAAAGAATTTGTGGCCGCATTGCATCATCCACACGGCTGACAGCGGCGCCAACGCTTTGCAAGCCTGCACCAGCACGGCCTTTGCTTTGGTGTTGATGGATGTGGTGATGCCCCATATGGATGGTTTAGAGACAACGCGGCAGCTGTTGTCGCCTTCATTCTCATCTCTGCGTCACAAGCCTTTTGTTGTTGGTTTGACCGCGCACAGCTTGGCGTCTGAAACCCAAGCTTGTTTGGATGTTGGCATGGACGCCGTCTTATCCAAGCCTATCGACCCTGCTGCCGTGTCTTTGGCTTTACAAAAATATTTAGGCAAGCCTTCCAATGAGCGCTGATATGTATTTCCAGCATTTTCAGAGAGCTTTTCCAGCTTTCGCCCGCTTGCCTCAAGATCGCTTGTTCGCTTTCATCATCTTGTGTTCAGGCCTTTTAGCTTCCCTTTTTATTTCGCTCGCAACGCCTGTGTCTGCGGTACAAACGCTTTCTTTTGTTTTATTGGCTTTTTGGTTTCTGCTTTTATGGGTTTTTTGGGGAGGCTTGTCACTGTATTTGACTTGCCAATGCGCCTCTGTCTTGGCGGCTGTTCAATTGTTTGTGATCGCTTGGTATTCAGGTGGCGTTTATGCCAGTTGTTTGATGTGGTTTTCAGTCCTGATCGTGGCAAATTACTTTATTGTTGGCCGCTTGGCTGCCTTTATTTGGCTTTTGATTGACGTTGGTGTTCATTACATCCAAGCTTATGCTTTCGATTGGTGGGGTGTCGGACCGGTGTTGGGACTGGATTCACAAAACACCTTAGCCTCATTGATTGACTATTCTTTCAGCTTCGTCATCATCATTGCGATATTGCTTTTTTACCACTCTCAATACGAGCAAGCTTTTGTCGATCTGGAAAACACGCAAGCCGAGTTGAAAAATACAGAGAAAGAGCTTTCTCAAACACTGCAAATGCGAGAAAGTTTCATTGGTTCTGTCAGCCATGAGCTTCGTACCCCCATGAACGCCATCATGGGCTTTAACAGTCTGTTGCTGTCTGTGGTTCGGGATAAACCGCGAGCGTTGATGGTGTTGGATCACACACGTCAATCCGCCGATCATCTTTTGACCGTCATCAACGATGTGCTGGACTACACCCAATTCAAGTCTGGTCAGCTTCGCGCTCGCATTGCTCCCGCAGATTTGTACCAAACCATTGGCTCTGCTTTTGGCCTTTTCATGCCTCGCGTTGAAAACTCTATTTGTTACAGCTGTGATTTGCCGCCCAACCTGCCAGCTTGGGCTGAAACCGACAGCCACCGGCTTACCCAAGTCTTGGTCAATTTGCTGGGTAACGCCATCAAGTTCACCGCAGCGGGCGACGTGCTGCTAACTATCAGCGCCTTGCCCGATGACTGGTTTGAGTTCAGAGTGAGCGATACCGGCATTGGTATAGCCGAGGAAGAACAACAGCGTTTGTTTTCCAGTTTCTCCCAAGCCAATCCCAGTATTCAAGCCCGGTTTGGTGGCAGCGGACTGGGCCTGATGATTTCTCAGCGCTTGGTCCATTTGCTGGGTGGAGAATTACAGTTTAAGAGTGAGCTGGGTCGGGGCTCTGAGTTTTGGTTTTCTCTGCATCTGCCTGCGGTTGAAGCACCCCCTGCGCCTGATGTGACGCTTGCTTTGACCCCATTGGCGGGGTTTTCTAAGCTGCGCTTTTTGATCGTGGATGACCATGCGGTGAACCGATTGGTTTTGCGTCAAATCTTGCTTAGCCAGTGGCCCGATGCAACTATTGAGGAAGGCGAAGATGGTTTTGCGGCTCTTCGCTTGATTGAAGAACACAGCTTCGACTTGGTTTTTTTAGACATGGTGATGCCCAACTTGGATGGCATTCAAACGGCCCAGCGTCTGTCCCTCTCTGACTTCCCATCCAAGCCGCCCCTGATCGGCCTCACGGCGAACGTGAATCCCCAAGACTTGGAGGCTTTTTACAAAGCCGGTTTATCCGGTTTGCTTTTGAAGCCCTTTAACCGTGATCAATTGACGGCCTTGATTTTCCAATTGCTTTCCAGTCAAGCGCCTCAAGCCCGAAATACAGACGCCATGGTGTGAATTTTGCTTTGTTTTGGTGCAAATCTCTTTTGCAACTTCTTTTCGCACCAATTTAGCCCACAATTCCCCTGGAGATATCATGGATGCACCCAAACAGGGCATTGACGCCTTGTTCATTCTGCTTGGCGCCATCATGGTTTTGGCCATGCATGCTGGTTTTGCTTTTTTAGAACTTGGCACTGTACGCAAAAAAAACCAGGTCAATGCCTTGGTAAAGATTTTGGTGGACTTCAGTATTTCCACCGTGGTTTACTTTGCGGTGGGTTACAGCGTCGCTTACGGCACCACTTTTTTCGTCGGTGCCGATGTGTTGGCTCAACGCAATGGCTATGAATTGGTGAAGTTTTTCTTCCTGCTCACCTTTGCAGCGGCCATTCCCGCGATTGTCTCTGGCGGAATTGCTGAACGTGCTCGCTTCTACCCTCAATTGATTGCAACTGCCGTTATCGTGGGGTTTATTTATCCTTTTTATGAAGGCATTGTTTGGAACCAGCATTTTGGCTTGCAAGCTTGGCTCAAAGCACTGACAGGTCATGAGTTCCATGATTTCGCTGGTTCCGTGGTGGTCCATGCTGTAGGCGGGTGGATTGCCTTGCCTGCGGTGCTATTGCTGGGCGCCCGCAGCAACCGTTACAAAAAAGATGGTGCGATTTCTGCCCACCCTCCTTCAAGTATTCCGTTTTTGGCGCTAGGTGCTTGGGTGTTGTGCGTCGGCTGGTTTGGCTTCAATGTCATGAGCGCACAAACGGTAGACAAAATTTCAGGCTTGGTTGCGGTCAACAGTCTCATGGCCATGGTGGGCGGCACCTTGGCCGCTTTATGGCTTGGCAAAAATGACCCGGGATTTGTTCACAACGGGCCATTGGCGGGCTTGGTGGCGGTTTGTGCCGGCTCAGACCTTATGCACCCCCTTGGTGCTTTGGTGGTGGGTGGCGTTGCCGGTGCTTTGTTTGTGGCCATGTTCACTTTGACGCAAAACCGCTGGAAGA
Source organism: Bordetella parapertussis (assembly GCA_945882755.1). Classification (GTDB taxonomy): domain Bacteria; phylum Pseudomonadota; class Gammaproteobacteria; order Burkholderiales; family Burkholderiaceae_C; genus Limnohabitans. The sequence continues at coordinate 11,321 of CAMCWS010000033.1, read as the reverse complement.
TTGACGATGTTTTGGGTGTCTGGCCTTTGCACGGTATTTGCGGTACTTGGGGCGGCATTGCAGCTGGTGTTTTTGGCCTTCCAGCCCTTGGCGGTTTGGGCGGCGTGAATGTTTTGGCGCAGTTAATAGGCACGCTTTCAGGCGTTGCTTGGGCCGTTCTTACTTCTTTCCTTTTGTATGGCCTCTTGAAAGTAACCATGGGCTTGCGCTTAAGCCAAGAAGAGGAGTTTGAGGGCGCTGATTTGAGCATTCACAAAATCAACTCCAGCCCGGACCGCGAGGTCAGTTGGTAGTTTTTGTGGTTTTTTGACCTTTAAACTTGCAAATTGAGGATAAACACTTGGTTTTCTTCATGATTTTTGTCTCATAATGGTTCTGACTGGGTAAAGCACTTGGGTGCGTACGCAGCTTGCGGGTGATAGGTTAGTTTCGCTTCTTGACTTTCGTGGACAGGTGCAATCGGGACTCCGTCGCTTTTTTATATGTTTTTATGGAGTCCCTGAATGGGCAACAAACTTTACGTCGGCAATCTGCCATATTCCGTGCGCGATGGCGACTTGGAACAATCCTTTGGTCAATTTGGCACTGTCACCAGCGCTAAAGTCATGATGGAGCGCGATACAGGCCGCTCCAAAGGCTTTGGCTTTGTTGAAATGGGCAGCGATGCCGAAGCCCAAGCAGCCATTAACGGCATGAATGGTCAACCCCTTGGCGGTCGTAGCTTGGTTGTGAACGAAGCTCGCCCCATGGAGCCTCGTCCTCCCCGCAGTGGCGGCGGTGGTTATGGCGGCGGCGGCGGTGGCGGTTATGGTGGCGGCGGTCGCGAAGGCGGCGGTGGTGGCTATGGCGGCGGTGGTCGAGATGGCGGTGGCGGCTACGGCGGCGGTGGCGGTCGTCGTGAAGGTGGCGGCGGCTACGGTGGCGGCGGTCGTCGTGAAGGTTCTTCTGGCGGCAATGAGGGCAATTTCCGCAGCCCTTATGGCGGCGGCGGTGCGCGTCAAAACAATGGTTCTTCAGGACGCAACGAGTATTAATTTACCCGCTTGAGGCTGAAAACTTTGGGGCTTGGAGATTTCCAAGCCCTTTTTTTATGGGCGCTTGGCAGGTACCAACAACACCTTTACTTGGCCCTGGAGTAAAAACCGCTGGTTAAGGTTATCGGCCTTCAAACCATTGCCTTGAAATCGGTTCTCTCCTCTTTCAATTTTTACCGGCGCATAGGTGACCAGACTGTCGGTGTTGGCAAAAAAGTGAATGAACTCGCTTCGCAGCGTCATGGCTGGATCTTGTGTTGCCAAGCCTTGTTTGTGCACCACCGCTTGGCCGATCAACTGTATTTCTGACCCGTCTTCGTTAGACAAAGACCGCTTTGCAACCGCTGTTGTCAGACGCCCTGAGCGGGAAATCGAGTGCACCACCGGTTGTTCAATTAAATTTGTAAGTGTGTCGGGAAAATGCAGGGATGACGTTCCTTGCAAAAAAGACTTCAACTCGCCTTGCAAGGAATACGTTTTCAAAGTGAAGTTATTGGCAAAGTAATCTGGCTCATGCGAGGTTTTTGCCACAACCGGCCCCGACACGGCTTTCGGTGCATTGCGCACCAGCCACACACTGCCCCACAAAAGAATGGCCAGTAAAACCATAGGCAAAAAAGCCACAAGCGTTTCTAACCGGTTGCGCCAGCCCGACACTGGGACTAGCTTGGGAAGTCTGGGCAAGCTGTTCATTTAAGTGCTTCTTGCAAAGCAGATGCATACACACCGCTGGCACGCAACAACAGATCGCACACATCGCGCACCGCGCCGTGACCGGCGGGGCGCAAAGTCACCCAATCGACGCGTGACAGAACTTCGGTGTGCGCGCCGGGTGGTGCGGCGGAAAAACCTGCAGGCAGCAGCATGGCCAAGTCGGGCCAATCGTCACCCATGGCTGCCGCTTGCGACCATTCAAGCCCCATGGTTGACAACAGTTCTTGCGCGGCGATTTTCTTGTCATGCACACCTGCAAACACATGCTGTACCCCTAAGTCGGATAAACGCCGCCTTAAAGCCAAGCCATCGCGGCCAGAAATGATGGCCACACTGATGCCATGCGCTTGCAACAGTTTCAGACCATGCCCATCGAGGGTGTTGAAGGTTTTGGTTTGCTCACCTTGGTCGCTGTAATGCAAGCCACCCTCGGTCAAAACGCCATCTACATCGAGCATCAACAACTTGATGGCTTTCGCTCTTTCCAACAGGGCGGGTGGTGGGTTGAGGTTGATGGCCATCAAATCACCTTGGCTCGCATTAAGTCATTGCTGTTGAGGGCGCCACACAAGCGGTTGTCTTGATCGACCACTAACAAGGAAGTAATGCGCAACTGCTCCATCAACTGCGCGGCTTCTGCCGCCAATGCGTCTTGGTGGATGGTGCTTGGCTGGGGTTTCATGACCTCTTGGGCCTTTAAGGGCAGCACATCGACACCCTTTTCTATCAGGCGGCGCAAATCTCCATCGGTAAATATGCCCAAAATTTTGCGTTCTTCATCGACCACCGCCGAAATGCCCAATCCTTTTTGACTCATCTCACGCATCAAATCGGGAAAACTTGTATGGGGTAGCACTTGGGGAACATCTGCGCCACTTCGCATGACATCAGCGACATGGGTGAGCAGCCTTCTGCCCAGGCTGCCCCCTGGGTGCGACAAAGCGAAATCGCTTGACTTGAATCCTCGCGCATCGAGTACTGCAACCGCCAAGGCGTCGCCCAAGGCCAGCTGCGCGGTGGTGCTGGCGGTGGGTGCCAGATTCATCGGACAGGCTTCTTTTTCAACCGCACTGTCTAGAACGATCAAAGCGTGCTGTGCCAAAGTAGATTGAGCGTTGCCAGTCATCGCAATAAGCACAATGCCTTGTCGCTTGATGATGGGCAATATGGCGGACAACTCTTGGCTCTCGCCGCTGTTGGACAAAGCCAAAACCACGTCTTCTTTGGTAACCATGCCTAAGTCGCCATGGCTGGCTTCAGCAGGGTGCACAAAAAAAGCTGGCGTCCCCGTTGACGCCAAGGTCGCTGCAATTTTTCTGCCTATGTGCCCGCTTTTGCCCATGCCCATGACAACCACCCGACCTTTGACGACCAAGATGGCGTTCACCGCGGCAATGAAGTCTGGCCCCAGCCTGGACCGCATGGCCAGCAGCGCTTGTGCCTCGGTTGTCAGCACTTGTGCTGCGAGGTCCAGCATTTTGTGGTCTTGTTCGGTAGAAACGTCGTTCATGGTGGTGATTATGCGGTGGGCTATTTGCCTATGCAAAAACGCGAAAAGATTTCGCCCAGCAGATCATCCGCACTCATCGCACCTGTGAGGCAAGAGAGCTGTTGCTGGGCACAACGCAACTCCTCTGCCAACAAGTCCAATGCGGGGCTGGGTGTTTGCAGTACGCCAAGGGCTTGTGCTGTGTGTAAGTGAACTTGCTCCAAGGCATTCACATGTCTTTGCCGCGCAGAAAACACACCTTCTTGATGCTCAGCTTGCCACCCCACGCTTTGCAGCAAACTGACACGTAGCTCTTGCAGACCTTGGCCAGTCTTGGCAGAAATACACATCTCGGCTTGCTGCCCTATAGATTCATGAACGGCTGTCACCAAGTCTGTTTTATTGAACACATGCAGCAACGGGCTATGGCTGTTTTTTTGCTGCAGTATCTGCTCGGTCAATGCTGTTTGACGTGCTTTATACGCCGCATCAGTGCCGCGGCTCAAGTCGTGTAACAGCAGCAGTACATCGGCGTCTTTCACCTGTGCCCATGCCCGCTCGATGCCTATTTTTTCCACCTCGTCAACACTTTGCGTGTCCCGCAAACCGGCGGTATCCACCACATGTATCGGCACCCCTTCTATCGAAATGGTTTGTGTCAAGACATCGCGGGTGGTGCCGGCCACGGGCGTGACAATCGCCGTGTCTTGTCCGGTCAAGGCGTTGAGCAAAGAGCTTTTTCCCGCATTGGGTTGGCCAGCAATCACCAATTTCATGCCGTCTCGCAACAAAGCGCCTTGGCGTGTTTTCACGCACAACAAACGGGTTTCTTCCTGCATGGCCCGCAGTTGTCCGGCGACATCAGCTTGGGTCACAAAGTCGATGTCCTCTTCCGGAAAATCCAAACTGGCTTCCACCAACATACGCAACCGCAGTAACTGTTCTTGCAGTTTTTCAACTTGTTTAGAGAAAGCGCCCACCAGAGAGCGACCTGCGCCTCGAACTGCCGCCTGGGTTTGGGCGTCAATCACATCCGATACCGCCTCGGCTTGGGCTAAGTCCATTTTTTGATTGAGGTAAGCACGTTGCGTAAATTCCCCTGGCTGGGCCAGCCGCAAGCCTGCTAGACCGCCGTTTTGCCTGCGGGCAAAAGCCAAGCAATGTTCTACCAACATGGACAAGACGACGGGGCCTCCGTGGCCTTGCAGCTCTAAAACATCTTCACCGGTGTAGCTGTGAGGCGCGGGGAAAAACAGCGCCAAAACCTGGTCTACGGTTTGCCCATGTTCATCAAGAATAGCCGTTAAATAGGCACGCCTGGGCTCTAAGTTTTGTCGACACAAAGCGTCGGCAAAAGTACGCAGGTCTTTGCCACTGATGCGCACGATGCCGACCGCGCCTTTGCCAGGTGGCGTGGCCACCGCGATGATAGGCGCATCGCGTTCGCTAAGCATGTGTTAAGTCAAGTGGAGCCGCTTGTGCGCACTCATTCAATGAAGAACGCCAAGCTGCTTATTGATCATCCATTGCTGGGCGATAGACAAAATATTGTTTGACAACCAATACAAGACCAGGCCTGAAGGGAAGAAGAAAAACATGACGCTAAAGGCCAAAGGCATCATCCACATCAGCTTGGCTTGAATCGGGTCTGGCGGCGTAGGATTCAACCAAGTTTGCAAAAGTGAAGTCAAGGTCATCAGTAACGGCAAGATAAACCAAGGATCAGGTGCTGCCAAGTCTTGCACCCATCCGACCCACGGTGCATTGCGCATTTCAACCGAAGACAACAGCACCCAGTACAGGGCAATGAAGAAGGGGATTTGCACCGCAATAGGCAAGCAACCCCCTAATGGGTTGACTTTCTCCTCGCGGTAAATTTTCATCATTTCCATTTGCATTTGCTGTGGGTTGTCTTTCAAACGCTCCCGCATTTCCATGATCTTGGGGTTGATGGCTTTCATTTTCCCCATGCTTTTGTAAGCCTGAGAATTGAGCCAGAAAAAGGCGATTTTCAAAACCACCACCAAAGCAACAATAGACCACCCCCAATTGCCAATATAGCTGTACAACTCATCTAGTAACCAGTAAAGGGGCTTGGCCAGTATGGTGAGCCAACCGTAGTCTTTGACCAACTCCAGCCCCGGGTACAAGCCCTCTAACAGTTTTTCTTCCTGAGGACCCACAAACAAACGTGTTTGGTGGATTTGTTTACTCTCATTGGCCAAAGCAGGTAAAGGTGCAACCATGCCCACCGAGTACAAGTTCGTGTCAATCTTGCGCGCATACAAATCACGCGTTTGTGCATCGTCCATTAACCAAGCTGACGCAAAGTAATGCTGCACCATCGCCACAAAGCCTAAGTCCGATTTTTTTTCAAATTCAGCTTTGTTCTTCTCAATATCGGAGAACTCAATTTTTTGGTATTTTTTGCTGTTGGTGAAGACCGCAGGGCCGGTGAAGGTTGAATAAAAAGCTGACTCACCCTCAAGTTTGTTGCCATCTCTTACCAACTGAACATAGATTTGAGGTGAAATGGTTTCACCTGACAGGTTCAGTATTTCATGTTGAACAGAAAGCACATAACTGTTTTTATGAACGGTATAGCTTTTGATGAGCTTGACGCCACCGAGTGTTTCGGACTCGAATCGCAAGACCAAGCTGTCTTCACCATCCTTAAAGCTGCTGGGGCTGGTCAAGCGCATGAGGCTTTTGTGGGTGGGCCAGCTTACTCCGGCGGGTCCGCCCACCAAACCGGTTTGCGCTAAATAAACACGTTCTTTGGAGTTATCGAACAAGGTGACATTGCTGTCAGGTCGCAGAACGTCTTTGTGTTTGAGCAACTCCGCATAAATCAAACTTGCACCCTGCGTGTCAAAACGCAGATTTAATAAATTGGTCTTTACTTCGATTATTTCGGCTTTAGCTTGGTTTGCATCTGGTGCGCTATCTAAGGGTAAAGAGGCGACAGTTTGGCTAACTGGATTGGGTGGGTCGTTTGTTTGTGATGAATCCGCGGCAACAACTGGTGGTGTTGCTGTTGGAAAAAAGGTAGGTTTGTTGCCGTTATGCAATTGCCATTGATCCCACAGCATCACCAAAGAAAACCCAAAAACAACCCAAAGAATGGTGCGGCGAATATCGTTCATGGTGTGTCTGCAATCGAAGGCGATGTGGATGAAGAGGGGGTTTTGGTCCTTAGCGGCTGAGGCACAACATCGTGTCCTCCCGCGCACCACGGATGGCAACGGCTTAAACGGCGCAAGGTCAGGTAACTACCTTTTGCTGCGCCGTGGATTTCTAGAGCTTCTAAGGCATACGCTGAACAAGTTGGTGTGAAGCGACAGGACGAGCCAAGCCAAGGGCTGAGAATGAAGCGATAGCCCTTGACCAAGAGAATGAGCAGCTTTTGGATCATGGTGCAACACCCGTTCTCATCAACTGATCCATCAGCTGATGCAGTTCAGACCTGATGGCTCGGCGCAGGTTTTCGGAGCTAGCGCTGATGAAGAGTTTGTTATCAAACGTTTTTCGCAAGCGGATGACACGGTCAGCCCAGGGCAGGTTTGTTGTCCACGGCTCACGAACCAAAGCATATATTTGTCGTTTAATCAAATTTCGTGTGACCGCTTTACGCGCCCATCGTTTGGGCACAACTGCGCCAATGCGACTCGTCGCCGTCTGGGATTGTTGGTGCAATGCGAAATGCGAAGTCCGAGCGACGACACCCGCAGCCATGACTGCATCAAAGTCTGCGCGCAGGGTCAGTTTGTCCACGTGGCAAGGCAAGTGGCTCTAAAGCCTAAATGCAGTCGCTTAAACAGCCAAGCGTTTGCGACCTTTGGCGCGACGAGCATTGATAACAGCGCGTCCTCCGCGGGTTTTCATGCGCACCAAAAAGCCATGGGTGCGAGCGCGACGTGTTTTAGAAGGTTGGTATGTGCGTTTCATGTGAACTAGCCAAATGCATATGGGGAACCTAAGATTATCCCTCAAATAGAGGTCATCACCAAGCTTTCTTCATGCAAAGCTTGAAGTAAGGGGTATCCCAAATAGTTTTTTTGAGGTTCTGTGGATAAATTTTTGATAAACCAGCCTCAGACGCCCTTAAAATAAAGCTTATCCACAGAATGGTCATGCTTTGAACAATACCCCCCCTACCCATGGTACGACCACGCCAAGTCCTGATGCAGGACAGGCTTTGTGGCAAGCCTGTGTAGAGCAATTGGCGCAAGAATTACCCGAACAGCAGTTCAACACATGGATAAAGCCCCTGAACGCCTCTCTTTCTGAGGATTTTTCTCGTATTCATATCGAAGTGGCGAACCGTTTCAAGCTTGACTGGATTCGAGCGCAATATGCTGGCCGTTTAGCAGCACTGCTACAACAACTCTATGGGCAGGCCATACAGATCGATTTTTTATTGGCCCCCAAAGAAGCCCCTGTGCGGCCTATGGTGACGCGCATTCTGAGTGAGCCAGAAGACCTTTCGCCCTCTGCAGGCACTGCAGCTGATACGGGTTTGCAGTCATTCAAAAACCGCATCAACACCAGTCTGTGCTTTGACAATTTGGTTGAAGGCACGGCCAACCGCATGGCCCGTGCCGCGGCGATGCATGTGGCCAATGTGCCCGGTCAGCTTTACAACCCCTTGTTTATTTATGGCGGTGTGGGTTTGGGCAAAACCCATTTGATGCACGCCGTAGGTAACCAATTGCTGGTCAACCGTCCAGACGCCAAGGTTTTGTACATACATGCCGAGCAATTTGTCTCTGATGTGGTCAAGGCCTATCAACGCAAAACCTTTGATGAGTTCAAACAGTACTACCACTCGCTGGATTTGCTGCTGATCGATGATGTCCAGTTTTTTGCCAATAAAGACCGCACGCAAGAGGAGTTTTTCAACGCTTTTGAGGCCTTGCTTACCAAAAAATCTCACATCGTGATGACAAGTGACACCTATCCCAAAGGCTTGACAGACATTCACGAGCGCCTGGTTTCACGTTTTGACTCCGGTTTAACGGTTGCGATTGAACCTCCCGAGTTGGAAATGCGAGTGGCTATTTTGATTGCCAAGGCACGCAACGAAGGTGCTGAAATGCCTGAAGAAGTCGCATTTTTTGTGGCAAAGAATGTTCGCTCCAATGTTCGCGAGTTAGAAGGTGCGTTGCGTAAAATACTGGCGTATTCGCGCTTTAACCAAAAAGAAGTTTCTATTCAACTCGCCAGAGACGCACTGCGTGACTTGCTGTCCATCCAAAACCGCCAAATTTCGGTTGAAAATATCCAAAAAACCGTTGCAGACTATTACAAAATCAAAGTCGCGGACATGTATTCCAAGAAGCGCCCAGCCTCGATTGCCAGACCACGACAAATTGCCATGTATCTCGCCAAAGAATTGACCCAAAAAAGCCTGCCGGAAATTGGTGAGTTGTTTGGGGGCCGAGACCACACCACGGTTTTGCACGCAGTTCGCAAAATTTCTGCGGAACGGCAAACGCTGAGTGACCTCAATCAGCAACTGCATGTACTTGAACAAACACTCAAAGGATAAAACCATTGGCTTACCCTGCAAACCCTGTGCACAGTTTCCGCATAACCCATGGGTTATCCACAGGGCATGGCGATTTCCAAAAGTTATCCCTTTTGGTGATGCACCTTTGGTACCGGTTTCACACATGGTTTTCTGGTCATCAAGTTGTTGAAATAAAAGTGGAAAATACGTTTTTCCACAGAAGTTGATGGCCCTTATCTACTACCACTATTGAAATATAAAGAAATTAAAGAAGAGGATGACATGATTGTTTTGAAGGCGAGTCAAGAAAACATTGTTGCTGCTTTGCAATCGGTAGTGGGTATTGTTGAAAGGCGTCACACCTTGCCGATTTTGGCCAATGTGATGATTCAAAAAACACCGCAATCGGTTCAGCTCACCAGCAGTGATTTGGAAATCCAAATTCGTACCGAAGCTGATTTGGGAGGTGATAACGCCAATTTCACAACCACCGTTGGTGCGCGAAAACTCATGGACATTTTGCGTTCCATGCCCAGTGACCAAACGGTCAGCCTTGAGTCGCAGCAAAGCAAGTTGATCCTCAAAAGCGGCAAGAGTCGATTCACTTTGCAAACATTGCCTGCTGAAGACTTCCCTTTGGTGCAGGAGTCACCCAGCTTTGGGCCGATGTTCAGTATTCCGCAAAAGACCTTGAAAGAGCTTTTACATCAGGTGTCTTTTGCCATGGCGGTTCACGATATCCGTTATTACCTCAACGGTATTTTGTTTGTGGCTGAAGGTAAACAGCTCAGTTTGGTGGCTACCGATGGCCATCGCTTGGCTTACACGTCGGCAACATTGGAGGTGGAAGTACCTAAACAAGAGGTGATTTTGCCGCGCAAGACGGTGTTGGAATTGTTGCGTTTGCTCAGCGACAAAGAAGGCATGATCGATATGCAATTTGCCAACAACCAAGCCAAGTTTAAATTTGAAGGCAAGGAATTCGTGACGAAGTTGGTTGAAGGAAAATTCCCCGATTACAACCGCGTCATTCCTAAGAACCATAAAAATTCAGTGACGCTCGGCCGTGTGTCTTTGCTCAATACGCTGCAACGAACCGCGATTTTGACCAGCGATAAATTCAAAGGTGTTCGCATTAACCTTGAAACCGGTCTGTTGCGTGTTGCGGCCAGTAACGCTGAGCAAGAAGAAGCGGTTGATGAACTTGAAATTGATTACAACGGTGACAGCATCGAAATTGGTTTTAACGTCACGTACTTGATTGATGTACTGACCAATATGTCCCAAGACATGGTCCGCATGGACCTGGCTGATTCCAACAGCTCTGTTTTGGTCACCATGGCTGAAAACCCCAATTTCAAGTACGTTGTCATGCCCATGCGTATTTAATGCGTTACCCCTTTTGTGCTGTTTGCACAGTGAATTGAGTTATGAATCCCTCACAAGAATTACCAGAAGAAGGCGCAAAGCCTGAGCAAGCCATGGGAGATCAATCCTATGGTGAAAGTTCCATCCAAATTTTGGAAGGTTTGGAGGCCGTTCGCAAGCGTCCTGGCATGTACATCGGCGACACGTCCGACGGCACCGGCTTGCACCATTTGGTATTTGAGGTGGTGGACAACTCAATTGACGAGGCCTTGGCCGGTCATTGCGATGACATCGTGGTCACCATCCACTCTGATAACTCCATCAGCGTGACCGACAACGGCCGCGGCATCCCTACCGGCGTGAAGATGGACGACAAGCATGAGCCCAAGCGCAGTGCTTCAGAAATTGCGCTCACCGAGCTACATGCGGGTGGTAAGTTCAACCAAAACAGCTACAAGGTGTCTGGTGGTTTGCACGGCGTGGGTGTGTCCTGTGTGAACGCCTTGTCCAAATGGTTGCGTTTGGTGGTGCGCCGCGAAGGCAAGGTGCACACCATTGAGTTTGCCAAAGGCTTTGTGCAAAACCGTTTGCTGGAAATGGTCGATGGCGTGGAGGTATCTCCCATGCGCATCACCGGCGACACCGACAAACGCGGTACCGAGGTGCATTTTTTGCCCGACACCGACATCTTTATCCAAAACCATGAGTTCCATTACGAGATTTTGAGCAAGCGTTTGCGCGAACTCAGCTATTTGAACAATGGTGTGCGTATCCGTTTGATGGACGAGCGCACGGGCAAAAACGACGACTACTCGGGCGCCGGTGGCGTGGCGGGTTTTGTACAGTTCATCAACGCAGGTAAAAAAGTTTTGCACCCTAATGCGTTTTATGCCGAGGGCGAGCGCCCCGCAGAAACCTATGGTGGCATCCCAGGCACCCACATTGGTGTGGAAGTGGCGATGCAATGGAACGAGAGCTACAACGAGAGCGTGCTGTGCTTCACCAACAACATCCCGCAGCGCGATGGCGGCACCCACCTGACCGGCTTGCGCGCGGCGATGACGCGGGTGATCAACAAATACATTGAAGAACACGAGTTGGCCAAAAAAGCCAAGGTTGAGGTGACCGGTGACGACATGCGCGAAGGTTTGTGCTGCGTGTTGTCGGTGAAAGTACCCGAGCCTAAATTCAGCAGCCAGACCAA
>CAMCWS010000032.1 GCA_945882755.1 Bordetella parapertussis | reverse complement strand
CCACCATCCCCGAACTCATGCGCACCTTGGGCCTGCAAGCGCGTTGCGCGGCCGCGGGCATGGCGCGGGCCACGGCGGCGCAAAAAGCCCATGCTTTGCGGGTGTTGGCGCGGCTGCTGCGCGAACACACCGCTGCTTTGCAAACCGATAACGCCAAAGACCTGAGCCGCGCTCAAGCCGCCGGTTTGGCCGAGCCCATGGTCGATCGCCTCAAGCTTTCGCCTAAAACTCTGGAAACCTGCGCCGTGGGTTGTGAGCAGTTGGCATCCATGCCCGACATCATTGGCAGCATCAGCGGCATGAGCCAGCAGCCCAGCGGCATCCGCGTGGGCCAAATGCGGGTGCCCATTGGCGTGTTTGGCATGATTTACGAGAGCCGCCCCAACGTCACCATTGAGGCGGCGTCACTCGCCATCAAGAGTGGCAACGCTTGCATCTTGCGCGGTGGCTCTGAGGCCATCGACTCCAACAAAGCCTTGGCTGCGCTGGTGCAACAAGCCTTGGCCGAGGCCGGTTTGCCCACCGATGCGGTGCAACTCGTGCCCACCACCGACCGTGCTGCGGTGGGTGAACTCATCACCATGCCCGCCTATGTGGATGTGGTCATCCCGCGCGGCGGCAAGGGCTTGATCGAACGCATCAGCCAAGACGCCAAGGTGCCGGTCATCAAACATTTGGACGGCAACTGCCACACTTATGTGGACGACCCCTGTGACCTCGACATGGCGCTCACCGTGGTGGACAACGCCAAAACCCAAAAGTACAGCCCTTGCAACGCCACAGAAAGTTTGCTGGTGGCACGCGGTGTGGCGGCGGCGTTTATGCCGCGCATAGGCCAGGTGTTTGCCAACAAGGGCGTGGAGATGCGATGCTGCCCCGAGAGCAAAGCCTTGTTGCAAGGCGTGAAAGGCGCGGTGCTGAAAGACGCCAGCGAGCAAGATTGGTTCGAGGAATATTTGGCGCCCATCATCAGCATCAAGGTGGTGGACGGCTTGGACGCGGCCATCGCCCACATCAACCACTACAGCAGCCACCACACCGACGCCATCCTGACGCTCAACCATGTGCACAGCCAGCGCTTCATGCGCGAGGTGGACTCGGCCAGCGTCATCGTCAACGCCAGCACCCGTTTCGCCGATGGTTTTGAGTACGGCTTGGGTGCTGAGATCGGCATTTCCACCGACAAGTTCCACGCCCGTGGCCCGGTGGGCATTGAGGGCCTCACATCGTTGAAGTATGTGGTGTTGGGGGCGGGGGAAGTGCGGGCTTGAGGCTGAGAAGCTCCTGACGCTTGAAGCTGTCAGAATCACCCCCACTTACCTCTCTCACTCTTTTCAAGCGACCCCATGGTTCCACATCTCATTACTGCGCTGACCGGCCCTATTAACGAACTCGAGCAGCGCATCCTCGACTCCATGCCCGCCATCGAGCGCTGGTTTCGCATGGAATGGATGGAGCACACACCGCCTTTCTACAGCTCGGTGGACATTCGCAACGCCGGTTTCAAGCTCGCCCCGGTGGACACCAACCTCTACCCCGGCGGCTGGAACAACCTCACGCCCGAGATGCTGCCCTTGGCGGTGCAAGCGGCCATGGCGGCGATTGAGAAAATTTGCCCCGAAGCCCGCAACCTCTTGCTGATTCCCGAGAACCACACACGCAACACCTTTTACCTGAGCAATGTGGCGCAACTCGCCCGCATCTTCAACATGGCGGGTTTGAATGTGCGTATTGGCTCCATCAATCCCGAGATCAAAGAAGACACCGTCATTGAGCTGCCCAATGGCGACTCGGTCACCTTGGAACCGGTCATCCGCAGCAAAACCCGTCTGGGCCTGAAAGACTTCGACCCTTGCACGATTTTGCTGAACAACGATCTAAGCGCCGGCATTCCCGGCATCTTGGAAGACTTGCACGAGCAATACCTGCTGCCGCCACTGCACGCGGGTTGGTGTGTGCGGCGCAAAAGTCAGCATTTCGCGAACTACGAAGAAGTGTCCAAGCGCTTTGGCAAGTTGCTGGGCATAGACCCTTGGCTGATCAATCCCATGTTTACCCAATGCGGCGAGGTCAACTTTGCCGAGGGCACGGGCATGGAGTGCCTGACTACCAATGTCGACATGTTGCTGACCAAAATCCGTCGTAAATACAAAGAATTTGGTATCCACGAAAAGCCGTTTGTGATCGTCAAAGCGGACAACGGCACTTATGGCATGGGCATCATGACGGTGCGCAGTGTGGCCGATTTGGAGGCCTTGAACCGCAAAACCCGCAACAAAATGAGCGTGGTCAAAGACGGCCAAGAGGTCAACCAAGTCATCATCCAAGAAGGTGTGCTGACCAACGAGCGCATCAATGATGCGGTGGCCGAGCCCGTGGTCTACATGATGGACCGCTATGTGGTGGGCGGTTTTTACCGTGTTCATGCCGAGCGTGGCGTCGACGAAAACCTGAATGCCCCTGGATCGAGCTTTGTGCCCTTGGCGTTTGAGCAAAGCGCCCACACGCCCCAACCCGGCATGAAGCCCGGCGCGAGTGTGCCCAACCGTTTTTATATGTATGGCGTGATTGCCCGATTGGCCATGTTGGCTGCAAGCTATGAATTGGAGCAAACCGACCCCAATGCAGAGGTGTACGAATAAAAAATAATACCTATGCTGCACTGCAAAATAGGTAAACTTCTCGGATGTTATTTATGGGTGGAGAGGCGATCAGCCGCTTCATAGGCTGATGAGCGGTTCCGTCGTTGATTCACACAAATCTTCACTTGCCAGTTTGACCTTGGGTGCTATTGGGGTCGTTTACGGTGACATAGGCACCAGTGTTCTTTATTCCATCAAAGAGGTCTTTGGCTCAGGCCATGTGGAATTCACGCCTGACAATGTGATGGGTATTTTGTCCATCTTTTTTTGGACGCTGACATTCATCGTTTCGCTGAAATATGTCATGTTGGTGCTGCGAGCCGACAACAACGGCGAGGGTGGTCTGGTGGCCATGCTGGCGCTGGCCTCTTCCTCGGTTCGCCACAAGCCACGGTTACGCAACATTTTGTTGGTGGTGGGCATTTTTGGCACCTGCTTGTTTTATGGCGATGGTGTCATCACACCGGCCATTTCCGTTTTGTCGGCGGTGGAGGGTTTGGAGGTTATCTCACCCGACTTCAAGGGCTATGTTATCCCCTTGACCCTGCTTATTTTGCTGTGTTTGTTTGCTGTGCAAAAGCGGGGTACTGCTGGCATTGGCAAGTTTTTTGGCCCCATCACCACGGTTTGGTTTATCGCTATTGCAGCTTTGGGCGTTTACCACATCGCCAGCAATCCAACGATTTTGTGGGCCATCAGTCCCTACTACGCAGTGAAGTTCATGTGGGAACAGCCTGGCACCACTTTTTTGATTTTGGGCGCGGTGGTGTTGTGTGTGACGGGCGGCGAAGCCTTGTATGCCGACATGGGGCATTTCGGTAAAAAACCGATTCGCCTGGCTTGGTTTGGCATCGTGATGCCATGCCTGACCCTGAACTATTTTGGCCAAGGCGCTTTGCTGCTGAACGAACCCGAGGCGGTGAAAAACCCGTTCTACAACATGGCCCCCGATTGGGCGCTGATTCCTCTGGTGATCTTGGCAACAGCGGCCACCGTCATCGCCTCGCAAGCGCTGATCACCGGTGCCTTCAGCGTCACCAAGCAAGTGATTCAGCTGGGCTTTTTGCCTAGGCTGCAAATTCAACATACCAGCGAAAAACATACCGGACAGATTTACATGCCTTTTGTGAACTGGGGTTTGTTTGTGTTCATTGTGTTGGCGGTGGTGATGTTCAAAACCTCCAGCAATTTGGCGGCGGCTTACGGCATTGCGGTGTGTACCGATATGTTGATCACCACCATCTTGACCTTCTTTGTTATTCGCTATGCATGGAAGTACCCGCTGTGGCTGTGCATCAGCGTCACCTCGGCGTTCTTTGTGGTGGACTTGGCGTTTTGGAGCTCCAATATGCTCAAACTGGCCAACGGCGGCTGGTTCCCGTTGTTCATTGGTGGCATGATTTTGTTGCTGATGCTTACCTGGCGCGACGGCCGCGCTTTGCTCCACCACAAGACCCGCGATGAGGCCATTGATTTGCCTTCATTTCTAGATGCATTGTTCATCGCGCCACCCACCCGCGTGGAAGGTACGGCCGTCTTCCTCACCTCGGAAGACGGCATCGTGCCCAACGCCTTGTTACACAACTTGAAGCACAACAAGGTCTTGCATGCCCAGAATTTGTTTGTCTCGGTGCGCAGCCATGAGGTGCCTTGGATATCCAACGACAAACGCATAGAACTCACCGATATGGGACACCAGTGTTGGCAGGTGATGATCCACTATGGCTTCAAAGATGACCCCGATGTGCCAGGTGCCTTGTCCTTGCTCAAAGGGCAGTTGGGCAATATCAACCCCATGAGCACCAGCTTCTTCCTCTCGCGTGACAGCATCGTGCCCACCGTGGGCGGCGGCATGTCGCAGTGGCGGGAAAAACTGTTTGCCCAGATGTACCTCAACGCCAGTGCCGCGGCTGACTTTTTAAACCTGCCCAGCAACTCGGTGGTAGAGATGGGCAGCAAGATCGAAATTTAATACGCCGCCGGGCCGTTCTGGCCTGCCGGTGCTGGTAACCTTGGGTGTATGAACTTATTGTTTATTACCGACCCTTTGGATGGGTTCAATCTCGACAAAGACAGCAGCTTGGCCATGATGCGCCAAGCCCAACAGCGTGGCCATGCAGTGTGGGTTTGCGGCACACCCGACTTGCAGTGGCAGCGTGGTGGACGTGTCAGCGCAGTCATGCAGCGCTTGCAACTGAAAGACCATGCAGACGGCTGGTACCGCATCGAAGAGACCAGCGCCAAAGCTTTGTGCGAGATGGACGCGGTGCTCATGCGCAAAGACCCGCCGTTTGACAGTGAATACTTTTACGCCACCCACTTGCTCAGCCAAGCCGAGCGTGAGGGCGCCAAAGTATTTAACCGCCCCAGCGCCTTGCGCGAGCACCCCGAAAAACTCGCCCTGATGGAATTTGCCGAGTGGACCACCCCTACTTTGGTGACGCGCCAGTCTGAAGCGATTCGTGCTTTTCATGCCCAGCACCAAGACATTATTTTGAAGCCCTTGGACGGCATGGGTGGCATGGGCATTTTTCGGGTGCGGGCAGACGGCCTGAATTTGGGCAGCATCATAGAAACGCTTAACCAAGAAGGTGCCACCAGCGTCATGGTGCAAAAATTTGTACCCGATATTGCCCAAGGGGACAAGCGGGTGTTGGTGATTGGAGGCCAGCCCGTGCCCTACGCCTTGGCCCGTATTCCCCAAGGCAACGAGGTGCGTGGCAATTTGGCTGCCGGTGGCAAGGGCGTGGCACAGCCCTTGACCGACCGCGACCGCGAAATTGCCCTTGCCATCGGCCCGACCTTGGCGGCGCGGGGCTTGCTGCTGGTGGGCTTGGACATCATTGGCGACAGCCTCACCGAGGTCAATGTCACCAGTCCCACGTGTTTTCGTGAAATCACCGATCAAACAGGGTTTGATGTGGCTGCAATGTTCATGGATGCTTTGGAGCTAGGACTGCGATCTCCCCTTGCTTCTGTGCTGGCATCAACCCCATGAAATTGTTTTTAGATCAGCAGTTATTTGAACCTTACGCACATGCGACTCAGGCGCGGTTAGCCTCTATTCGCCCCTTTGAATACGCCCAATCCCGCAACCACCTCAACGGCGCGGTGACGCTGTTGTCGCCTTACCTGACCCATGGTTTGTTGAATGTGCCGCAAGTGGCGCAGCATGTGTACAAAGCGCATCGCATAGGCGTGCAGCACAAGTTCATGTTCGAGTTGGCATGGCGTGAATATTTTCAGCATGTACAGGACGCTTTGGGCGACGGTATCTTGCAAAACCTTCATGAAGGGGTGTTGCCAGACGATGCTTATGTAAAGGTGTTGCCTGACGATGTGCGCCGAGGTGCGACCGGTGTGCCTGTGATCGATCAAGCGGTTCGGCAACTGTATTTCAGCGGTTATTTGCACAACCATGCCAGGCTATGGTTGGCAAGCTACTTGGTCCATATGCGCAAGGTGCACTGGCGCGTGGGTGCTGACTGGATGTACAGCCATTTGATCGATGGCGACATCGCAAGCAACCACCTCAGTTGGCAATGGGTATCCGGCACTGGCAGCCATAAACCGTATTTATTCAATGCCGACAACGTCGCCTTCTACGCCCCTGAGTTGTGGCACAGCCCTGAAACTGTGATCGATAAAGCGATGGACATCATTGACATGATCGCCCGCAGTCGCGCCACTTTTACCCAGTCACTATCAAAATTTGCGCCGGTGGAAGAGCCCCTATTGCATGTTCAGCCGCCAGCTGTCGCTGGATTGGTGGCCAGCGGCTTGGCGGGTGAAAAACTGCTCGGGCGTGATGTTTGGTGGATTCACCCATGGGCCATTACCGACAAAATTCCGCATGAATTACCCTCGGAGGTGGTCCGTATCGCTGCATGTTGGCAAGGCTGGACCGAGCAGCACCCATGGAGCGAGGCTCGCTGGCGGTTTGTGGGCAAAGGCATGAACGATGTGGCTTCGCATTGTTGGTTCGAGTCGGACGAGCGTTTGACGGCGATGTTTGCCAGTGCCCAAAGCGTGCATGTGTGGGACCACGCGTGTTTGCCCGATTGGCCCAACATTAACTGGGTGCGCCATGCGGCCCCTAGGTTGTGGCAGCGGCAAACCGAGCGCAGCCCCTCGTTTTCCCATTGGTGGGGGCGGGTGAATCGCTACAAGCAATCCATACCGCAGTTGCTGCGCAGCCGATAGATCGCCACGTCGCTTCGCTCCTCGCGATGACGTTTTAAGCCGCCTTCACCTTCAAGCGCCAAGCATGCAGCAGCGGCTCGGTGTAACCACTGGGTTGGGCTTTGCCCTTGAACACCAAATCGCAAGCCGCTTGGTAGGCCTTGGAGGTGTCAAAGTGGCTGGCCATTTTTTGGTACAGCGGGTCGTGGGCGTTTTGTTGGTCCACCACCGCGGCCATGCGCTCAAAGGTGGCACGCACCTCGGATTCGCTGACCACACCATGGTGCAACCAGTTGGCGATGTGTTGGCTGGAAATGCGCAACGTGGCGCGGTCTTCCATCAGGCCCACATTGTGGATGTCGGGCACCTTGGAGCAGCCCACGCCTTGGTCCACCCAACGCACCACATAGCCCAAGATGCCTTGCACGTTGTTGTCCAGCTCTTGCTGCTTGTCGGCCGCATTCCAGTCGGCCTTGGCCACCACGGGGACGGTCAACAGGTCTTTGAGCAAACTGTCGCGCTGCTTGTCGGCGTCGATTTTTTCCAGTTCTTTTTGCACATCGCTCACCAAGACCTGGTGGTAATGCATGGCGTGCAGCGTGGCGCCTGTCGGGCTGGGCACCCAAGCGGTGTTGGCACCGGCCTTGGGGTGGCCGATTTTTTGTTCCATCATGGCTTTCATCAGGTCGGGCATGGCCCACATGCCTTTGCCAATTTGCGCCTTGCCACGCAATCCGCAGGACAAACCCACCAACACGTTGTTGCGCTCGTAAGCGGCAATCCAGGCGCTGCTTTTCATATCGCCCTTGCGCAGCATGGGACCTGCCAGCATGGCGGTGTGCATCTCGTCGCCAGTGCGATCCAAAAAGCCAGTGTTGATGAAAGCCACGCGGCTCGATGCCGCAGCGATACAGGCTTTCAAGTTGACGCTGGTGCGGCGCTCTTCATCCATGATGCCCAGTTTCACCGTGCTGCCTGGCAAGCCCAAGACTTGCTCCACTCGGCCAAACAACTCGGAGGCAAAAGCCACTTCGGCGGGCCCGTGCATTTTGGGTTTGACGATGTAGACCGAGCCGGTGCGGGAGTTGCGAATGCCGTTGGCGCCATGCCCTTGCAAGTCGTGCATGGCGATGGCGGTGGTGACCATGGCGTCCATGATGCCCTCGGGGATTTCATGTGTTTGCCCGTTGGCGCCGGTGTAGAGGATGGCCGGGTTGGTCATCAAGTGGCCCACGTTGCGCACAAACAGCAGCGAGCGGCCATGCAGTTTCACCTCGCTGTTGCCCTTGGGCGCGTGGTAGACGCGGTCGGCATTCAAGCCACGCTTGAAGGTGGTGCCGCCCTTGCTGACGTCCTCGGTGAGCGTGCCCTTCAAAATGCCCAGCCAGTTGCTGTAGGCCAAGAGTTTGTCCTCGGCGTCCACCGCGGCCACGGAATCTTCCAAGTCGAGGATGGTGGACAAAGCGGCTTCAACCACCAAGTCACACACACCTGCAGGGTCGGTGGCACCAATGGGGTGCTTGGCGTTGATTTGGATATCCAAATGCAGGCCGTTGTGGACCAGCAAAACCGAGGAGGGATGTGCCGCGTCGCCTTGGTAACCGACGAATTGCTTGGGGTCGGCCAAGGGCGATGTTTTGCCGCCTTGGAGGGTGACGACCAAAGCGCCTTTGACCACGGCGTAGCCGGTGGAGTCTATGTGCGAGCCCTGTTTCAGCGGCGCGGTGCGGTCCAGCACATAGCGGGCGTATTCAATGACCTTGGCGCCGCGCTTCTCGTTATAGCCCGGGCCTTTGGCGCAGCCATCAGCTTCAGAAATGACATCGGTGCCGTACAGCGCGTCGTACAGCGAGCCCCAACGCGCATTGGCGGCGTTCAAGGCGTAGCGGGCGTTCAAGATGGGCACCACCAATTGGGGGCCGGCTTGCACCGCCAACTCGGCGTCGACATTGGCGGTGGTGGCTTTGAATTTGGCGGGAACGGGCACCAAGTAGCCGATCTGGGTCAAGAACCCTTGGTAGGCTTTCATATCAGCGATGGGGCCGGGGTGGGCTTGGTGCCAAGCGTCAAGCTCGGTTTGCAGGCGGTCCCGTTCGGCCAGCAGGGCCAGGTTTTTCGGGGCCAGGTCAGCGACGATGGCATCAAAGCCGCGCCAGAAGTTGACACTGGTCACACCTGTGCCGGGCAAAACCTGTTGGTCTATGAATTGGTAAAGCGGGGTGGCTACTTGGAGTCGGTATACAGAGGTGCGAGCAGTCATTGTTTGTGTAGTGAAAAAAGCCGATAAAAAACAAAAAGCCATCAAAGGCTGTGTAGCCATTGTAGAGAAAGGCCGCACACAAATTTCAGGCAGTCCCGCCTCGTAGAATGGCTGAATGCTTTTGGTTCAACATGATTTGCAACTGGCTTTGGCCCAGTCTTTGGAAGCCCTCATGCCGGGTGCGTCAGCCAAGGCGGTGCTAGAGCACCCCAAAGTCGCGGCACACGGCGACTGGGCAGTCACCGCCGCCATGCAATTGGCCAAGACCTTAAAGCGCAACCCCCGTGAAGTGGCTGAGACTTTGCGCCAGTCTTTGCTGGACTCGGATGCGGCCAAGCGCTGGGTACATGCCATTGAGATTGCAGGCCCAGGTTTCATCAATATCCGCTTAACCCCAGATGCCCAGCACCAAGTGGTGCGAGAAGTCTTGCGCCAAGCGGCGGGCTTTGGCCGACAAACCGCGCATGACAAACGTTTGTTGGTGGAGTTTGTGTCAGCCAACCCCACGGGTCCTTTGCATGTGGGCCATGGCCGCCAAGCCGCTTTGGGCGACGCGATTTGCAATTTGTTCGCCACCCAAGGCTGGTCGGTGCACCGCGAGTTCTATTACAACGACGCCGGTGTGCAAATCCATACCTTGGCCATTTCTACCCAATGCCGTGCCAAGGGTCTCAAACCAGGTGACGCGGCTTGGCCCGAAAACGCTTACAACGGTGACTACATCGCCGATATCGCCCTCGATTTTTTAGACAAGAAAACCGTGTCAGCGGACGACCGCAGCTTCACCGCCAATGGCAATGTTGACGATTTAAACAATATTCGTGATTTTGCAGTGGCCTATTTGCGCCGCGAACAAGACTTGGACTTACAAGCCTTTCAGGTGAAGTTTGACCACTATTATTTAGAGTCCAGTTTGTACACCGATGGACGCGTCGAACAAGCGGTGGCGTCATTGAACGCCTCAGGCCACACCTATGAAGCAGATGGCGCACTGTGGTTGCGCTCTACCGATTTTGGCGACGACAAAGACCGCGTGATGCGCAAGTCCGACGGCAGCTACACCTATTTTGTGCCTGATGTGGCTTACCACTTGGCCAAATGGGAGCGTGGTTTCACCAAGGTCATCAACATCCAAGGCACCGACCACCACGGCACGATTGCCCGCGTACGTGCCGGTTTGCAAGCCGCTTCACAACAACAGGGTTTGGCCATTCCCCAAGGCTACCCCGACTATGTGCTGCACACCATGGTGCGGGTCATGCGTGGCGGTGAGGAAGTGAAGATTTCCAAGCGTGCAGGCTCTTATGTGACCTTGCGCGATTTGATCGAATGGACCAGCAAAGACGCGGTTCGCTTCTTTTTGCTCAGCCGCAAGCCTGATACGGAATATGTTTTTGATGTGGACTTGGCGCTGGCGCAAAACAACGACAACCCGGTGTTTTATGTGCAATATGCCCATGCACGGATTTGTTCCGTGCTGGCAACTTGGGGTGAATCCAGTGGTTTGACGTCTGCGGATTTGGCCGATGTCGATTTGGCGGCTTTAGATTCACCGGCCGCGCTGTCACTTTTAAGGGTGCTGGCGCGTTATCCAGACATGTTGCAACAAGCCTGTACCGATTTTGCCCCGCATGATGTGAGTTTTTACCTGCGTGAGTTAGCCTCGGCTTACCACAGCTATTACGATGCCGAGCGCATACTGGTCGACGAGCCCTTGGTGCGCCAAGCGCGGGTGGCGCTGGTGGCGGCTGTTGCGCAGGTTTTGCACAATGGTTTAGCGGTTTTGGGCGTGTCAGCGCCTACCCGGATGTAAAGGTCAAGCATGCATTCTTTTTCTCGACAACGCGGCAACACGGTTCTGGGCTTTATTTTGGGCTTGGTGGTGGGTTTGAGCGTGGCCTTGATTGTGGCGATTTACGTCACCAAGGTGCCCATTCCCTTTTTGAACAAAGGCTTGAGCCGCAATGCCGAACAAGACGCGGCCGAGCAAAAAAAGAACAAAGACTGGGACCCCAACGCCCCGCTGTATGGCAAACCACCCGCCGCCAATGCGCCTGCATCTGACAAAGTGCCGCTCAGCCCTGCTACACCGCCCACACCGCCGCAGCCTGCTGAGTCCAGTTCTGCAGACCCCTTGGGTGATTTGGCGCTGAGCAAAACCCAAGGCGTCGACGCTTTTTATTATTTCGTGCAAGTCGGCGCTTTCAACGGCAGCGAGGACGCGCAAACACAGCGTGCCAAGTTGGCTTTGGGGGGCTTTGACCCCAAAATATCCGAACGCGAACAAAACGGCAAAATCGTCTACCGGGTACGTTTAGGACCTTTCGAGACCAAAACCGAGGCCGAAGATGCCCAAGCCAAACTCAAAGCCACCAAATTTGAATCCGCGCTGATGCGGGTTCAACGCTGATCTTTTTTTTCAAGAGGCCCACCACCATGCAACGCCGCACTTTTTCAGCCCTGACCTTGGGCGCACTTTCTTCAATGCCTTTTGCCCCAGCCGTGGCACAGACTGGCTTTAAAGAGGGCACCGATTACCTCAAACTCAGCCAAGCCGTGCCCACCGAAACGGTCAAAGGCCGTATCGAGGTGCTGGAGTTCTTTTGGTACAACTGTCCGCATTGCAATTCCTTTGAGCCCACGCTCAGTGCTTGGAGCAAAAAACTACCTAAGGACGTCGAAGTGAAGAGGGTACCGGTGCGCTTTCGCGCCGAATTTGAACCACAGCAACGCGCCTACTACGTGCTGGAAGCCTTGGGCAAAGTCGAAGAGTTGCAAGGCAAGATGTTTGCGGCCATCCATACCGAACGCCAAACCCTCACCACCTTGGAGCCTTTGCTGGGTTGGGCTGAGAAAAACGGCATTCCTAAAAAACAGTTCACCGATTTGTACAACTCCTTTACCGTGATCGGCAAGGCCCGCCGCGCAGCGCAGTTGCAAGAGCAGTTCAAGGTCGAAGGTGTCCCTGCGCTGGGCGTGGCTGGGCGGTTTTATGTCGATGGCTCTTTGGCCGGCAGCATGGAGCGGGCTTTGCAAGTGGTGGATTTCTTGCTCGGCGAGGTTCGTAAAGGTCGTTGAAAACGACGGCGATTCTGCCCCTACAATGCAAGCCATTCGTCCATCAGCAATTTTCGTGCCTTGAAAAAATTTCTTTATTTGTGTTGTGTCGCTGCGGCTTTGCAGGCGCCCACGCTTGCATGGGCGGAAAAAGCCGACCGTGGCAAGCCCATGAACATCGAGGCGGATAACCTAGACCACGACGAACTCAAACAACTCAGCATCTTCACTGGCAAAGTTGTCGCCACCAAGGGCACCTTGATTTTGCGTGGTGCTCGCTTGGAAGTGCTGCAAGACCCCGAGGGTTACCAATACGGCTTGTTGATCGCCGAACCTGGCAAAAAAGCCTTTTACCGACAAAAGCGTGAAGGAATGGACGAATGGATGGAAGGCGAGGGCGAGCGTATCGAGTACGACAGCCGTGCCGACCGCGTCACCCTCATCAACCGCGCCCAAATTCGCCGCTACCGTGGCACCGTATTGAACGACGACATTACCGGACAGCGCATTGTTTATGAAAACTTGACCGACCAATTCACGGTGGACGGCAAGAGCGCTGGTGGCAAGCCCAGCGCTGAATCGTCTGGGCGGGTACGCGCGGTACTCACCCCGCGCAAAAAAGAAGAGGCAGGCAAGTGAATTCCACGCCTGCCCCCATCAGCCGGTTGGTGGCGCAGCATCTGCAAAAGTCCTATATCAGCCGCACCGTGGTGCACGATGTGTCTATTTCGGTGGCCAAAGGTGAGGTGGTCGGTTTGCTCGGCCCCAATGGCGCAGGCAAAACCACCTCTTTTTACATGATTGTGGGCTTGTTGCGAGCAGATGCGGGAACCATCACCATCGATGGCCAGTCTGTTGAGGACTTACCGATTCACCGCCGCGCCCGCATGGGCTTGAGCTATTTGCCCCAAGAGGCCTCGATTTTTCGCAAGCTCAATGTGGCCGACAACGTACGCGCGGTGTTGGAGCTGCAAGTCGATAGCTTTGGCAAGCCCTTGGACAAAAACACCATTGAAACCCGCTTGAATGGTTTGTTGCAAGAGCTGCGCATCGAGCATTTGCGTGATTCACCCGCACCTTCCCTTTCGGGTGGCGAGCGTCGCCGCGTGGAAATTGCCCGGGCATTGGCGACCCAGCCGCGCTTTATTTTGTTGGACGAGCCTTTCGCGGGCATTGACCCGATCGCGGTGCTGGAGATCCAACGCATCATTGGCTTTTTGAAAGCCAAGGGCATTGGGGTACTCATCACCGACCACAATGTGCGAGAAACCCTGGGTATTTGTGACCACGCCAGCATCATCAGCGAAGGCCGTGTGCTGGCCGAGGGGTCTCCAGAAGAAATCGTCAACAACCCAGAGGTACGGCGGGTGTACCTGGGCGAAAACTTCCGCATGTGAGGGCAAGGCACAGCTTATGAAGCAAGGCCTGTCACTTCGCGTATCCCAGCATCTGGCGCTCACGCCCCAGCTGCAGCAGTCCATTCGCTTGTTGCAACTCTCTACCTTGGAGTTGAGCCAAGAGATCGATCAAATGCTGGACGACAACCCGTTTCTGGAAAAAGAAATGGAAGACTTGGCGCCGCGTGAAGACTTTGGACTCGAGCAAGAAAACAGCCAAGCGGCCAGCTCCGAGGCGGAGCCCGACAGCTGGGACGGCCCGATGGACCGTGTCAGCGAAGTGCGTGTGGAAACCGCCAGTGAGACCACCGCGCCGGTCGATGCAGAAGGTGTCGCCGAGAGCTGGGATGGGGACGGCAGCGTGGAGTTTTCACCTGACGACAGCGAGTGGGGCGGCGATGCACCTGCGCGTAACAACAGCAGCAATGATGATGATGAAAAAGCGCAAGCCACCGAGTTGGCACGCAACCAAGAGTCGCTGACCGCGTTTTTGCACCGCCAAGCTTTGTCTCTGCGACTGGACGACACCGACCGCGCGGCTTTGCGTTTCCTCATTGAATCCCTGAACGACGATGGCTATTTGGAAGACAGCTTCCAAGCCTTGGCCGAAAGTCTGGCAGGCGACGATCTAGAGCAATGCGAAGAGTTGGTACACCGGTTCCAGGTGGCTTTAAGTCTTTTGCAAAGCTTGGAGCCCACCGGCGTGGGCGCACGCGATTTGGGCGAATGTTTGCGTTTGCAATTGCAAGTCATCCGCGCCGATACCCCAGAGCGTGCCGAGCTACGTGCGTGTGCCTTGGCGATTTGCAAACAACCGCTGGAGTTGCTGGCCAAGCGGGACTTCAAGCGTTTGGCCTTGGCGGTGAATGACACGGAAGCTCAGGTGAAACTGGCCATGGCGCTGATTGCACGCTTGGAACCCAAGCCCGGCAGGCGCTTCATCGACGTTGAGCGCAACATCATCATTCCGGATGTGTTGATCCTGCCGCACGGCGTGGACAAGCAAGGCACACCGCAATTTCGCGCCATGCTCAACCCCGAGGTGATGCCGCGCCTGAAGGTGAATGACATTTATGCCAACGCTTTGAAGGGCGGCAAGGGCGATGGCCACGCCGGTTTGCAGCAGCGTTTGCAAGAAGCCCGCTGGATGATCAAAAACATCCAACAGCGTTTTGACACTATCTTGCGGGTGAGCAACGCCATCACCCAGCGGCAAAAAAGCTTCTTTATTCATGGTGAGTTGGCGATGAAGCCGATGGTGCTACGCGAGATAGCTGAGGAACTGGGCTTGCACGAGTCCACCATCAGTCGTGTCACCACCGCCAAGTACATGCACACGCCTTACGGCACTTACGAGTTGAAATACTTTTTCGGCTCAGGCCTTGGCACCGACAGCGGCAACAATGCGTCCAGCACCGCAGTACGTGCGCTCATCAAGCAACTCATTGCCAGCGAAAACCCGAAAAAGCCGCTGTCCGACAACCAACTCTCGGATATGCTGAAAGAACAAGGCATCGACTGCGCCCGCCGCACCGTCGCCAAATACCGCGAAGCCTTGCGCATAGCACCCACCAACCTGCGTAAAGCCCTGTGAATTCCTTGCAATTGTTCGTGCCCTGCGCTGCTGGGGTGGAAAGTTTTTTGGCTTATGAAGTGGCGCAGATCACGGGCTTGTCCGCCAGCGATATACAAACCTTGCGCGGTGGTGTGCAGTTGCAAGCCTCGTGGCGTGCCGCCATGCAGCTGAATTTGCACAGCCGCTTAGGGATGCGGGTGTTGATCCAACTCGCCCACCAATCCTATGCCAATGAGGATGACATTTACAACGCGGCGAGCGCCGTGGCTTGGGAGATGTGGTTCACGGCCAAGCAAAGCTTTCGGGTGGAAATCACCGCGCAGCACAGCCCTTTGAAGAGCCTGAATTTCGCCACCTTGCGGGTGAAAGACGCTATCGCCGATCGTTTTCGCGACAAGTCGGGCGTGCGCCCCGATGTGGACACCCAGCGCCCCGATGTGCGTGTGCATGTCCACCTGACCGACAAAATGCTCACCCTGTATTTGGACACCACGGGCGAGCCTTTGTTCAAACGCGGCTGGCGCGAAGACAAGGGTGACGCCCCGTTGAAAGAAACTTTGGCCGCGGCCATGCTCGCCGCCAGCGGTTGGAGCATGCCCATCCTCACAGCGCCAGGCGAGACCCCGCCCACCGTGCCGTCGGTGGCGGGTGTGGAGCAAGGCTTGCCGCTGTACGACCCGTGTTGCGGCAGTGGCACCATCGTTATCGAGGCCGCGCAAATCGCCTGTCGCATGGCGGCCGGTTTGCAGCGGCGCTTTGGTTTCGAAAAACTGCGCATGTACGACGCCCATGTATGGCGGCAGTTGCAGGATGATGCCCGCGCCCAGCAGTGCGAGCCACGTGCCCCGGTGTTTGGCAGCGATTTGGCGTTTCGCATGGTCGATTTTGCGCAGCGCAACGCCGAACGTGCCGGTGTGGCTAAAGCCATCAGCTTGCGCGGTGGTGACGCTTTGCAGCGTATGCCGCCCTGTGATGGTCCAGCGCTGATGCTGGTGAACCCGCCCTATGGCGAGCGCATTGAAGCCGGTGGTGTGGCAGGTGCGGCCAGCATGGCGCGCGGCGGTCGCGAGGTGGGGCAGGTGGAAGATGGCGGCGAGTTTTTCAGCCAGCTGGCCAGCCATTGGAAGAAAAACTATGCCGGCTGGCGTGCTTGGGTGCTGACGCCTGACCTGAAGCTGCCCGGTCGCATGCGCCTCAAAGAATCGCGGCGTGTCCCCATGTGGAACGGCCCGATCGAATGCCGCATGTTTCGCTTCGATTTGATGGCAGGGTCGGCGCGTAAGCCTGCAGCGCCATGACGCAGGGCTTGGTGACCTCATCACCACAGACGTCATCACCACAGACGTCATCACCTGTGGTGATCGACACCAACATCGTGCTGGACATCTGGGTTTACCAAGACCCCGCTACGCCCCCTCTTATAAATGCTTTGGAAGAGGGGAAGCTGCACTGGTTGGCGACTGTGCCTATGCGCGAAGAACTGTTGCGGGTGCTGGACTATCCGCACATTGCCCAGCGCCGCAACCGCGACGGTGTGAGCGCCGAAGCGGTGTTGGCGCACTTTGACCGCTTGGCGAAAATCCAAGCCATTGCGCCCAAAGCGCCCTATATCTGCAAAGACGAGGATGACCAAAAGTTCATCGATTTAGCTGCCACTCACCAAGCCTTGCTGCTCAGTAAGGACAAGCAGGTGCTGAGGTTGACCAATCGATTGGCGCGGTTGGGGGTGGTGGTACGCCGCCAATGGACAGCTTCACCATGGGAGCATGCATGACAACTTCTTTCAATCCGGACCAAGCGATCGAAGCTTTCCAACGGTTGCAGCGCCAAGCCCATGCGCCTTGGCGATTGCAAGAAAACGCACTGGCAGTTGAATGGGTGTTCAAGGACTTTGCCCAAGCCATGGCGTTCATGAACGCGGTGGCCGAGGTGGCCGAGCGCATGAACCACCATCCCGAATGGACCAATGTCTACAACCGCGTCACTGTGCGCTTGACCACCCATGACGCGGGTGGACTCACCCATTTGGACTTTGATTTGGCGCAAGCCATGGACACCTTGGCTATGACTGCTGTCCAAAGTTAAAGCCTTAAGCTCTGGGGCATGAGTCGCGTGGTCCAAATCAAAGTCAAACCTCAGTCGCGGCTGAGTGCACTCAGCCAAGACGAGGACGGCACTTGGCTGGCACATATCAAATCGCTGCCCGTGGACGGCAAAGCCAATGAAGAGTTGGTAAGTTTGGTGGCCAAACACTTTGGCTGCGCCAAGTCCAAGGTCAGCATCAAAAGTGGTGCAGCGTCAAAAATTAAGCGTGTGCTGATTGACGATTGAGCTTTAAGTTGTTCGCTGCCGCAGCAGTTCCCGCAATTGCCCTAAAGCATGGGTCAGCGTGGCTTGGCGAACAGCGGCGCGGTCACCCTCAAAGTGGCAAGTCTGCACTTTCACCCAAGCCGTTTCAGCGCCTATCGTGGGACCTCCGTCAGTCGGCAGTCCCCACGCGAAACACACGGTTCCCACCGGCTTGGCGGGGCTGCCGCCTGTGGGGCCAGCAATGCCAGTAACGGCCAGCGCCACTTGGGCCTGAGATTTCTTCAATGCACCCAACACCATGGCTTGCGCGACGGACTCGCTGACCGCGCCGTGCTGTTCAATCAGCGCTTTGGGCACACCCAACATATCGTGCTTGGCTTCGTTGCTGTAGCTAACAAAACCACGCTCAAACCATTGGCTGGAGCCGGCAAGGTCGGTGCAAGCTGCTGCAATCATGCCGCCGGTGCAGCTCTCCGCGGTGCTCAGCATCCAACCGCGACGCAGCAAACTCTCGGCCAAGAAGGCGATGTCTGGGTGTGGGCTCATTGGGTGGCCTGCCACAAAGCCAATGTCAAAAGCGTACAAAACGCGGCCACCACATCGTCAAACATGATGCCAAAACCGCCACGCCAACCTTGCCCATGAAACGCTTGATCGGCCCAGCCTACGGGGCCAGGCTTGATGGCGTCAAACAAGCGAAACAAAATAAAAGCAGCGAATTGCCCGCCAAAACCTGCGGGCATCCAGATGAACAAAACCCACCAAAAAGCTGCAATCTCATCCCAGACGATGGCGCTGGGGTCGTTGACTTGCATATGGTCAGCAGTAACGGTGCTGGCCCACCAACCCAAAGGCAAGGCAGCTGTCAATACCCAAGCCAGTTGGGTGGTGTCCAACCAATAAGACATCAACAGAAATGACGCCCAAGCCCACAACGTGCCCACCGTACCTGGCGCCCACGGGCTCAAGCCCGAGCCAAACCCCATGGCCACCCAATGCGCAGGGTGCGATAGCATGAAACGGGCGGCTTGGGAACTGGCGGCGTAAGACATGAAAGCCATCTTAATGCGCGAAATGCTCAAAGCTGGCAAAGCGGCGCGACAGGGGAAGGCCTTGCAAGTCCAGCACTTGCACCCCAGCCAACGGGGTGATGCGGCCAATGCAAGTGATGCTCACGCCACAACGCTCGCCCGCTTCCAACACCTCGTCGGCTTGATCAGGCGACGCGGTGAACAGCAGTTCGTAGTCGTCGCCACCGGCCAAGGCGAAATCTAAGCGCTTATTAAACGCCACCGACTGCATGGCGTCACTGATGGCGGCGCTGTCTTGCACCCAAGCGGTTTCAATCACCGCGCCCACTTTGGAGCGTTGCAAGATGTGGCCCAAGTCGCCCAATAAACCGTCGCTGATATCAATGGCGGCATTGGCCACGCCGCGCAAGGCAAGACCCAGTTCGACGCGGGGTGTGGGCCTGTCCATGCGAAGCCGAGCCGCTTCAAAATGCGCCGCTTCTAAAGAAACCGTGCCTTTGAATACCTCCAAGGCCAAACGCGCATCGCCCACTGTCCCACTGATGTAAATATCGTCGCCCACTTGGGCATGCTGGCGCAGCAAGGCGTCGCCAGGCGGTACCTCGCCCAACACCGTGATGCAAATGTTCAAAGGCCCTTGGGTGGTGTCGCCGCCAATCAATTCGCAGCCATGGGCATCTGCCAAATCCCATAAACCTTTGGAAAAACCGGCCAACCACGGTTCGTCAATCGAAGGCAATGCCAAGGCCAAGGTGAAGGCCAAAGGCTTGGCGCCACAGGCGGCCAAGTCGCTCAAGTTGACCGCCAGTGCTTTGTGGCCCAAACCGGCAGCGGGGGTGGTGGACAAAAAATGCCGGCCTTGCACCAACATATCGCTGGACACCGCCAGTTGCATACCGCTTTGCAAGCTAAGCAGTGCGCAGTCGTCTCCTACGCCCAGCGACGCATGGCGTGGCGGGCGGGTGAAATAGCGGGCAATCAGGTCAAACTCGCCCATGGCGTTCAATGCATTTGGCGCTTGCCGCTGTCACTTAAGGCGTCCAACACAAACATGGGGATATCGACATCAAATCTTTCGCCGTCCTCGGCCACACAAAAATAGCTGCCATGCATGGTGCCGGTGGGTGTGCGAAGCCGCGTGCCGCTGGTGTACTCAAATACTTCGCCGGGTTGCAGCAAGGGTTGGTAGCCCACCACGCCCAAGCCTTTGACTTTTTCATGCAAGCCCTCGGCGTCGTTGATGTGCCAAGTGCGTGAAATCACCTGGGCACCAATGTCGCCAGTGTTGCGGATCAGCACAGAATAGGCGAAGGCATAAAGGCCATTTTCAGGCGCCGATTGCTCGGGTAGGTAGTGTGGTGTCACTTCGACGCGGAGTTGGTAGGCTGGCATAAGAAATAGGTTTGACAGAAAATCAGCTGAACTTGCATTCTGACACCATAATTGAGCCCATGAACACCACCTACCGCATCGCCCCCTCCATCTTGTCCGCCGACTTTGCCCGTTTGGGCGACGAGGTGAAAAACGTCATCGCCGCTGGCGCTGACTGGATTCACTTTGACGTGATGGACAACCACTATGTGCCCAACCTGACCTTCGGCCCCATGGTCTGTCAGGCCTTGAAACCCCATGCCAAAACCGCAGCGGGTGTGGCCGTGCCCATCGATGTGCACCTCATGGTGCAGCCTGTCGACGCCTTGGCCGCCTTGTTCGCTCAAGCCGGTGCCGACCTGATCAGCTTCCACCCCGACGCCTCTGCCCATGCGCACCGCAGTGTGCAAGCTATCAAGGCGGCGGGTTGCCAAGCCGGCGTGGTGTTCAACCCCGCTGAGCCGCTGGATGTGCTCGATTGGCTGATCGACGACATCGACCTCATCCTCATCATGAGCGTCAACCCCGGTTTTGGCGGCCAAAGTTTCATCGATTCGGCACTGCGCAAGGTCGAGCATGCCCGCAAGCGTATCGAGGCCAGCGGCCGCGATATTCGCTTGGAAGTGGATGGCGGCATCAAGCCCGACAACATCCGCCAAGTGGCCAACGCCGGTGCCGATACATTTGTGGCGGGCAGCGCGATTTTTGGCAAACCCGATTACAAAGCCGTCATCGACCAGATGCGCGTGGCTTTGGCTTAATTTTTCTTTTGAAAGTTCTCATGTCTTTTCGATTCAATTGCCTGGCGCTGGCCTTTTCTTTAGCGCTGGTTACCAACCTTGCCCAAGCTGCTTGTTTTGCCGATTCACCCTTGACCCGTCCTGATGACCGTTACCAAGCGATAGACGGCAGCAACGGCGCGGAAGTCAAAGACAGCCAAACTGGTTTGGTGTGGCAGCGCTGTATGCATGGCCTAAATTGGGACGGCGCTGCTTGCTCGGGCAACGTAACGCCGCAAGACTGGACAACCGCTAGCAAAACCGTTGCCGGCGCAAAGCCTTGGCGTTTGCCCACCCAAGCCGAATTGGAAGGCTTGATTGAAAAAAGCTGCAGCAAGCCCGCCTTGAACAGTCTTTGGTTTGGCTCTGGTCCCATGGGCTGGGTCTGGACGGCATCTGACATGGGCAGTCCCGATGGCTCGGTGGTAGTCAACACAGAGTCGGGTTTAATCGCCAACTTCACCAAAAAGCTTCCGCTTTATGTGCGCTGGGTGCGCTAACTTAACTCACTGTCAATACCTATGAATATCCCAACTTTGCAAGCCCTGATGATCGACTTGGATGGCACCATGGTCGACACCATGGCCGACTTCGAAGCAGCACTGAATTTGGCTTTGGCCGATATCGACCTGCCTAGGGTGGACAAAAGCGTGGTCAATATCGCGGTGGGCAAAGGCTCAGAGCATTTGGTGCGCACGGTGTTGAAGCACCAACTGAGCTTGCCCGAGGTGCAAGCCAGCGGTTTGGTGTGTGACAACACCACGGTTGACACCATGTACGAGGCAG
>CAMCWS010000031.1 GCA_945882755.1 Bordetella parapertussis | reverse complement strand
GCCGAAATGCCCGCAAAGATGCCCTCTTCACGCGCCATGCGGCGACACATGTCCTCGGCATCCTGTTGGCTCACATAGACCAATTCATCGACATTGGTGTCGTCGTAAATCTTGGGCAAATACGCAGGTGACCATTTGCGAATGCCCGGTATGCGCGAACCTTCGCTGGGCTGAGCGCCAATGATCTGAATCTTGGGATTTTTTTCTTTCAGGTAACGCGACACCCCAGTGATGGTGCCGGTGGTCCCCATGGCGCTCACAAAGTGCGTGATTTCACCATTGGTTTGCTGCCAAATTTCGGGGCCTGTGGTCTCAAAATGGATGCGCGGGTTGTCGCTGTTGGCGAATTGGTCTAACACCAAACCCTTGCCCTGTGCCTGCATTTCATCAGCCAAATCGCGGGCCCCCTCCATGGCCGTGGCCTTGGGCGTGAGAATGAGTTCAGCGCCAAAAGCCTTCATGGTTTGCGCACGCTCGATGGACAAGTCCTCGGGCATGATGAGCACCATGCGGTAACCCTTGATGGCTGCGGCCATGGCCAAGGCGATGCCTGTGTTACCAGAGGTGGCTTCAATGAGGGTGTCACCGGGGCGAATGTCTCCACGTTCTTCGGCTCGCTGAATCATGGACAAGGCTGGACGGTCTTTGACTGAACCTGCAGGGTTATTGCCTTCTAGCTTGCCGAGCAAGACATTGCCTCGAGGCTTGTTTTCAGCAACACCAATGCGTTGCAAGGCGGCAATCGGGGTGTTACCAATGGCCGATTCGATGGTGGGATAGTTCATCCCCACACTGTGCCATAATTCGATTCCCTCTTCTGCCGAAGTGGCGAAATTGGTAGACGCAGCAGATTCAAAATCTGCCGGTGCAAAACACCGTGCCGGTTCGATTCCGGCTTTCGGCACCACCTAAAAGCCCGCACTGTTCCACGACAGTGCGGGCTTTTTCTTGGGACTTAAGATGAAGTTCAATCCTTTTTTGAAAATTCGCCAACCATGAGCCAACTTTTCTCCCCTTTTCAACTCGGTTCGCCCCGCGGCC
The DNA here is from genome assembly GCA_945882755.1 of Bordetella parapertussis. Lineage (GTDB taxonomy): Bacteria > Pseudomonadota > Gammaproteobacteria > Burkholderiales > Burkholderiaceae_C > Limnohabitans. The sequence goes on along the minus strand of CAMCWS010000031.1, from coordinate 20,870 downwards.
CACTGACACTTCACAACCGCATCGTGGTCGCCCCCATGTGCCAATATGCCTGCGATCTGAATGGTCAAGCCAATGATTGGCATTTGATGCATTGGGGCAATTTGCTCAACAGTGGCGCTGGCTTATTCATGATTGAAGCCACTGCAGTCACGCCTCAGGGTCGTATCACGCCCAACTGCTTGGGGCTATGGGACGACGCAACTGCCCACGCTTTGTCTGACACCTTGGCCAGAGCACGACGCCTAGCACCCCCTGTGCCTGTGTGTTTGCAAATCGCTCACGCTGGACGCAAAGGTTCCAGCGCACAACCTTGGCAAGGCGGCATGTTGATTCCGCTCAATCAAGGGGGTTGGGAAACCGTGGCGCCTTCTCCTATCCATCTGTTGGAGGGCGAAGCACCGCCCCACGAAATTGATGCTGCGGGTTTGATCGCGATAGAGCAAGCCTTTGTGCAAGCCGCCAAATACGCACAAGCCATGGGCTTGGAAATGGTGGAATTGCACAGCGCACACGGCTATTTGTTGCATGAGTTTTTATCCCCCATCGCCAACCAACGCACTGACGGCTATGGCGGCAATTTCGCTGGCCGTACCCGATTTCCCTTGCAAGTTTTTCAAGCAGTTCGCAAGGTTTTTGACGGTGTGTTGGGAGTGCGTCTGTCTGCCACCGATTGGATCGAAGGCGGCTGGACCTTGGAGGAAACCGCCGACTTTGCCTTGATGCTCAAACAAGCCGGTGCAGACTTCATCCATATATCTTCAGGTGGCATTGCACCTCAACAAAAAATCAGCATCGGCCCGGGCTACCAAGTGCCTTTTGCCCACCACGTAAGACAAAAAACCCAGATGCCCACCATCGCAGTGGGACTGATCACGCAACCTCAACAAGCCGAAGATGTTTTGGTGAAGGGCGAAGCCGATCTGGTGGCATTGGGTCGCAGCTTTTTATACAAACCACGTTGGGGTTGGGAAGCAGCCGCAGCCCTTGGCGGCCAAGTTCAGGCCACCCAACAATACTGGCGCAGCCTGCCCAAAGAAGCCAACGGTATTTTTGGCGATGCCAAGATAGGCATGCGCTAAGACGTCTTGCCCCGCAAGCCGTCCATCACCGTGGGGTACTTCAGTCGCAGACGCAGCTCCTGCGTCATGCGGTCTGCGCGTATGCGACGTGATTCATTCAAAAAACTCATCACCATAGGTGAGAGTTGCAATTTCGCTTGCTCTCGACTGATGCGTGGCGGTTTAGCCAGCCCCCACATCGCAGCCACGCTATCCATGTAATCACCCATTTTCATGTTCGCCTGATCACAGATATTCAAGGGGCGTGAAGGTTTGCCTCGCCACATGGCCAAGACCGTGGCACGGGCCAAATCATCGGCATGGATATGGTTGGTATACACATCCTCTTGCGCTTGCAAAACGGGTGTGCCGCGCAGCAATCGCTCACGCGGTGTGCCACCCTCGCGGTCCAAGGCATAGATACCGGGTATGCGCAGCACTTGGGTTCTGGGATAACCGCTTTTGCCTAAAAAATTGACCCAATCTTGGGCGTTGACACGCCGTTGCGCTCTGGCAGTTTGGGGTTGGAGTCGACGTGTTTCATCGATCCATTCGCCTTGGCAATCGCCATAAACGCCCGTGGTCGAACCATAGACCACCGCCGAGGGCAAACTGCGCAAACGCAGCGCCAACACTAAGGCACGGGTGCGTGGGTCGGTGTGGCCTTCAAGGGGCGGTGGTGCCATGTGAACCACATGGGTGGCAATACCGGCCAAACGCCTAAGGGTTTGCGGTTTGTCCAAATCGCCCAGCATAGGGGTGATGCCGCTGTGTTGCAAAGTCTTCACGCGCTGGCTTGAACTTGTCAAGGCCATCAAACGCGAAGAGGCTTTGAGCAGTCCCGCCACACGCAAACCCACATCGCCACAACCGACGATCAAGACACGGGGGCGACGAAACCTTGCGGGCAAGGCACCAAGTGGACTTTGAATTGAAGGCAAAATCAGCGCTTTCGATAGCAAACAGGTTTCCAAGGATAACAAGCATGGCTTTTCAGATTGTGGTGCAGCCCAGCGGGCGCAGTTTCACGGTAGATGGCGACGAAACTTTGCTCTCTGCAGGTATTCGACAAGGCTTGAACATGCCTTATGGCTGCAAGGATGGCGCATGTGGTTCTTGCAAATGCAAAAAAATCAGCGGCGAGGTGCAACTGGGCACCTACCAAACCAAAGCGCTGAGTGACGACGAACGAGCCCAAGGTTTGGTGTTGACCTGTTGCGCCACGGCTTTGTCGGATGTGGTGCTGGAGTCCAAGCAAGTGACATCAGCGGACGCCTTTCCCATGAAAAAAATGCCGGTTCGCATTGCTTCTATGGAAAAAGTCTCCAGCGATGTGATGCGCATCTTCCTGCAACTTCCAGCCACTGAGTTAATGCAATTCCATGCGGGTCAGTATGTTGAATTTTTATTGCGAGACGGTTCTCGCCGCGCCTACTCCATGGCGAACGCTCCTCACACCTTGGCGGCTGATGCACCACAAGTCGAACTGCACATCCGGCATATGCCAGGCGGTAAATTCACCGACCATGTGTTTGGCGCAATGAAAGAAAAAGATATCCAACGGATTGAAGGCCCCCAAGGCAGCTTTTATTTGCGCGAAGACAGTAATGCGCCCATCGTGCTGCTGGCCTCTGGCACAGGCTTTGCCCCCATCAAAGCCTTGATGGAGCATATGCAACACAAAGGCATCACACGGCCCACCCGTTTGTACTGGGGTGGGCGTCGTCCTGCTGATTTGTATATGCACGATTGGGTATTGGCGCAACTGCCTTTGATGCCTCATCTTCAGTACATCCCCGTGGTGTCGGATGCTTTGCCCGAAGATGCTTGGACCGGTAGAACTGGCTTTGTTCATGCAGCGGTGTTGCAAGACACGCCAAGCCTGTCGGGTTATCAGGTTTACGCCTGTGGTGCGCCCATCGTGGTGGACTCTGCCAAGCGAGACTATGTTGCGAGTGGTTTGCCAGAGGACGATTTTTTCGCCGACTCGTTCACCAGCGAGGCTGACAAAGCCGCTGTTTAAGGCTTTCGGGCCTGCGTGTTTTTCTCACGCAAAGCCCGCATTTTTTCAGCAATTTTGATCTCCAAACCCCGCTCCACCGGTTCATACAGCGTGGGCGGCGTCATGCCTTCGGGCCAATAGCTTTCACCAGCGGCAAATGCGTCGGGTTCATCATGCGCGTAGCGATAGGCTTTGCCGTAGTCCAAGTCTTTCATCAAGGCGGTTGGGGCGTTGCGCAGGTGCAGGGGCACAGGGCGTGTGCCATCGGCCTTGATGAGTTTGCGCACGCTGTTGTAGGCCTTGTAAACCGCATTGGACTTGGGTGCCACTGCCAAATACACAATGCATTCGGCCAAGGCCAACTCACCCTCGGGTGAGCCCAAGCGCTCGTAAACCTCAGCCGCATCCAGCGCCAAGCGCAAGGCACGCGGGTCGGCCAAGCCAATGTCTTCGGCGGCCATGCGGATCATGCGCCGCGCCATGTACTTGGGCTCGGCGCCGCCATCGAGCATGCGCACCAACCAGTACAGCGCGGCATCGGGGTCAGAGCCACGCACTGATTTATGCAGCGCACTGATGCTGTCGTAGAACTGCTCGCCCCCTTTGTCGTAGCGGCGCATGCGCTCGCCCAGCACCTTCATCAGCCATGCATCGCTGACATGTGACAGTTTTTCGTGCTGGGCCGCCACCGCCAAGGTCTCCAAGGTGTTGAGCAAACGACGGGCGTCGCCATCGGAATAAGCGATCAAGCGGCTTTGGGCATCATCGTCCAAGTTGGGCACGGCGTTGATGGCACGGGCTTTGTCAATGATGTGGGCCAAATCGACTTCTGACAGTGGCTGCAACACATACACCGCCGCTCGGGACAACAGCGCGGAGTTCACTTCAAATGAAGGGTTCTCGGTGGTGGCGCCAATGAAAGTGAATAACCCCGACTCGACATGCGGCAAAAAAGCGTCTTGCTGGCTTTTGTTGAAGCGATGCACCTCGTCGACAAACACAATCGTGCGCTTGGGGGCCAGCGAATCGCGCTCGGCCAGCGCCTTGTCCACCGCTTCACGGATTTCTTTCACCCCACCCAGCACCGCGCTAATGGCCAAAAACTGCGCATCAAAGGCGTCGGCCATCAACCGCGCGATGGTGGTTTTGCCCACCCCTGGCGGCCCCCACAAAATGCAGCTGTGGGGTTGGCCCGATTCAAACGCCACCCGCAGGGCCATGCCCTCGCCCAGGACTTGTTGTTGACCGATCACCTCGCCCAAGGTACGGGGGCGAAGACGCTCGGCCAAAGGGGTGTGGTTCAAGGTCGCACCACGTCCACGCCCTTGGGTGGCACAAAAGTGAAATTCGCCATGGTGAGGTTGGCAGGATTGACCTCGACGCGGTTGAACCGAATTTGTGAACGGTTGCCAAAAGCGTCCACGATATCGAGTTGACTCAATACCGACTGCCCTGATTCCATGCGCAAACCAATGCGAACGCTTTGCAAACCAGCGTCTTTGATTTTGGGGGTGGCTATCACCCAAGCCAAACCCTCCTCTGAGGGCGCTGCTTTCAAAGCGAACTCTTTGCTGAGTGAAGCAATGTCTTGCGCGGAAGCAATCAAAGCTGCTGGTGTGCTGCCCAAGGTCTGCGCTTGGTTACGCACCGTGACTTGGTTTAAATCTGTATCGAATAACCAAAGCTGCTGACCATCCGCAACGATGTTTTGCACATAAGGTTTGCTGTAATCAAACCGAAAAACGTTGGGGCGAATGAAAGCGAAAACACCTGAAGAGGTTTTGGGTCTGAGGGGCCTGCCTTCTTTGGCGGGTGCGGTCACCACTTGCACAAAATCGGCTCGCCAACTGCGGGTGGACTTTAAAAATTGCGCCAAGCTGTCCAAGCTATCGGCATGCGCCACACCCATGACAAAACACAAGGCGGCTGCGACGATGAAGTGAAATGGCATGTTCATTCTGCGCGCGTAGGCACCAAAATCTCACGCTGACCATTGGTGCTCATGGCGCTGACCAAACCAGCTTTTTCCATATCTTCCACCAAACGGGCAGCGCGGTTGTAGCCAATTTTTAAATGGCGTTGCACCAGTGAGATGCTGGCTTTTCGGTTCTTCAAAACCACCTCAACTGCTTGGTCATAAAGCGGGTCTTTTTCGCCTGCAATGTCACCAAACAAATCGGGACCTTCGGAGCCGCCTTCGACCGTGCCACCTTCGAGAACGCCTTCGATGTAATTGGGTTCACCTTGGGTTTTCAAATAACTGACCACCCTGTGTACTTCGTCATCGCTGACAAAAGCGCCGTGTACACGAATGGGAAAACCGGTGCCACTGGGTAAGTACAGCATATCGCCCATGCCGAGCAATGCTTCTGCGCCCATTTGGTCGAGGATGGTGCGGCTGTCGATTTTGCTGCTGACCTGAAACGCAATGCGCGTGGGAATATTGGCTTTGATCAATCCCGTGATGACGTCCACACTGGGGCGTTGTGTCGCCAAGATCAAATGAATACCAGCCGCGCGGGCTTTTTGTGCCAAACGGGCAATGAGTTCCTCGATCTTTTTGCCCACCACCATCATTAGGTCGGCCAACTCATCGATCACCACCACAATGTGGGGCAAGCGATCCAGCGGTTCCGGCTCATCGGGCGTGAGGCTGAACGGATTGGTCAAGGCTTGGCCGTTCTCCCGAGCTTCATCCAGTTTGTGGTTGTAGCCCGCCAAGTTGCGAACGCCCAACTTGCTCATCAGCTTGTAGCGTCGCTCCATTTCACCCACACACCAATTCAAGCCATGTGCGGCTTGCTTCATGTCGGTCACGACAGGGGCCAACAAATGCGGTATGCCCTCGTAGACCGACATCTCCAGCATCTTGGGGTCGATCATCAACATACGCACATCGCGTGCTTCGGCTTTGTAGAGCAGCGACAAAATCATGGCGTTGATACCCACGGACTTGCCCGAACCGGTGGTGCCCGCTACCAACACATGTGGCATCTTGGCCAAATCAGCCACCACCGGGTTGCCGCCAATGTCTTTGCCCAAACCCATGGTGAGCATGGACTTGGCTTCGTTATAAACCGATGAGCCCAAAATTTCGCTCAAGCGAATGGTTTGGCGTTTGCTGTTGGGTAACTCCAGCGCCATGAAGTTTTTCCCTGGAATGGTTTCCACCACGCGGATGGACACCATGCTGAGGGATCGCGCCAAATCCTTGGCCAAGTTCACTACTTGCGAGCCTTTGACGCCCGTGGCTGGCTCGATCTCGTAGCGCGTCACGACAGGGCCAGGGGCTGCAGCCAACACCTTGACCTCTACGCCAAAGTCACGCAGTTTTTTCTCAATCAAGCGACTGGTGAACTCAATGGTTTCTGCGTCCACAGGGTCTAGCTTGACTTGCGAGGTGTCAAGCAGCTCTACCTGTGGCAAGCGTGAATCGGGCAAATCATTGAACAACGGTTTTTGCCGCTCACGGGCGACACGCTCACTTTTGGGAGGCGCAGGTTCGGGTTCGACCACGATACGCACAGGGTGAGCTGGTATGTCTGCGTTCTCATCACGCTCCCACACCATGTCTTTTTCTCGGGCGCGGGCTGCTGCTTCGCCAAGGGCCAAATCTTGGGCAATTTCACGCTTTTCACGTTGCTGTTGAATCAGACCATCAATCGCAGCACCCATTTTTTCAGCAAGCTGAATCCAAGAAAAACGAAATACCCACGACAAGCCAATCACCATGAAGACAATGAAAATGAGGCCTGAACCATTGAAGCCGAGCCAGCTGTTGGCAGTACTGCCCACCAAGTAGCCCAACACGCCACCCGCATGGTGGCCGGGCAATTGACTTTCAAAGCGGTAAAGGCGGGTGAACTCCAAACCTGTGCTGGAGAGCAGCAACATCACCAAGCCGCTCCAAAACGCCCAGCGCGTCAAGCGCCAAATGTGGGGGTCGGGGGTTGCTTTCTCTTCGCTGCGCAAACGATTGGCCAAGGCCGACAACCAACTGGCCAAGCCAGCCAAATAGCACCAAAACACCGAATAGCCCAGCAAGAAAAAAGACAAGTCGCTGACAGCTGCACCAACTCGCCCACCCCAATTGCGAATATGGGGATTGGTACCCGAGGTTGTCCAAGCGGGGTCCAGCGCAGAATGGCTGACGATGGCCAAGAGCCAAAAAAGCAAAACCACAAACCCAACGGCCAAAGCGATTTCTTGGATAAATCGCTGCCAGCCCGTCATTTCGGGCGGGTTTTCACGGGTGTTGTTGAGTGTGTTTAACGAGTAAGTCATGGCAGAAGCGAAGCTTAACAGGCGCGTAAAAGCAGACAATGACCGCAAGGCCTAAAATTGCGGCTTCCCGTGCTGCACTCATGCGCACGCTCTAGGCTCATACTCCTCCATCCCATGACATCCCCCCAACACAGCAAAGTTCTTATTTTGGGCTCAGGCCCTGCCGGCTACACCGCAGCCGTTTACGCCGCCCGAGCCAATCTTCAGCCCACGCTCATCACCGGCATGGCCCAAGGCGGTCAGCTGATGACCACCACCGAAGTGGACAACTGGCCGGCCGATGTGCATGGTGTGCAAGGCCCCGATCTGATGCAGCGTTTTTTGGAACATGCTGAGCGCTTCAATACCAAAATGGTGTTTGATCACATCAACAAAGTGGACTTCTCCAAGCGCCCATTCACCTTGATAGGCGACAGTGGCACTTACACCTGTGATGCCCTCATCATCGCCACCGGTGCCTCGGCCAAATACCTGGGCCTTCCCTCAGAGCAGTCGTTCATGGGGCGTGGTGTCTCAGGTTGCGCCACCTGCGATGGATTTTTCTACCGCGATCAGGTCTGCTGCGTGGTCGGCGGGGGCAACACCGCAGTTGAGGAAGCCCTGTACCTCTCCAATATTGCCACCAAAGTTCACTTGATTCACCGCCGCGACAAATTCAAGGCTGAGGCCATCATGATCGACAAGCTTATGGACAAGGTCAAGAGTGGAAAAATTGTGCTGGAAGTGCACAGCGTGTTGGATGAAGTTTTGGGCGACGCATCGGGGGTCACCGGTGTGCGTTTGAAAAGCACTTTGGACAGCAGCACCCGCGATTTGGCAGTGCATGGCTGTTTTATTGCTATTGGTCACCAGCCCAACACCGGTATTTTTGAAGGCCAGTTGGCCATGAAAGACGGCTACATCACCACCCAAAGCGGCTTGCAAGGCATGGCCACGCAAACCAGCGTGCCTGGTATTTTTGCGGCTGGGGATGTGCAAGACCACATTTACCGCCAAGCCATCACCAGCGCAGGCACGGGTTGCATGGCCGCCTTAGATGCCCAGCGCTTTTTGGAGCAATAAAGCCTAATTCAGGCCCATCAGGGGTTTCAGGCTACAATCTCTGGCTCTGAGGATTCAATCCAGGGGATACCGCCCCCCGTTTGGCGAGGTTAAGTCTGACCACTTTTGGTTGTCAGGCTGTTAGTTGAAGGAGTGTCTACATGGCACGCGTATGTGAAGTAACGGGCAAAGGCCCCATGGTCGGAAACAATGTTTCCCACGCCAACAACAAAACCAAGCGTCGTTTCATGCCCAATTTGCAGTACCGCCGTTTCTGGGTGGAAACCGAGAACCGTTGGGTGCGTTTGCGCGTCTCCAGCGCTGCATTGCGCTTGATTGACAAAAAAGGCATTGACGTCGTGCTCGCAGACATGCGCGCACGCGGTCAAGCTTAATTTTTTTACCGACTTCGAAAGGACTTCATCATGGCTTCCAAAGGCGGACGCGAAAAAATCAAGCTGGAATCAACTGCTGGCACCGGTCACTTCTATACCACCAGCAAAAACAAGAAAACCATGCCCGAGAAAATGTCGATCATGAAATTTGATCCAAAAGCTCGTAAACATGTGGAATACAAAGAAATCAAGCTGAAGTAATTCAGCCTGTGATCCAACAAAAAACCCGCCTAGGCGGGTTTTTTGTTGTCCGTTTCAATGTCGCCACCGGTAGTAGCCTAGGCCAAAGTTAAAGGTGAATGGCAGAGGATGGCTGTAATAGTTAGGAGGCGAATACGGCAGCACATAAACAGGATTGGTCAACACCTGTGTTGGGGGTTGCACATAAATCACTTGGGGTGCAGGCGGCAAAGGTGGCGCGGTGGTGGAGGCCGAATAGGTGGGCGTGATTTGCAGTGTGACGTACGGCCCTGGGTCATTGGGCAGTTGCACGCTGTATTGTTTGCCTGCGAATTCGTAAACCACATTGAACGCGGTGTACATGACCACCTCGCCTCGGCTGTTGACCGTGTTGGAGGGAACCCAAGTGGGCGTGCTTGAGATGACCCGAGCTTGCTCTTGAGCCCAAGACACGCTTGCACACAAACAGGCCATGGCGGTCAGAAATTGAAGAAACAGTCGCATGGTTAGCCCCTTGGGTAGCAGTGAAACTAGGAAAGCAGAAAATCTGCTGCTTTTTCAGCCATCATGATAGTTGGCGCATTGGTATTACCGCTGATCAGCGTTGGCATGGCCGAAGCGTCAATCACCCGTAATCCCAACACCCCTTTGACCCGCAATTGAGTATCTAGCACCGCCATGGGGTCATGCGCAGCACCCATTTTGCAAGTACCCACAGGATGGTAAATCGTGTCAGCACGCTCACGGATATAGCTCTCCCATTGCGCGTCGGTTTCTATGCCTGCGGTGTAAATCTCTTTGCCTCGGTAGGGTTGAAGGGCTGGTGCTTGCATGATGGTGCGTAATTTTTTGACACCCTCCACCATCAAGGCAGTGTCTCTGTGGTCACTTAAATAAGCGGGGTCTATCAAGGGGGCGTCGAAGGGGTCGCGGCTTTGCAAACGAACGCTGCCGCGGGAGTGGGGTCTGAGCACGCACACATGGCATGAATAGCCATAGCCCCAGTGCAGACGACGGGCATGGTCTTCAACACGTGCCACCACAAAATGAAATTGGATATCTGGCCGCCGGGCGTCTGGCGAACAGCGCACAAATGCACCCGCTTCTGCATAAGGCGTGGCCACGATGCCAGAGCCATCTTTGCGCCATTGGCGAATGCCTTTGAGGAGTTGCCAAGCAGCAACTGGTGCAATACCCATCACATCGTTACGCAAGGAGTGGTAAGCCAAAGTGACGTCCAAATGGTCTTGCAAATTAGCCCCCACGCCTGGTAGATCTTGTTTCACCTCAATGCCCAAAGACTGCAAATGCTCGGCTGGACCGATACCGCTCAGCATAAGCAACTGAGGCGACTGAAATGCGCCCGCACACAACAAAACTTCGGCTTGAGCGTGTACCTCGAGGAGCTGTTGCCCACGCCGGTATTTCACGCCCGAGATGCGACTGTCCGTCCACAGCAATTCAGTGGCGTGGGCACCCGTCATGACAGTCAAATTGGGTCGTTGGGCCATGATGGGGTGCAAATACCCCGCAGCTGCTGAACACCGCTCTCCATTGCGTTGGTCATTCCAAAACTGGGTGACCTGATGCAAACCAGCACCTTCTTGCTTAGCGCCATTGAAATCCTCGTTCAGAGCAAGGCCGCACTGCTGTGCTGCTTCCATCCATGCAGCAGAAATAGGACGGGGAGATTGCTGGAAGGCCACCGACAAAGGCCCTCCTGTACCGTGTAATTCACTGTTGCCACGCTGGTTATTTTCTGAGCGCTTGAAATAGGCAAGCACATCGTCAAAGCCCCAGCCCTCACAGCCCATGTCACGCCATTGGTCGTAATCTTCACGTTGGCCGCGTACATAGAGCATGGCATTGATGGCGCTAGAGCCTCCCAAAGCCTTGCCACGGGGCTGGTAACCACGGCGACCCTTCAAGCCGATTTGAGGGGTGGTTTCAAAAGCCCAGTTATTGACCTTGAAGGGCTTGCCCGGCAGCATGATGGCCGCCGCCATGGGGGCACGGATCAACACATCACGGCCATCGCCACCTGCCTCTAACAAACACACATGAACGCGAGGATCGGCACTCAAGCGGTTGGCCAAAACTGCACCAGCGGAGCCGCCGCCCACAATCACATAATCAAACTGGGGAGCGGTCATCCCATTCGTACAGCGCGCAGTTGCAAAGAAAAATCGCGCAAAGCAGCAATACCGCTTTCCTCTGCACGTTTGCACCACGCTTGCAAATCAAGCGCCAATTGCGCCTGGGTCGCGTGGGTATTGAGCCAAAGCTGACGCAACTCCTCGCGCATACGCACCATGGTGTCCACGTCGGGCAAAGCCGCACGGGCTTGGGCTAACAAGGCGCGGAATTGCTCGGGCACTTGCACCTCATCGCGGTGCATCCAACGCTTGGCAGCGAGCAACACGGCGTCGGTGGGCAGCTTGGGCAGGCTGGCCACCTCTTGTTTTAACGCCATCTTGAGTTGCGTGGCAAAACCGGCCATGACTTCATAACGGTTGGCTATCAGCGCTTCTAAGGTTTTTTCATCAGCGACTGGTTTGGCATCGGCGTAATGCAGTTTGGGAGGTATTTTTTTCACCGAGGCCAAACCCAAAGTTTCCAGTACACGGATGTACAACCAGCCAATGTCAAATTCGTAAGGCTTGACCGACAACTTGGCTGAGGTGGGATAGGTATGGTGGTTGTTGTGCAGTTCTTCACCACCAATGAGGATGCCCCAAGGTGAGATGTTGGTGCTGGCGTCAGGCGCTTCAAAGTTGCGGTAACCCCAGAAGTGGCCGATGCCGTTGATCACGCCCGCAGCCGTGACGGGTATCCACATCATTTGCACCGCCCAGACGGTCGCGCCAATGGCCCCAAACAAGGCCAAATCGATGATGAGCATCAGCCCCACACCTTGCCAAGTAAATCGTGAATAGATGTTGCGCTCGATCCAATCGTCAGGTGTGCCATGGCCATATTTGCGCAAGGTTTCTTCATTAGCCGCTTCCACGCCATAGAGCTCTGCCCCTTGCCAAAACACCTTCTTGATACCAAACACCTGTGGGCTGTGCGGGTCCTCTTCGGTCTCGCATTTGGCGTGGTGTTTACGGTGAATAGACGCCCATGCCTTGGTCGTCATGCCGGTGGTCAGCCATAACCACAAGCGGAAAAAGTGGGCAGGTAACCAATGCAAATCCAAAGAGCGGTGCGCTTGGTGACGGTGCAAATAAATGGTGACTGCTGCGATGGTGATATGGGTCATGGCGAGCGTGAAGAGCACCAACTGCCAGCCACTCAACTGCCAAGTGCCGTAAGCAAGCCAATTCAACACTGCATCCAACCAAGGCCAAGAGGGCAAAACCATAGCAATCCTTTATTTCAATAGCTCGTTGATTTTATGCCGCCACCCATGCGGCTGCAAAGAACCCATCGGTGGCATGGCGATGCGGCCACAGGCGCAAATACAGGCCATCGGCGGTGCACAAAGTCGCGGCTTGATCCACATCAAGCTCAGTCAACAGGTCCTTGATAGGCAAGGGCTTGAAGTTGGGGTGAGCAAGGCTGAGGGCTTGGGCAATCTGCTCGTTTTCTTCAGGCAACAAGCTGCACGTGGCGTAGACCAAACGTCCGCCGGGTTTGAGCAAACGCGCAGCGCTGGCCAAAATCGCGGTTTGTTTGATGCTGAGCTCAGCCACGGCATCGGGGGTTTGACGCCATTTCAGGTCAGGGTTGCGACGCAAAGTACCCAAGCCGGTGCAAGGCGCATCGACCAACACGCGGTCCATCTTGCCGCGCAAGCGCTTGATGCGCTCATCGCGTTCATGGGCAATCGCGACCGGGTGAATATTGGACAAACCACTGCGGGCCAAACGGGGCTTCAAAGCATCTAAGCGGTGGGCCGAGGTGTCAAACGCGTACAAGCGGCCGGTGTTGCGCATGGATGCGCCCAGCGCCAAGGTTTTGCCACCCGCACCCGCGCAAAAATCGGCCACCATCTCGCCGCGCTTGGCGTCAACCAACAGTGCCAACAACTGCGAGCCTTCGTCTTGCACTTCGATCAAGCCCTTTTCAAACAGCGCGAGCTTGCTGAGGTTGGGCTTGGCGTTCATGCGCAAACCCCAAGGCGAAAACGGCGTGGGCACCACCTCGATGCCATGGGCCACCAAATCAGCTTGCACATCAGATCGCTTGGCCAACAGGGTGTTGACCCGCACGTCCAGCCCTGCGGTGTGCTGCAAGCTGTCCACCAGTGGCCAAAACTCCTCGCCCAACTGGGTTTCCAAAGCCTCGGCCAACCACGGGGGCAAGTTGTGTTTGTGGGGTGCCAAGAACGCGTCGTCGGTGGCGGCATCGCAATCGGCCAGCCACTTGAACTCCATCTCGCTCATGGCGGCTTTCATGAAACCGCGATCTCCATGGGTCGCCTGAGGTTGCTGCAGTTTGGCTTGCGCGTCCAAATAAGCCGCCCAACCCAGAATGGCGAGTCGGCGTTCTTTCACGCCGGTGCCGGACTTGGCCAAGTGCTCAAAGCGCAGTTTTTGGCGCAACACGTTGTAGCCGGTTTCGGCCAAGACGCCGCGCTCACGCGGGCCCAAGGCCATTTGCTTACGTTGGTCACGGAAGTATTTGGAAACCACGCTGTCAGCAGGGTGGTCAAAGCGAAGCAGCAAACGGGTCAGTTCGGTGCAAGCGTCTAACAGGGCTTTTGGGTGCATGCACCGATTATGCTGTGGCCATGTCTGACACCGACCTGTCCCCCCTGCCCAGCCTGCCGCTGGGCCCCTATGTGCATTACAAAGGCCTGCCCTACGAGGTGCTGGGCGTGGTGCGCCACAGCGAAACCCTGGAGCCTTTGGTGCTGTACCGCGCCGAGTATGGCGAGCGGGGTCTTTGGGTGCGGCCGTTTGAGATGTTCACCGAAGAGGCGGTGATCGATGGGGTGCAGCAGCCGCGCTTTAAGCCACTCACACCTTAAGCAAACACGCCAGCCGTCTCTTGCATCTGCGCCGACACCTGCCCCAAATGGTGGAGGCTGTCGCCCAAGCTGAGTTCGATTTGCGTCAAGCGTTTGAAGCAATGGCTGACGATGTACTCGTCGGTCACCCCAATGCCGCCATGCAATTGCACCGCTTCTTGGCCCACGTGACGGGTGGAGCGACCAATTTGGTATTTGGCACGTGACACCGCCAAGCTGCGTTCCTCGGCGGGAGCGTTGAGTTTGAGCGTGGCGTAGTAGCTCATGGAGCGGCCCAGCTCCAGCTGCATCTTCATGTCGGCCACGCGGTGGCGCAGCGCCTGAAAGCTGGCAATGGCCACACCAAACTGTTTGCGGGTGTTCAGGTACTCCACCGTCACCGCCAAGGTTTTTTCCATCAAACCCACGGCCTCGGCGCACAAGGACGTGGCACCGACGTCCACCGCCAATTGCAAAGCAGCCAAGCCGTCCATGGTGATGAGTTGTGCAGGGGCGTCTTTCAGTTTTAGCTCTGACATGCGGCTACCGTCTTGCGCAAGGTAGGCATGGGCAGTGTCGGTGGCCGCGCTGCGCGGCACCAAGAACAAAGCTTGTTTACCGTTCACCGTGGCAGGCACAACAAAACCATGGGCGTGGTCACCGGCAGGTACCAAGCTCTTATGGCCGCTCAGCTGCCACGCACCGCCCACTTGGCTGGCAGTGGCTTGGCATTTGTGCAAGCCGTAGCGTGCGCCTTTTTCATAGTGCGCCAACACCAGCAGGGCCTCGCCACCCGCCAAGCGGGGCAGCCATTCTGATTTCAGGTCTTCGGGGGCAAAAGCTTGCAGCACCGCCGTGCTGATCCAGGTGTGGGCCAAAGGTTCCATCACCATGCCGCGACCCAACTCTTCCATTGCCACCATGCCTTCGGTGGGCCCCATGGCCATGCCGCCATAAGCGTCTTGCACATACAAACCGCACAAGCCCAACTCGGCCATGGCTTGGTAGGCGCTGGCAGAAAAACCACCTGCGGCCACCACGCTGCGGCGTTCGTCAAAGCTGTAGGCCTTGTCAACCCATTTGCGTACCGCGTCGCGCAGTTGTTCTTGTTCGTCTGAAAAATCAAAGTCCATGCTTCACCCCAAAACAGTTTGTGCAACGATGTTGCGTTGCACTTCATTCGAACCGCCATAAATGGTGGTCTTGCGCATATTGAAATACGTGGACGCCAAAGGCGCACAGTGGGCTGCACCCACATGATCGCCTTGCCAACCAGCGTCCATCGCCTCTTCGATGAAAGGCAGGCTGAACGGACCAGCTGCCATCATCATCAATTCGCTGTAGCGCTGTTGAATTTCAGAGCCACGGATTTTCAAGAGACCCGCAATGTCCAGCGACTGTTTGCCCGATTTTTCTGCGCTCAAGACCCGCAGCACCATCATTTCTAAGGCAATGACGTCCACTTCAAGTTTGGCTATTTCATCCCTGAAACGCAGGTCGTCCCACACACCTTCGGCTTTGGCGATGCGCTTCAAGCGCTCCAACTCGCGTTTGGCGCGGTTGACGTCGGCGATGTTGGTGCGCTCGTGCGCCAGCAGGTACTTGGCGTAATTCCAGCCCTTGTTTTCTTCACCAATCAGGTTCTCGGCGGGCACTTCCACGTTGTCAAACCAGACCTCGTTGACCTCGCATTCGCCGTCCAGCAGTTTGATGGGGCGCACACTCACGCCCTTGGACTTCATGTCAATCAGCAAAAATGAAATGCCGGTTTGCGGCTTGCCCTCAGAGCTGGTGCGCACCAGGCAAAAAATCCACTCGCCGAATTGGGCCAAGGTGGTCCAGGTTTTTTGGCCATTGACGATGTACTTGTCACCCACCCGCTCTGCGCGGGTTTTGAGCGAGGCGAGGTCTGAGCCCGAGCCCGGCTCGCTATAGCCTTGGCTCCACCACACCTCGCCGCTGGCAATGCCCGGCAAAAAACGCTGCTGTTGTGCGGGATTGCCAAAAGCCATGATGACGGGCGCCACCATCACCGGGCCAAACGGCACCACGCGTGGCGCACCGGCCAAAGCGCACTCCTCTTCAAACAAATGTTTTTGCACTTCACTCCAGCCTGGGCCGCCAAACTGGGTGGGCCAGCCATAGCCCAGCCAACCTTTTTTGCCCAAAATCTTGGCCCAAGACTGCATGTCTTCACGGGTCAAGCGCAAGGCGTTGTGTACTTTGTGTGAAAGGGTTGAAGGCAAATGCGCGTGTACCCACGTGCGTACCTCCTCGCGAAAAGCCTGTTCTTCAGGGGTGAAAGCCAAATCCATGGGGAATCTCCGGGAGCGGTTCGATGATTTGCAAATCCGATGTTTTAGCACGACCGTTCTTTTTTTGCCCTCCGCATTTTCACGGGGGTGTCAACTAGATAATCAGCCGAATGAAAAACTTAGTAATTCTGATTTCTGGCGGCGGCTCCAACATGGCAGCGCTGGTGCGTGCGGCGCAGCGCGAGGACTGGGCGGGGCGCTATCAGGCACGAGTGGCCGCCGTCATCAGCAACAAGCCGGACGCCAAAGGTTTGCAGCTGGCCCAGGACTTGGGGCTAGCCACCAGCGTGGTCGATCACAAAGCGTTTAGCCATGCCGCCGACCCGCGTGCAGCTTTTGACGCGGCTTTGATGACGGACATAGACCAGCATCAACCTGCTTTGGTGTTGTTAGCTGGGTTCATGCGCATCTTGACGCCTGGGTTTGTGGCGCATTACGAGGGGCGGTTGATCAACATCCACCCGTCACTGCTGCCAGCGTTCACCGGCTTGCACACCCACGAATGCGCCCTTGAAGCAGGTTGTCGTTTTGCGGGGGCCACGGTACACCGTGTCACTGCGGAGCTTGACCATGGGGAGATCTTGGCGCAAGCCGTGGTGCCTGTGCTGCCTGGTGACGACGCAGATGCACTGGCGGCCAGGGTGCTCACCCAAGAGCATCTGATGTATCCCAGGGTGGTGGCTGATTTGCTCTCGTCATGGGGATAACATGATCCGTCATTGCGAGCGTAGCGAAGCAAGCTAAACGCGAAGACTGCCGCGGCCTTCGGCCTCGCAGTGACGCAGATTGCTTCGCTGCGCTCGCAATGACGGAACTGCGCTCGCAATGACGAAGTCTTTATGCGGCCAAGCGCGAATTGCGCGGCACATGCGCTCTTAAAAACTCCATCTGGTCCGCCAGAATTCGGCGGTTGCGCAAGATGAAGTCTTCCCACAAGGTGGGCACATAGGGGGTGTAGAGCAGCGGCATCTTGGCTTGCTCGGGTGTGCGGTTGGCTTTGCGGTGGTTGCAAGCACGGCAAGCAGTGACCACGTTCATCCAGCTGTCCACGCCATGTTGACCAAAGGGGATGATGTGCTCGCGGGTGAGTTCGGTTTCGTGGAAATCGTCGCCGCAGTAGGCGCACAGGTTGCGGTCGCGGGCAAACAGTTTGCTGTTGGTCAGGCCTGGCTTTAAATCGAAGGGGTTGATGCGAGGCATGCCCTTGGTGCCAATGATGCTGTTGACCGTGATCATCGACTGTTGGCCGGTGATGGCGTTGTGGCCACCTCGGTAAACCGCAATTTCGATGCCGGCTTCCCAACGCACCTCGTCGGCCGCATAGTGGATCACGGCTTGTTCGAGGGAAATCCAAGACTGCGGGAGCCCTTGGGCAGACAGCTTCAAGACCTTCAACTGGCACCTCCTGAGAGATAAGCGAGCACTGACGTCGATTCCTAGACAATATACCCTGTTTCAATGACGCTTCTTTGACCCTCCAGCGAATCCCCATGCGTATTTACCGAGGTTTCCACCATCCCCAACTCGCCCAGGCCTGCGCCTTGACGATTGGCAACTTTGACGGTGTTCATCGCGGTCACCAAGCCATGTTGGCGCTGCTCAACAATGAAGCGCGTCACCGTGGTGTGCCAAGTTGCGTCATGACCTTCGAGCCGCATCCGCGTGACTTCTTTGCGCAACGGCTGAACAAACCGGAGATGGCACCCCCGCGCATCGCCACCTTGCGCGACAAACTCGCCGAGCTCGAAGCTTGCGGCATCGACCAATGCGTGGTCATGCCTTTTAATGCGTGGCTCTCCAACCTTTCGCCTGACGATTTTGTAGAGCAGGTCTTGGTGCAAGGTTTGGGCACCCGCTACATCTTGGTGGGGGACGACTTTTGCTACGGCGCCAAGCGTGCCGGTGATTACGCCTCCTTGTCACGCAGCGGTCAGCAACTGGGGTTTGAGGTGGCAAGGATGAACAGCTACGAAGTGGCTGACCCTGCCCAAGCCCATGCCAGTGTTCGGGTGTCAAGTTCAGCGGTGCGGGAAGCGCTGCACCAAGGCCACGTGCAAGAAGTGGCCCAGTTGTTGGGCCGCCCCTATGCCATCTCTGGCCATGTGGTGCATGGGCGCAAACTGGGCCGAGAACTCAACTGCCGCACCCTGAATTTGCGCTTCACCCATTGGAAGCCGGCAGCCAGCGGCATTTTTGTGGTGCAGGTGCATGGCCTCGCCGATAAAGCGCTGCAAGGTGTCGCCAATTTGGGCATTCGCCCGTCGCTGGACCCCAACGATGTCAACGGGGGTCGTGTGCTGCTGGAAACCCATTGCCTGGACTGGCCCGACAGCCTTGGGCTGGATGGGGGCTACGGTAAACTCATACGCGTGGAATTGCTCCACAAATTACACGACGAACTGAAGTACGACAGCCTTGAATCACTGCAACAAGGCATCGCCCAAGACTGCACGGACGCACGTCAGTGGTTTGAAAAAATATGAACGATAAAACCAACACCCCCGATACCCGCATCAACATGATGGACACGCCCTTCCCGATGCGGGGCGATTTGCCCAAGCGCGAACCGGCATGGACCCAGGCTTGGTCTGACCAAGGCCTGTACAAAAAACTCCGCATCGCTCGCCACGGCCAACCCTTGTTTGTGCTGCACGACGGCCCGCCCTATGCCAATGGTCAGATCCACATGGGTCATGCGGTCAACAAAGTTTTGAAAGACATGATCGTCAAATCCAAGCAATTGGCTGGCTTTGATGCACAGTACATCCCGGGCTGGGACTGCCATGGTTTACCGATTGAAAACGCCATTGAAAAACTGCATGGCCGCAAACTCAGTCGTGACGATATGCAGGCCAAAAGCCGTGCCTTTGCCAATGAGCAAATCGAGCAGCAGCGCGAAGACTTCAAACGCTTAGGGGTGTTGGGCGACTGGGAGCGTCCCTACCGCACCATGGACCCCGCCAATGAAGCGGGGCAAATCCGCGCCTTCAAACGCGTCATTGAACGCGGTTTTGTTTACCGTGGCTTGAAGCCGGTGTACTGGTGTTTTGATTGCGGCTCTTCACTGGCGGAGTTTGAAATTGAATACGCTGACAAGAAAAGCGAAACCTTGGATGTGGCCTTTCAATGCGCCCAACCCGACAAACTGGCCACAGCCTTTGGTTTGCCCAAGCTGGACAAGCAAGCCTTTGCGGTCATCTGGACCACCACCGCTTGGACCATTCCCGCCAACCAAGCCCTGAACCTCAACCCCGAATTGACTTATGCCTTGGTGGATACCGACCAAGGTTTGTACATCTGCGCTGAAAGCTTGGTGGACAAGTGTTTGGAACGCTGGCAACTCAGCGGCCAAGTGGTGGCCACCGCTCTGGGTGCCAAGCTCGACCTGATCGAATTCCACCACCCACTCTCACATGTGGACGGTGGCTTCAAACGCATCGCACCCGTTTTCCTGGCCGACTACGCCACCGCCGACGACGGCACGGGTATCGTCCACAGCGCCCCCGCCTATGGTCTGGACGACTACAACAGTTGCCTGGCCCATGGCATGAAGTACACCGACATCTTGAACCCCGTTCAGGGCAACGGCACTTACGCCGCCGACTTCCCGCTCTTTGGCGGTCAGCACATTTGGAAAGCAGTGCCCGTGATTTTGGAAACGCTGAAAGCGGCAGGACGCTTGATGGCGACTCAAACCATCACCCACAGTTATCCGCATTGCTGGCGTCACAAAACACCGGTGATTTACCGAGCCGCCGCCCAGTGGTTCATTCGCATGGACGATGGTGTGGGCGTGTTCACCAAGGACAAAGCTCCGCAAAGCTTGCGTCAACTCGCCTTGAATGCCATTGAGCACACACACTTTTATCCGGAAAACGGTAAGGCACGTTTGCGCGACATGATTGCCAACCGCCCCGACTGGTGTATTTCACGCCAACGGTCTTGGGGAGTGCCCGTGCCGTTTTTCTTGCACAAAGACAGCGGTGAATTGCATCCACGCACCATGGCCATCTTGGACCAAGCTGCTGATATGGTCGCACTTGGCGGCATCGAAGCATGGAGTCGCGTCACGGTGCAAGACATCTTGAACCAAGCTGGCGATGACGCTGAGCACTACACCAAGAGCACCGATATTTTGGAAGTTTGGTTTGATTCAGGCTCCAGCTTTCAGCATGTGCTGCGCGGCAGTCACAAAGACGCCTACGACCGGCCACCGTTTCACGAAACTGGCCCTGAAGCCGACTTGTATTTGGAAGGCCATGACCAACACCGGGGTTGGTTCCACAGTTCATTGCTGCTGGGTTGCGCCTTGTATGACCGAGCGCCCTACAAGGGTTTGCTGACGCACGGCTTCACCGTCGACAGCAAAGGCATCAAGATGAGCAAGAGCCTGAAAAACGGCATTGAACCTCAAGAGATCAATCAAAAATTAGGCGCTGAAATCATTCGGCTCTGGGTGGCGTCAAGCGATTACTCTGGTGATATTGCGGGTGACGACAAAATTTTGGCGCGGGTGGTGGACGCCTACCGCCGCATCCGCAACACCTTGCGCTTTTTGCTGGCCAACGTGAGTGACTTCGACCCAGCCAAAGACAGCGTGCCTTTCAAGGATCTGCTGGATATCGACAAATACGCGTTGTC
>CAMCWS010000030.1 GCA_945882755.1 Bordetella parapertussis | reverse complement strand
ATGGTGAGAGCGCGTATTTCAAGAAGTGGGAACGCCATGGCGCAACCTGGCGACTTAGGGGTGAGCGCTGGCCCCATCAAGCCCGGTAGTAAAGAAAAGATCAACTTGGTGATCGCCCAGCCCTTGAGCAAGTAAGGGCCGGACGGCATGGGCTTGTCAGCCCATCAACAAACCATGGGTACGTGCAAAGTGCAGGGTTTGGGTACGGCTTTTCACACCTAAGCGGCGGAACAAGCGCCACAAATGCACCTTGACGGTGTGCTCGCTGATGCTGAGTTCGGCAGCGATATCTCGGTTGGACAGACCACGGTCGAGCATGAGGATGAGCTGCTTTTGGCGCTTGGACAGTTTGATGTCGCCAATCACCAAGACTTCGGCATCGTCTTCAGCATCGTCAGACTTCATGATGTCTTGGATAGCTGCAGAAATTTCAGCAGTATCGGTGGATTTTTCAATGTAGAGGTCGGCGCCTGCTTCCAGGCAAGCGTCACGCGCTTCGCCAGAAGGCATGGCTGAAAGCACCACCAAGGGAATCTCGGGGTACATTTTTTTCACATCGGAAATCGCGGTGGCACCCTTGACGCCAGGCAGCAGCAAGTCCAGCACAAACAACTCGGGCTCTCCGTTTTTGATCAGCGCTGCTTGCAACTCGCTGAATTTCTCCAACTCCACTACCTTGGAGGCGGGGCGCAGGCGACGCAGCAACATGCCAATCATTTGGCGGACCATTGGGTGGTCATCTATGACGTAAAGACTCATCGTTATTCTCCGTTCTTAGTAATTCAGGCCCATGGCCTCGCGCACATCGCGCATGGTTTCTTGTGCCGTGACCCGAGCCCGCTGTGTTCCAGCATCTACGATATCACGAACAAGTCGAGGATTGGAAACAAAAGGCTCAGCCCGAGCCAACATGGGCTGTTGCTCGGAAACAATCGCATCAATCACGGGTTGCTTGCATTCCAAGCAACCAATGCCGGCACGAGCGCACTCGGTCTTCACCCAGTCGCGGGTGGCAGGGGGTGAATACACCAAGTGAAATTGCCAAACGGGGCAGCGATCGGGGTTGCCAGGGTCGCTGCGTTTGACCCGCGCAGGGTCGGTGGGCATGCGCTTGACCTTGGTTTCGATGCTGGCTTTGTCTTCACGCATGGCAATGGTGTTGTGATAGCTTTTGCTCATCTTGGCGCCATCCAAGCCTGGCAATTTGCTGGCTTCGGTCAGCAGGGCTTGCGGCTCGGTCAGCACGGCTTTGCCTGTGCCTTTAAAGTAGCCTTCTAAACGTTCGCGGTCTTTGTCATCCAGTTCGAGGGAGGTTTTCAAATAGCCCAAAGCGCCTTCCATGGCTTTGGCGTCGCCCGTTTCCTGAAACTGTTTACGAGATTTTTCAAAACGTTTGACGCTGTCTTTGGGCAACTTGGCCAAGCAGTCTTGCACCAAGGCGTCGAAATTGGGCTCGCGGCCATACAAATGGTTGAAGCGTCTGGCCGCTTCACGGGTGAGTTCCACATGGCTGGCTTGGTCTTCGCCCACGGGCACCCAGCGGGCTTTGTAAATCAAGATATCCGCGGCTTGCAGCAAGGGGTAGCCCAAGAAACCGTAGGTGCTGAGGTCTTTGTCCTTGAGTTTTTCTTGCTGGTCTTTGTATGTCGGCACACGTTCTAACCAACCGATGGGTGTGCCCATGGCCAACAGGGTAAAGAGTTCGGCGTGTTCGGGAATGCGGCTTTGCAAAAACAGCGTGCATTTGTCAGGGTCCAGGCCCGCGGCCAGCCAGTCGATGACCATTTCATAGACATTCTTCTCGATGACTTCGCGGCTTTCATAGTGGGTGGTGAGGGCGTGCCAGTCGGCCACAAAGTAAAAGCACTGCATTTGCGACTGCAGGCGCACCCAGTTTTTCAAGGCGCCGTGGTAGTGGCCCAAGTGCAAGGCGCCGGTGGGGCGCATGCCAGAAAGTACGCGATCGCTCATGGGGCAAGTTGCAGCAAAGAGGCCAGGGGTTGCAGCACCCATTGAATACCTTGGGTGGTGGCCATCATGATGGGGCGCATCCAAAAGCTGTTGATCACGCCCATGAGCACCAAGCCCATGACAATGAAAAATCCGTAGCGCTCGATTTTTGAGAAGCCAATCGCCAAGCGCATGGGCAACAAGCCCACCATGATGCGCCTCCGTCCAGTGGCGGTAAGGGAAACAGGTTGAAAGCGAACATGACCAAATTGACCAGCACACCGGCTTGCGCCATTTCAAGGAAAAACCGCTCTTCGCTACCCATGCCCGACAAGAGGTAAATCAGCACCGCCCAAGCAAATGCTTGGAACAAATTGACCCCAGGTCCGGCCAAAGCGACCCACACCATGTCACGTTTGGGGTGGTGCAAACGGGAAAAATCCACAGGAACAGGCTTGGCATAACCAAACAAAAACTGCCCAGAGGTGGCAAAAAGCAGCATCAAAG
Organism: Bordetella parapertussis; assembly: GCA_945882755.1. Lineage (GTDB taxonomy): Bacteria > Pseudomonadota > Gammaproteobacteria > Burkholderiales > Burkholderiaceae_C > Limnohabitans. The sequence goes on along the minus strand of CAMCWS010000030.1, from coordinate 19,565 downwards.
GCAGGATGATGGTGCCGACCAAGTCGATGTGGGGAAAGGGGTTGAGGGTGACGCGCCCCATTTGCCATGCGGTGTCGTCGCCCAACTGGCGTGCTGTGTAGCCATGCGCGGCTTCGTGCAGGGTAATGGCGAGCAATACGGGTATCGCATGGGTAGAAATTGTTTGTACTAATTCATTGAAATTCACAAAAGTATTCTCTCACTAATTTTTATCAATTTATTGGTTAAAAGTATGTGAATATTTGTTTTTTTAAGCGCTTTAGGGTACGGAAGACCCCTAAAAAAGCTTATAGCTTTAACATTATAAGCCTAAAAGTTCTAATTTTCCTAAGCCTTGACGTAAAACTTCTGGCTCACCCCCGTCGGCCATGGGGGTGAGGTCCACCACCGTGGTGGCTTGCAGGCTGCAAGCACCGGCATCGACCACCGCAGCCACTTGGTGTTCATAGCGTTCGCGTATCAGTTCGGCGTCGTTCAAAGGCTCGGTTTCGTCTTGGGGGATCAAGGTGGTGGCCAGCAAGGGTGCGCCGTGAATCGCCAGCAAAGCCAGCAAGGCGGTGTGGTCGGGTACCCGCAGGCCAATGGTTTTGCGCTGTGGGTGGGCCACACGGCGTGGCACTTCTTTGGTGGCCTCTAATATAAAGGTGTAGGCCCCAGGGGTTGCGGCTTTGAGCAATCGAAATTGGCGGTTGTCCACCTTGGCGTAAAGCGAAAGTTCGCGCAGGTCGCGGCATAGCAAGGTCAGGTGGTGTTTGTCGTCCACCCCGCGAATCTGGCGCAAGCGGTCAATCGCCGCCTTGTCGTCCAGATGGCAGACCAAGGCATAACTGGAGTCTGTGGGTACGGCCACCACGCCGCCTTGGGTCAACAAGGCTGCAGCTTGTTTCAGTAAGCGCGTTTGCGGGTTGTCCGGATGGACTTGAAACAGTTGTGCCATGGGGTGGCCTTGGTCTTATTGGATGCGGTGGGTGAGCAATTCCCACACCGGTGTCAGGTCACCGGGCAACCAAGGCAATGCGCCTAAATCGGTATGGCTTTCATTGGGGCTGTGAAAGTCGCTGCCGCGAGATGCAGCCAGTCCAAACTCACGCGCCATGTCGGCGTATTGGATGGCTTCGGCGGCCGAATGGCTGCCCGTCACCACTTCCACCGCTTGACCGCCGTGGTTTTTGAATTCGGAGAAGAGGGCGTATTCCTCGGTGGGCGTGAAGCCGTATCTTGCGGGGTGGGCAATGACGGCCACGCCTTGGCATTCGCGAATCCAACGCACCGCGTCACCCAAGCCAGCCCAGCGGTGTTCCACATAGCCGGGTTTGCCTTCAGTCAGGAAGCGGCGAAACACTTCGTAGGTATCAGCGCAGACACCGCTTTCGACCAAATAACGGGCAAAGTGGGTGCGAGAAATCAGGTCAGGGTTGCCCGCAAAGGTGAGGGCACCTTCAAAACTGCCTTGTATGCCTACCTTGGCCAGGCCAGCGGCCATGTCCAAAGCTCTGGCATGGCGACCACCGCGCGTGCTGCGAAGCCCCTCTTGCATACGCGGGTCTTGGGGGTCAAAGCCCAGACCAACGATATGAACGGTTTTGCCAGCGAAAGACACCGAAATTTCGGTGCCGTGCAAATACCCCATGCCCAACGCTTGTGCGGCAGCGCAGGCCCTGGCTTGGCCGCCAATTTCGTCGTGGTCGGTAAGCGACCATAACTCCACGCCATTAGCGTGGGCACGTGCAGCCAACGCCTCGGGCGTGAGGGTGCCGTCGGAGACGACAGAGTGGCAATGCAGATCGGCGTTGAGGATGGACACGGCTTAATTGTAGAAGGGCTGCATGGCTTCGATTTGTAACTGCAGTTTTTCCATGCCTTGCCACGTGTTGATGTCGAGGCGGTAGGCCACGGTGGCTTGCACCGGCAAGCTCTCGGTGCGGCCAAACCAGATGGCGTCGACCAGTTGCCCGTGCAATTGCAGCTTGAGCGACAAATGTTTTTCACCGACGATTTTTTGGCTCAGCACATTCACCGTGTCTTGGAACAGCGGCGCAGCAAAACCTTGCCCCCACACATGCGCTTGCAGATGTTTGACCATATCGGGGCGCACATACTGCTGGGGCAAACTGCCATCGGTAGCCAAGGTTTGCGCCAAGGTGGCCGCGTCCAACCACTGGGCGGCAATGTCTTGCAAGGCCATCTCGAAGGTGGCCAAGTCGTCTTCCAGCAAGGTGCATCCCGCGGCCATGGCGTGACCACCAAAGCGCAGCAATAAAGCGGGGTGGCGTTTGGCAATGGCATCCAAGGCGTCGCGCAAATGGAAACCGGCAATCGACCGCCCCGAGCCTTTGAGCACCGCTTGGCCTTGCGACTGGCTGCTGGCAAACACAAAGCAAGGGCGGTAGTGCAGGTCTTTCAAGCGACCGGCAATAATGCCCACCACGCCTTCGTGAAAGTCTTCATCAAACACGCACAGCGCGGCAGGTGCTATTTCATCGCTGTCCATCAAAGACTCGGCGATCAGCAGCGCTTGTTCGCGCATATCGCCCTCCATAGAACGGCGCTCGCGGTTGATGGTGTCGAGTTGCTGCGCCAGTCGCCACGCCAGTTCGGTGTCGTCGGTGCGCAAGCACTCGATGCCCAAGGTCATGTCAGACAAGCGACCGGCAGCGTTGATGCGCGGCCCAATCGCAAACCCCATGTCTTGGCTGCTGGCTTGGGTGGCGTCCCGCGCGGCCACTTTGAACAAGGCCGCCATGCCAGCGGGCAGATGGCCTTTGCGCATACGCAACAAACCTTGCGACACCAAGCGGCGGTTGTTGGCATCCAATCTCACCACATCGGCGACCGTACCCAAGGCCACCAAAGGCAGCAAACCGTCAAGCTTGGGTTCGGTGTCTTTGCTGAAAACACCGCGCTCACGCATCAGCGCTCGCAAGGCCAGCAAGACATAAAACATCACGCCCACACCCGCCATGCTTTTGCTCTCGAACATGCAACCGGGCTGATTGGGGTTGACCAAGGCGTCAGGTGTGGGTAGCTCGGGGCCAGGCAAGTGGTGGTCGGTGATCAACACTTGCAGACCTAAGCGCTTGGCTTCTTCCACACCGCTCACGCTGGCGATGCCGTTGTCCACGGTGATCAAGACCTGTGCGCCGCTGGCATGAACGCGTTGGGCGATGTCAGGCGTTAAACCATAGCCATCGACCACGCGGTCGGGAACGATGAAGCTGACATGCTGAGCACCTAAGAGCTTCAAGCCGCGCAAGGCCAACGCACATGCTGTCGCACCGTCGCAGTCGTAATCGGCCACGATGCAAAAGCGCAGTTGCTGGGCAATGGCGTTGGCCAACAGCTGTGCAGCGTCGTCAATGCCTTTGAGACCTGCAGGCGGCAACAAAAGCGCCAATTCGGTTTTCAGCTCTTGCGCATCATGCACACCCCGCGCCGCATACAAACGCGCCAGCAGGGGATGCACACCGCTTTGCTCTAAGGCCCACACGCTGCGCGGTAGGACATCGCGTACCTGAAGTTTCATTGCAGCAAGTCCGACAGTTGGGTGGGGCGCAGCCACTGCTGAAGCTTTCTGCGCAAGCCTTGCGGCGCATTTTCAAGCAAGACGCTGCGCGTGGGGTTACACAGCAGCACCTGCTCTTGCCGCGCAAGTGCAGGGGCGATGGTGTCTTGCCACACCCTTGTGAAAGCTGGCACAAAGACCTCGGGGTTGTGGCTCAGCCACGCTTGACGCAAGCTTTGGTCAAGCACCACAGCCGTGGCGGAGCTGTGGGTGTGCGTTGGGGGCAAGTCACCCGTGCCGCTGAACCACACCGAGTTCAAGGCGACTGCACGGTGGTCGTTGACGGCGTGGGTGTAAAAAAGCATTTGCATCTCATTTTGCAAGCGCCGCAACAGACGCTCAGCGTCTGTTTGTGCGGAGATGCTGTTGGGCTGCATCCACTGGTCAATGCGTTGACCGTTGACGCGGTCCAAAGACACGCTGGGCAAGCGTTTGAACACCGCTGCGTGCACCAACCAGCGACCGGGCAGCAAAGGCTGAAGGTGAATCCCGTCTTGCAGCAAGAACGGCCGCATGGCCTCGCCCAATGCCTGGGTTTCCTCGGCGGTGATGGGGTGGGGGACACTCAAATTCACCTGTCCTTGGCTGATGTGCCAATGCACCGCATCAATGAATGCCCAGCCGTGGTCTGCGGGACACTGCAAACCTTGCGCTTGGGCGGCCAAGGTGGCCAGCGGCACCAGGCCATCATCGACTTGCCAGCCCAAGGCCTGCGTCCAAGCCACTTCATGGCGGGCACTCATCGCACTGTCGGGCAAGGTGGTGGTTGTCACACGCTGGGCTTGCCGCCAAAGGTCTGAATGTGTTGGGGCAAATGCCTGGTTCAAAGCCTGTTGCCAATGCGCTTGGTCAGGGTGGCCTTCGGCCATGCCCGCAGGCAAGGCAAAAGCCACAAGGGTCAAGGGAGAAGCAACTGTCATAAGGGTGATTGTGCAAGATGCCACAATCTGCCGGCATGAATCTTTCAAGACTCCCCTTTGAGTTGCGCGTAGGCTGGCGCTACACCCGTGCTGGCCGCGCGGCGCGGCGCAACCGCTTTATCTCCTTTATTTCTTCGGTGTCCATGTTGGGTATTGCCTTGGGCGTGGCGGCACTCATCATTGTCTTGAGCGTGATGAACGGCTTCCAAAAAGAGGTTCGTGACCGCATGCTGGGCGTGCTTTCACACATCGAGGTCTTGGCTTACAGCAGTGCCTCGCTGCAAGATCCGCCGGTTTTGCAGCAAAAACTGGCGCAGCACTCGCAAGTCATTGCCAGTGCGCCTTTCGTGTTGTCGCAAGGATTGCTCGCCCAAGGCGAGGACATGCGCGGCGCGTTGGTGCGTGGCATCGATCCAGCCCAAGAGGTGTTGGTCACAGACGCGGTGGCTTTGATGTCGCCAGAGGTGCTGAACCAACTGCAAGCAGGCGGTTTTGGGGTGATTTTGGGCAGTGAATTGGCGCGTGCTTTGGGCGTCAAGGTCGGAGAGCTTGTGACCTTGGTTGCTCCCGGGGGGCAGGTCACACCTGCCGGTGTGGTGCCGCGTTTGAAGCAGCTCACCGTGGTCGGACTGCTTGATTCGGGTCACTATGAATATGACGCGTCCTTGGCTTTGCTGCACATCGAGGATGCGCAACGCATCTTCCGCTTGGAAGGACCCAATGGCCTGCGGGTGAAATTGAAAGACGCTCAACTGGCGCGGCAGGTGGCCGCCGAACTCTCGCCGGTGTTGGGTGACGATGTGATGGTGCGTGACTGGACCCGCGCCAACCGCACTTGGTTTGCGGCGGTGCAAATTGAAAAACGCATGATGTTCATCATCTTGACCCTCATCGTGGCGGTGGCGGCGTTCAACTTGGTCAGCACCTTGGTGATGACGGTCACCGACAAGCGGGCCGACATCGCTATTTTGCGCACCTTGGGGGCGAGCCCAGCGAGCATCATGGGCATCTTCGTGGTGCAAGGGGCGTTGGTGGGTGTGATCGGCACCTTGTCGGGTTTGGCACTGGGGCTGTTGGTGGCGTTCAACATTGGCAGTATCGTGCCGGCCATCGAAAAAGCCTTGGGTGCGAGCTTTTTGCCCAAGGACATTTACCTGATCAGCCGCATGCCCAGCGACCCGCAGTGGGCCGACATTGGGCCAGTGGTCATCATTGCCTTGGTGCTGGCCTTGATCGCGACGCTCTACCCCAGTTGGCGAGCCAGCCGCATCGATCCTGCGGAGGCTTTGCGCCATGAATAAGCCTGTTTTGCAAGCCCAAGCTTTGGGCCGACGTTTCCATGAAGGCGTGATTGATGTGACGGTGTTGCAGGGCATCGATTTGCAAGTGCAAAGCGGTGAAACCTTGGCGGTGGTCGGTACCTCGGGTTCGGGCAAAAGCACCTTGCTGCATTTGCTGGGCGGCTTGGACACCCCCACCACCGGTCATGTGAACCTGCTTGGTCAGGCTTTGGCCGGTTTAGACGCCACCGCTTTGGGGCGTTTACGCAACCAGCATTTGGGTTTCATTTACCAGTTTCACCACCTGCTACCCGAGTTCAGCGCCTTGGACAACGTGGCCATGCCTTTGTGGATACGCCGCATGCCACGTGAAGCTGCTGCTGTGCAAGCGCAAGCCATGTTGACCGCGGTGGGTTTGGCAGAGCGACTGCACCACACGCCCAGCGAGTTGTCGGGCGGTGAGCGTCAGCGTGTGGCGATTGCCCGTGCTTTGGTGACCCAGCCTGCTTGTGTGTTGGCCGATGAACCCACCGGTAACTTGGACCGCGCCACCGCCGACAGTGTGTTTGCGCTGATGCTGCAACTGGCCAAACAGCAAGGCACCGCGTTTGTGGTGGTGACGCACGACGAGCGCTTGGCCGCGCAGTGCGACCGGCAGCTGCGCTTGGTGGCGGGGCGCTTGGTTTAGTTGCCGTCATTGCGAGGGGCGTAGCACCGAAGCAACCTTCGTCATTGCGAGGGGCGTAGCACCGAAGCAACCTTCGTCATTGCGAGGCCGTAGGCCGAAGCAATCTCACATTAAAGTGCAACTTCAACCTACTTTGACCAGTAGCTGCTTGCCACAAGCCTGAACATATTTACGCAGGGTCGCTACAGAAGGGGAGTGCTTGCCAGTGGCTAAGGCCCTTTCCAGCCTAGCGACCGCAGGTGCATGTGTACCCATGCGCCTCGCCAGTTCTGCCTGCGAGAGTCCTGCGGCCATGCGAGCCTTGAGCAAAGCATCTAGCAGCTCTCCCTCCTCGCGTTCGATCCGTTCGATCTCGGCTTTCACGCGGGGACGCCTTGTCAGTGTATTTACAACTTGCTCATGGGTTTTCATGTAGGTGTCTGGCAAAGCGAGAATTTCTTGTTGCACTTCATGACTGAAATATTGGATGACATAGTCCATGCGAATATTAACAAATTTGTTATTGATTTGATCAAGGCAAGCCAGTGTGTTGGGAATCAGGGGTTTGAGGTTGTGCGCTGTGCGCCTATTAAAGGGTGAACCATTAACAGGACAATAGAGTTATGCCTTGGATAGACAGCCACTGCCACCTCGATGCTCCTGAGTTCGCGCCTGACCGCGGCGCGGTGCGCTTGGCTGCTCGTCAAGCGGGGGTGGGAACCTGTGTCATTCCTGCGGTGGAAGCGGCGAACTTTGACGCCGTGCGCCAACTCGCCCACCAGCAGGGCGATGTCTATGCCTTGGGCATCCACCCTATGTACACGCCGCAGGCCCATGAGGCCGACTTGCAAACCCTGAGCGCCGCCTTGAAAGAGCACCGCGCCGACCCGCGCTTGGTCGCGGTGGGTGAAATCGGCCTCGATGGTTTTGTGCCGGGGCTGGACATGGCGCGGCAACAACTTTTTTACAAGGCACAGCTCAAGTTGGCCCAGCAGCACAACCTTCCGGTCATCTTGCATGTGCGGCGCAGTGCTGATTTGCTGCTCAAAGGCTTGCGTCAAACGCCAGTGAAGGGCGGCATTGCCCACGCGTTCAATGGCAGCTTGCAGCAGGCCCAGCAGTTCATCGCCATGGGCTTCAAATTGGGTTTTGGCGGCGCGTTGACGTTTGAAAGGGCGAATCAGTTACGCCTGTTGGCCACCCAATTGCCTCTGGAAGCCTTGGTGCTGGAAACTGATTCGCCCGACATTCCGCCGCATTGGCTGTATGTGACTGCCGAGGACCGCGCCAAGGGCATGCCGCAAGGGCGCAATGCGCCATCCGAAATTCCACGCATCGCGCAAGTTTTGGCAGATTTGCGCGGCATCAGCTTGGACGAGGTACAAGCAGCTACCGCCGCTAACGTGCAAACGGTGTTGGAACTGCGTTAGCCAAACCACAACTCAGGCAGGTGTCGCAGGTCGGCCGTAGCCGACGTTGTGCAAGCATGGAGGCGAGGCCGAGCCTGCGGCGCGGGCCGTGAGATTGCTTCGTCGCTTCGCTCCTCGCAATGACATGGGGGGTCTCGCTATGACGGTAGGTTGCTTCGTCGCTTCGCTCCTCGCAATGACGCGGGGGCCTCGCAATGACGCGGGGGCCGCGCAATGACGACGAGCGGCGACAATCCCCGCATGGCAACCCCCTCCCTACCGCAAGTCAATATCTCCGAGCATGGCAAGGTCCGCTATTTGCATTTGGGCTCAGAGTGGGTGCAAGGCTCCATGGACACGGGCAAACCCAACGCCATCCATCTGGACTATGTGCAGCGCATGCAAGCATGGTTGTTGTTTGTCGAACCCGACGCGGTCAGCCAATTGCACGCCATGCAACTGGGTCTAGGCGCAGCCGCACTGACTAAAAACTGCCACAAGGTGCTGGGCATGCAAACCACGGCCATCGAACTCAACCCGCAAGTCATTGGTGCTTGCCGCAGCTGGTTTGCGCTGTCGGCGGATGATGACAAGTTGTCGGTGGTGCTGGGCGACGCCGCCGAGGTGGTGGCACACACCTATTGGCGTGGGCAAATCGACGTCTTGCATGTGGACCTGTACGACCACGAGGCGGCGGCACCGGTGTTGGACGATGCCGACTTTTACGCCCAATGTCGCCAACTGCTCACCCCTCAAGGCTGTATGGTGGTCAATCTGTTTGGCCGCTCTTCCAGTTACGAGAAAAGCTTGGCGCACATCACCCAAGCCTTTGGCGAGCAAGCGGTGTGGGCCTTCAAACCCACCCGCGAGGGCAATACCGTGGTGCTGGCGCAAGCTCAGGTGCAGCGCCCTGACAGAGACATCTTGCAAACCCGGGCCGAGGCCATACAAGCGCGGTTTGGCTTGCCCGCACCCCTGTGGCTCAAGGTTCTCAAGCCGGTAGCGGTTTAGGTGACAATGCCAGTCTCTTATTTGCCAAGGCCCCTGTTGTGTCGATCAAAAGTGAAAAAGACTTTGCTTCAGGCGTGATGTTCATTGCCACCGGTGGTGGTTTTGCTTGGGCCAGTGCCACCGAATACACCATTGGCTCTGCCAGTCAGATGGGGCCGGGCTATTTTCCGATGGTCTTGGGCCTGATTTTGTCGATGCTGGGCGCATTCATTTTGTTCTTCTCATTGGTGGTTGAAACCCCCGATGGCGGCAAAGTAGGCGACTTTGCTTGGCGGCCATTGCTCTGCATTTTGGGCGCCAATTTGGCTTTTGGTGCTTTGCTGGGCGGCGTTCAAAGCATTGGCCTGCCGCCCATGGGTTTGGTGGTGGCGACCGTGGCGCTGACCGTGATTGCCGCCATGGCCGACGAAACCGCCTTTCAAATTCGCCGCGTGTTGGTGCTCTCCACCATTTTGGCGGGCGGCAGTTATGGCATCTTCATCGTTTTGCTGGGCTTGACCATGCCTGTGTGGCCAGCGTTCTTAGGTTTGTAGACAGGACAGCCATGGATTTACTTGCCAACTTGGCCACCGGTTTTGCGGTGGCAGCCACCCCCATCAATTTGCTCTATGCCTTGGTGGGTTGCTTGCTGGGCACCTTGATCGGGGTTTTGCCAGGCATTGGGCCAGTGGCCACCATCGCCATGTTGTTGCCTGCCACCTATGCCTTGCCCCCTGTGTCGGCCTTGATCATGCTGGCCGGTATTTATTACGGTGCGCAGTACGGTGGTTCCACCACCGCGATTTTGGTCAACTTGCCCGGTGAATCGTCCTCGGTGGTCACCACGCTTGACGGCTACCAAATGGCCCGACAAGGGCGTGCGGGTCCCGCTTTGGCCGCAGCCGGTTTGGGCTCGTTTTTCGCAGGGTGTGTGGGCACGTTGTTGTTGGCGGCATTTGCTGCGCCTTTGACCGAAATGGCATTTGCCTTTGGCCCTGCCGAATACTGCGCCTTGATGGTCTTGGGTTTGGTGGGTGCGGTGGTGTTGGCCTCGGGCTCTTTGCTCAAAGCCATTGCGATGATTATTTTGGGATTGTTATTGGGACTGGTGGGCACCGATGTCAACTCAGGTTTGGCCCGTTTCACCATGGACACCCCCGAGTTGGCCGATGGCATTGGTTTTGTGGCGGTGGCCATGGGCGTGTTTGGCTACGGCGAAATCATCACCAATTTGGCCAAGTCAGGCGAGGACCGCGAAGTCTTTACCGCCAAAGTGCAAGGCCTGATGCCTACCCGTGAGGACTTTCGCCAAATGATGCCCTCAGTGCTGCGGGGTACCGCCTTAGGCTCGGTGTTGGGCGTGTTGCCCGGTGGTGGTGCGGTGTTGGCCTCGTTTGCGGCTTACACCTTAGAGAAAAAGATCAAACTGAAGAACGGCGAAACACCCATGGGTCAGGGCAATATTCGTGGTGTGGCCGCGCCGGAAGCCGCCAACAATGCCGGTGCGCAAACCTCCTTCATCCCCTTGCTGACCTTGGGCATTCCACCCAATGCGGTGATGGCCTTGATGGTAGGTGCCATGACCATCCACAACATCCAGCCTGGCCCGCAGGTGATGACGGTCAACCCCGAGTTGTTTTGGGGCTTGATCGCCTCCATGTGGATTGGCAACCTGATGTTGATCGTTTTGAACCTGCCCATGATTGGTCTTTGGATCAAACTTTTGACCGTTCCCTACCACTACCTGTTTCCGGCCATCGTGTTGTTTTGCGCGATTGGTGTGTACACCACCAATAACGCCACGTTTGACATTGCTTTGGTCGCGGCTTTTGGTTTCGCTGGCTATCTTTTTTACAAGCTCGGGTGTGAACCGGCACCCTTGTTATTGGGCTTTGTGCTGGGCCCGATGATGGAAGAGTATTTGAAGCGAGCATTGAAATTAGCGCGTGGCGACTGGTCGGTGTTCATCACCCGCCCTTTGTCGGCAGCTTTATTGCTTATGGCCCTGATCTTGGTGTTGATGGTCTTGCTGCCAGCAGTGAAATCCAAGCGAAAAGAAGCTTTTGTGGAAGACTGAATCCCCCATGTTGGTCACTGAACACCCTCTGCGCCGTGCTTTGCACAACGAGGTGCATGCCCGTCCGCCTGAGCCCATGACCGCCCCTTTGGCCATCAGCCATGTGGTGATGCTGGCCGATGGCGATGCCCGTCAAGCCAGCCGTGCGCACTTGGCCGCTTTGCTGCGTGACCACCATTTGCCGGTACCCGATGAACAAGCCAACCATTTGCGGGTAGACATGGGGTCGTGGCGCTTGCGCTGGGAATTGCACACCGAATTTGTCACTTGGACCTTCATGGCCGATGCGCCCATGGGCTTGCCCAAAGGGGAAGATTACGACTTGGCCATGCGCCGTTTACCCCAAGCATGGCTCAAAGCCTTGCCCGGCGAATGCTTGGCGCATATTCAGTTGTGGGCCAAGCTGACTCAAGACTTGTCTGACCGCGATGAGCTTCATCAGCAATTTCGTGAAGACAGTTTGGTGGCTTGCCAACTGGCCGAAGGCTCGGCCACCTTGCACACCGATTTTCAAATCGACCCCAACGGCTGTTCACGCATGTTGTTGCGTGTGGGCCAGCTTAGCCAGCGCCGCTTAGGCCGCTTGGTGCAGCGTTTGCTGGAAATTGAAACCTACCGCATGATGGCCTTGCTGGGTTTACCGATTGCCCGCAGCGCGGTGCCTGCGTTGGCGGCAGCCGAGCTGGAGTTGGCCGATTTGGCCCAAGCCATTCGCAGTGCCAGCCACGACCAAGAAGCCCAACTCCTCGACCGCTTAACCCGCTTGGCTGGACAGGTCGAGGGCTTGTACGCCTCGCAGCATTCACGCTTTTCTGCCAGCAAGGCTTACTTCGAGTTGGTGGATCGGCGCATCAAAGACATCCGCGAAACACGTTTGCCAGGTTTTCAATCGGTGGGCGAGTTCATGGAGCGACGCTTAAGCCCTGCACGCAGCACCTGTGACTGGGTGGCCAAGCGTCAAACTGCGTTGTCCGAGCGCGTTTCACGCATGAGCAATTTGCTGCGAACCCGCGTGGATTTCCAGCAAGAGCAAAGCAGCCAAGCTTTGCTCACGGCGATGAACAAACGCCAAGGGATGCAATTGAAATTGCAAACCACGGTCGAGGGTTTGTCGGTGGCCGCCATCACTTACTACATTGCCGGCTTGGTGCATTACATGACCGAAGGCTTGCAAGCCAAGGGCTTGATTGCAGACCCCGCGATGGCCACTGCTGTGGCCGTGCCCTTCATTGCTTTGGTGATCTGGTGGATCACCCGTCGATTGCATTACAAAGTTCTTAAAACAGAAAAATCATGACCTTTAACTTTTCCAATCCCTACACCAGCACACGTTTACCGGTGTTTGCCCGCAACATTGTTTCCACTTCCCACCCATTGGCCGCCCAAGCAGGTTTACGCATCTTGTGGCAAGGCGGCAATGCGGTGGACGCTGCCATTGCCGCAGCGGCGGTGCTGACCATCGTCGAGCCTGTCAGCTGTGGTTTGGGGTCGGACGCGTTTTGTATTTTGTGGGACGGTAAAGCGCTGCATGGTTTGAACGCCTCCGGCCGTGCGCCGCAAGCGTGGACGCCAGACTACTTTCAAAAGAAATACGGCCCTGACGCGATGCAGCCACCCAAGCGCGGCATTGATTCCGTCACCGTTCCGGGTGCGGTGGCAAGTTGGGTAGCCATGAGCGAGCGTTTTGGCAAACTGCCTTTTGCCGATTTGATGCAGTCAGCCATCGAGATCGCCGAGCGGGGCTATTTGCTGAGCGTGGTGGTGCAAGAGAAATGGGCAGCACCGGTAGAGGAGTTGCGCATTCAACCCGGATTCACCGAGCATTTTTTGCCTTGGGGCCGTGCGCCGCAAGTGGGCGAGTTGTTCCAGTTCCCTGCAGCTGCTCGTGGCTTACGCGCCATTGCCAACTCCAAAGGCCAAGCGTTTTACGGCGGTGAAATTGCCCATGCTTTGGAGAAGTTCTCCAACGCCCATGGCGGCAGTTTGAAAGCCAGCGACTTTGCCGCCTACAAAGCCGATTGGGTCACGCCCATTGCGCAAAACTACCGTGGTCACACCTTGCATGAAATTCCACCGAATGGCCAAGGCATCGCGGCGCTCATCACCTTGGGTATTTTGGGCAATTTCGATTTGGCCGCTTTAGCCCTTGACGGCGTGGATTCCCAGCACTTGCAAATTGAAGCCATGAAACTGGCGTTTGCTGATGTTTACCGCTATGTGGCCGATGAGGCCAGCATGGAAGTCACAGCGCAGCAGATGTTGGACCCGTCTTACCTGAAGCAACGTGCGGCTTTGATTGACATGAAAAAGGCGCAAGACTTCAAAGCCGGCAACCCCGCCAAGGGCGGCACGATTTACCTCACCGCTGCGGATGAAAACGGCATGATGGTGAGCTTCATCCAAAGCAATTACATGGGCTTTGGTTCGGGCTGTGTCGAGCCAGCGTTTGGCATCAGCTTGCAAAACCGAGGACACGCTTTCGCGGTTCGCGCTGGTGGCCATAACCCTGCCAATGTGGTCGCCCCAGGCAAACGACCTTTCCACACCATCATTCCGGCTTTTCTCACCAAAGACGGTCAGCCGGTGATGAGTTATGGCGTGATGGGTGCCAATATGCAACCCCAAGGCCATGTGCAAACCTTGGTGCGCATGTTGGACTACCAACAAAACCCGCAAACTGCATGTGATGCGCCGCGTTGGCGCTACAACGAGGGCTTGGTCATCAACGTTGAGTCGGCCATGGACCCGCACACCGTCAAAGGCTTGCAGGCTTTGGGCCACCAAATGGAAGTCATCAACGACAGCTACCAAGACTTTGGCTCGGGCCAGTTCATTTGGCGCATGGGCGACCCCAAGGTGCAGGGCTATGTGGCGGCCAGCGATTCGCGCCGCGACGGGTTGGTGGCAGGTTTTTAAACGGTGAATACTGCTTCGCAGGTGGCTCTACCCCGCCTGTCACCTCATGCCATGGGTGTGCTGTTGGCGCTGGCGGGTGCCATCACCTTCAGCGGCAAAGCCATCATCGTGAAGTTGTCTTACCGCTATGGCGTGGATGCGGTCACCGTCATCATGGTGCGTATGCTGTGGTCGCTGCCCATGTTTGTGGCGCTGGCCTGGTGGTCTTCGCGCACTGTGTTTGCAAAGCAAAACCCTTTGCAATGGCGCGATGCGCCCATCATCATCGCCTTGGGTGTGCTGGGTTATTACTTGGCCAGCTTTTTGGATTTTTTGGGTTTGCAAACCATCACCGCCAGTTTGGAGCGGCTGATTTTGTATTTAAACCCCACCTTGGTGCTGCTCTTGAGCGCCTTGATTTACAAACACCGTATCCGCCCCATGCGTGCATTGGCCATGGCCATCAGTTACGCGGGTGTGCTGCTGGTGTTTGGCCATGAGGTCACTTTGGCCGGCCCTGACGTGGTCAAGGGCAGTCTGTTTGTGCTGGCCAGTGCGCTGAGCTACGCTTTGTATTTGATGTTCAGCGGCGAGGTGGTCCAGCGCATAGGCTCGATGCGTTTGGTCGGGTGGGCCTCGTCGGTGGCATGTCTTTGTTGTTTGGCACAATTTGCCTTGCTGCGGCCACTCGATACCGTGATACCTGTGGAAGTGTGGTGGTGGGGTTTGCTCAACGCCACCGCTTGCACCGTGGCGCCGGTGTTGATGGTGATGCTGGCGATCGAGCGCATAGGCGCGGCACTCACCGCGCAAACAGGTATGGTGGGGCCCTTGTCCACCCTGCTGTTGGGTGTGTGGGTGTTGGGCGAGCCGTTCAATGCATGGATTGGGCTGGGTACCGTGTTGGTGCTTGGTGGTGTGTACTTAGCTTCTAGATATGGAGACAAATAATGGATTTAGGAATCAAAGGTAAATGGGCTTTGGTGGGTGGCGCCAGCAAAGGTTTGGGTTTGGGCTGCGCCACGGCGTTGGCGCAAGCGGGTGTGAATGTGGTGATGGTGTCGCGTGGCGCGGAAGCCTTGGAAGCCTCGGCTGCCAAATTGCGTGCCTTGGGCGTGACGGCACTCACCGTGGCGCAAGACATCACCACCGAAGCCGGTCGTGCAGCGATTTGGGCTGTGGCTGGAGGACCTGGCAAAAACTACGACATCGTGATCACCAACGCAGGTGGCCCACCCCCTGGCGATTTTCGTGAGTGGGACCGCGAAGCGTGGATCAAAGCGGTGGACGGCAATATGCTCACGCCCATCGAACTCATCAAAGCCACGGTAGATGGCATGGCCTCTCGCGGTTTTGGACGCATCGTCAACATCACCTCCAGTGCGGTGAAAGCACCCATCGATATTTTGGGTTTGTCCAACGGTGCTCGCAGTGGCTTGACAGGTTTTGTGGCGGGTCTGTCACGCACCACGGCTTTGGCTGGCAACAATGTCACCATCAACAACCTCTTGCCTGGGGCGTTTGACACCGACCGACTGAAAACCACCTTGGCAGGTGCGGCTGCCAAAACCGGTCAAAGCATTGAAGCTTTGGCCGAAGCCCGCAAAAAAATGGCACCTGCCCAGCGTTTTGGTCACCCCGATGAGTTTGGCCAAACCTGCGCTTTTTTGTGCAGCCAACATGCGGGTTTCATCACCGGTCAAAACATTTTGATTGACGGTGGCGCTTACCCTGGTTCGCATTAATGCCGTAGATTGCTTCAGCCCTACGGGCTTCGCAATGACTAATGTGTCATTGCGAGCGCATAGTGTCATTGCGAGCGAAGCGAAGCAATCCCATGCCGTAGATTGCTTCAGCCCTTCGGGCTTCGCAATGACAACTCGTTATTACGAAGCCTTGGGTCCTTGGCGTGACGACACCACAATGCCGCCAGCAATCAACACAAATGCCACGCCATGGTAAACATGCGGCGCGTCGCCCAGCAGCACGGTGGACATGACGGCGGCGAACAAGGGCGTGAGGTTGGCAAAAAACCCTGCAATATTGGGCCCTACCCGCTGAATACCCAAACCCCAACTGCGGTAAGCCAGTAAGGCTGGCCCCAAGGCCACAAACAACAACGTCGCTGCCAGAGGCCAACCCCATTCAATGTGTGGATTGCTGCTGTAATGCCATTCCAAGGCGGTTGACAGGCCGCACCACAGCAGGCCAAACGCCATTTGCGCCATTAAAAAATTCACCCAGTTGCTGCGAATCTCGGGCGGGTCTTTGGGCTGCGACAGCAACCAGCTGTACAGCGCCCAACACAGCACCGCAATCAGCACATACACATCGCCAACAACCAGCTCCACCCGCAGCAAGGTTTGCCAGTCGCCTCGCCCAAGTACGCACAGCACACCAGCGATAGACATGGCAGCACCCAGCAATTGCCGTGGTGTGATGCGCTGCTTGAACCACAAGGCGCCCATGGCCAGCATGAACACCGGTACGCTGGAAGCGACCAAGGTGACATTGATAGGGGTGGAGGTGTGCAGCGCTAAATATTGAAAGCTGTTGTAGCAACCCACACCCAACAAACTGAGCACAGCGTAACGCCGCCAATGTGGCCACAAAACGCTGCTGGGCAAGAGCAAACGCCATCCCCAAGGCAAAAGCAAGACAAAAGCCAAAAGCCAGCGGAAAAAGTTCAAGGTGATGGGCGGCACCATATCGGCTACCACCCGACCCAAAATCGAGTTGCCCGCCCACATCAAAGGTGGCAATACCAATAGACCAATGGTGGCTGGCGTTAAAAGCGAGGTAGCGGCGGGGGTGGGAGCGGGGGTGTTGTCAGACATGCGGGTGACACTCTAACCCACAGCCCGTCGATTTCATGGCAGGATGTGGGTTTTTCTTTTCGCATCAGCCCCTAGGAGATCATCATGAGCAAAGCCATTCATTTCAATAAACCCGGTGGCCCTGAAGAAATGCACCTCGTCGATGTGACGGTGGGCGAGCCCGGTCCTGGTGAAATCCGTATTCGCCACAAAGCCGTGGGTTTGAACTTCATCGACGTTTACCACCGCACTGGCCTGTATCCTTTGGAGATGCCCCATGGCTTGGGCATGGAAGCCTCGGGCGTGGTTGAAGCCGTGGGTGCAGGTGTGACGCATCTGAAGGCTGGCGACCGCGCCGCCTACGCCAGCGCCCCGCCAGGAAGCTATTGCGAAGCACGGGTGATGCCCGCTAAAAACGTCTGCAAATTGCCTGACAACATCGACTTTGACACGGGTGCAGCCATGATGCTCAAAGGTTTGACGGTACAGTATTTGCTCAAGCGCACCATGCCCCAAGCCGGTTTGCAAGCCGGTGATCCCATCTTGTTCCATGCTGCTGCTGGCGGCGTGGGCCTGATTGCTTGCCAATGGGCCAAGGCCTTGGGCTACCAACTCATTGGTACCGCTGGCAGCGATGAAAAATGCGCTTTGGCCAAGGCCAACGGTGCAGCTCACGTCATCAACTACGCCAAAGAAGATTTTGAAGCACGTGTGAAAGACATCACTGGCGGCAAAGGCGTGAAAGTGGTTTACGACTCGGTGGGCAAAGACACCTGGGAGAAATCGCTCAACTGCATCTCGCCCTTTGGTTTGATGGCCAGTTTTGGCAATGCCTCAGGCCCGGTAGACCCTTTCTCGCCTGGCATCCTTGGCCCCAAGGGTTCTATTTACGTCACCCGCCAAACCTTGTTCACCCATATCGCCACACGCGAAGTGAACCAGCAAATGGCCGACGATTTGTTCGAAGTGGTGGGCAGTGGCAAGGTGAAGATTCACATTGACCAACGCTACCCCTTGGCAGACGCAGCCAAAGCGCACCGCGATTTGGAAGCGCGTAAAACCACGGGTTGCACGATTTTGACGGTTTAATTTTTGTCATTTAGTTAATGGATGGTGGCCCCAAAGCCCTGCTCCTAGGTGCAGGGCTTTTTTGTACCTATACATTTGTGTGTATGGTGTGTATAATTAGACTATGTCGAGTAAACACCTCATCGCGCAACTCCTGAAAGCTGGATGGGTCTTGCGCGGCTCCAAAGGCTCCCACCACATTTTTGTACATCCCCATAAACCTGGGCATCTGAGCGTCCCCCATCCCAAAAAAGACTTGGGCGTAGGTTTGGTAAAAAAGCTGCTCAAACAAGCTGATCTTTAAGAAAGAGAAACCATGAAGTACCCCATTGCCATTGAACCCGGAAACGCCACCACAGCTTGGGGTGTTGTGGTGCCCGACTTGCCTGGCTGTTTTTCTGCGGCAGATTCGGGCATTGATGAGGCCATTACGAATGCGCAAGAGGCGATTGAGCTATGGATTGAAACTGCCTTGGACTTAGGTCAAACCATTCCTGCGCCCAGTTCCATCACGGTATTACAAAAAAAACCTGAATTTAAAGGTTGGGTTTGGGCGGTAGCAGTTATAGACCCTGCGCTCATGTCCGATGACATTGAGCGAGTCAATATCACTTTACCCAAACGAGTTTTGGCACGTTTAGATGCCAAGGCCAAGGCCTTTGGCCAAACACGTTCAGGCTATATAGCGCATTTGGCTATCAGCGCTTAAATTGAAAATAGTGGTGTTTATGGGCCTCGCCGCACCCTTAGCAATTCATCCACGATCAAGCCAACCGCACCCACGCTGATGGCGCTGTCAGCGATATTGAAGGCGGGAAAGTGGCCTTCATAGAACACGGGACTCAGCCAGTCCCAGTGGAAGTCCAAAAAATCAACCACATGGCCGTAGGCAATACGGTCTATCACATTGCCCACCGCGCCGCCCAAGACCAGTGCCAGCGCAAAACAAAACAATTTTTGCGAGGGGTGGCTGCGCAGCATGTACAGGATGAAGCCAGTCGCCACCACGCCAATGCCGGTGAAGAACCAGCGCTGCCAGCCCGAAGCGGTAGACAACATTGAAAACGCTGCGCCACTGTTGTGCACCCGCACCAGATTGAAAAACGAGGTGATGGTTTGGCTGTCGCCCAGCTGGAAACTGCCGACGATCAACAGCTTGGTGAACTGATCGGCCAACAGCACCACCAAGGCGATGCCCAGCCACAACAGCATGGAAGGAGAGGTGTTTTTGGCCATGGTTCAGGCGAAATGCCGCACTTCACCCGCGCCATGCAAATTGCTGATGCAGCGACCACACAGGCTGGGATGGTCAGCGTGTTGGCCTACATCCTCGCTGTAATGCCAGCAGCGGTCGCACTTGGTGGCGGCACTGGCTTTCACGTCCACTTGCAAAGTGCCTTTGGCGAGCACCACTTGGGAGGTGATGAATACAAATTTCAAGTCTTCGCCTAAAGAGGCCAGCACCTCATAAGCTGCGCCTTCGCAATGAATTGTCAGCTCGGCTTGAAGTGACGCACCCAACTCACCCGCGCTGCGCTTGGTTTCAATTTCTTTGTTCGCCAGTTCACGCACCTGTTGAATCTGAGACCATTTCTCTAAGAGGGCTGTGTCCACCGTGCCCATGTCCATGAAGGTTTCCAAGAAGATGGACTCGGAGTCGCCAAAAACGCCCCACGCCTCTTCCGCGGTGAAGCTGAGGAAAGGCGCCATCCAGCGCAGCATGGCGTGGGTGATTTGGTGCAAGGCGGTTTGCGCACTGCGACGGGCCAGCGACTTAGGCGCAGTGGTGTAGAGGCGATCTTTCAACACGTCCAGGTAAAACGCCCCCAAGTCTTCCGAGCAATACAGCTGCAATTTGGACACCACGGGGTGGAATTCGTA
>CAMCWS010000029.1 GCA_945882755.1 Bordetella parapertussis | reverse complement strand
ACCGTGGGCGTGAACAAATGCGCCTTGATGGCATTGCCAAACAAGAGGCCCAGCAGCACAGCAGGAAAAAAGGCGATCAGCACATTCAAAGCAAAGCGACGCGCCAAGCGCTGCGTGGGCAGTGCAATGACGGTGCTTTTGATTTTTTCCCAATACACAATGATGACGGCGAGGATCGCGCCGGTTTGGATGGCAATGTCAAACACCTTGGCTTTCTCGTCGTCAAAGCCCAGCAAGGCTCCCGCGAGGATGAGGTGACCGGTGGACGAAATGGGCAAAAACTCGGTCAGACCTTCCACGATGCCCATGACAGCGGCTTTCAAAAGCAACATGAAATCCACGGCGTATCCTTATGATTAATCTGGGTTTATTCTAAACTCATCAAAAACTGAAGCCTCATACACAAGGCGCAAACCTTGATTTGTATTAATATGTCGTACAAACCAAGGAATTCCCATGAGCATGCTCACACTACGTTTAGACGCAGAACTCGAGGCCCAATTGACCAACTTGGCAGCACTGACCGGCACCAGTAAAAGCGAGTTGGCAAGGCAAGCCCTGCAAGCCCATGTGTTCAAGCTGCAATGGGAGGCTGCCGCCACACCTTTGGCTCCTCACTTCTTGGCCGCAGGTGTTTACTCCGATGACGATGTGATGAAGCTGTGCGACGCCTACCGGCAAGAGCGCCGCGAGATTAACAACAGCCGCAACACCAAACTGTGAAAGTGTTTGTCGATAGCAATGTGTTGATTGCCGCTTTGCGAGGTTCAGCGCTGTGTCGGCAGTTGCTGTTTCAGGTTCAAGAAGCAACAAGGCAAGAGCTGTACATCAGTGACACCGTGTTGAGTGAGACCGCCCGAATTCTTCGCCACAAAATGGGCGTGCCGCCAGAGGTGATTGCTGCTCAGTTAGCCCAAGTGGCAGAGTTGCTGCAAGTCGTTCCTCGGTCCTCTGCCCCTATCCCTTGTCCTGACCCCGATGACGGCTGGGTGCTGGCAGACGCGGTGCAAACCGGTGCAGATTATTTTGTAACCGGCGATAAGCTGTTGTTAGCCATGTATACCGTCCAAACCATGCGTATCGTTACCCCACGCGAATTGATGGATCAGGTGTATCGGGGCATTCCAATTGCAAGGTTTGAGGCGCATGAAGAGTCTGCCGTGTATCCTATTCATCCAGTAATTTGAATTAACAATGCAACTCACACCCCTGATCGCGGTTCACATGACCGCCGCAATTGGTGCAGTCATACTTGGCCCCTTTGCGCTGTGGGCGCGTATGGGGTCTGTGCAGCGCCCTTGGCTGCACCGCGCCATGGGCTATGCCTACGCCACCCTCATGCTCCTCGCGGCCATCAGCGCTTGCTTTATTCGGGATTTCAATTTACCCAATGTTCATGGGTTCACGGCCATTCACCTGTTAATCCCTGTCACGCTTATCAGCTTATGGGTGGCGTTTCGAGCACTCGCCAAAAAAGACTTTGTGACTCACCGCATCACCATGCAATCGCTGTATGTGTGCGCTTGCGTGATTGCTGGCGGTTTCACCTTGCTCCCATCTCGCTATTTGGGGAACTTGATTTGGCATGAGTGGTTGGGATGGGTTTGATTCAACCCATAGCCAACACTTACCAAACTTCAAGTTTCAAACGCTGCTTAGGTATGTGCGCGAAAGCCTTGTCTCGACTCACCAAAGTGATCTTTAAAGCCACAGCATGAGCGGCAATCATCATGTCAAAGTCACTTAAGCTGACGCCTTGTGTTTCCAAGCTGCGGCACAACTCGCCATAGCAAATGGCGGCGGCGGCATCCCATGGCAAGACGTCCATGTGCAACATCACTTGCGTGAGTGCGTTTCTCAACTGGGTCGGAGAACCTCTGCGCTGAATGCCATATTCAATTTCAGCCAAGGTCACGCTGGAAATAGCCGCCTGTCCAATGGGCAATTTGCTTAACTTGGCCAATAACTTGGTGTCACGCCCTTGCATGATGTGGCTGATGACATTGGTGTCTAACAAATAACGATGTGTCATTTTTCGACAGCATCAAAGGGATCCCGCCTGGCACTGGTTTGGCGGCGTTCAATCAACAGGTCTTCGCTGGCGTTCAAAGCCACAGCATCTAACAAACCCTGCCAGTCGCCGGGTTTGCGCGAGAGCACCACGTCCCCCGTGGCAGGGTCATGACGGATGAACACTTCGGGCACGTCGAATCTGAATTCCAAGGGTAAGCGCACCGCTTGGCTGCGGCCGGTGGTGAAAATTTTGGCGGTAGTTGACATTTTTTACCAATTGCTCTTTGATATATCTCATGATACATATCATGGTGGCTCGTTGTCAACCATGCCCGACACCCCCCTAAAATCCCCGCATGACCAAACCCGCCTCCCCTGCCACACCCGAAGAACACAAAGTCAGCAACTTTCTGCGCCAGATCATCGAAAACGATTTGGAAAAAGGCACTTACACCAACCGCCGCTGGGCGGGCAGCCCTGGGGACGCGGCGCACCATGCCAAGGGCCAGCCAGACCCCGCCACCATCCGCACCCGCTTTCCGCCCGAGCCCAATGGCTATTTGCATGTGGGCCACGCCAAAAGCATTTGCATCAACTTTGGCCTGGCCCAAGAGTACGGTGGCGTGTGCCACCAGCGCTTTGACGACACCAACCCCGAAAAAGAAGATACCGAATACGTCAACGCCATCATCGACGCGGTGAAGTGGCTGGGCTTCAGCTGGAGCCAAGCGGGCAACGACGCGCCCTACCAAGCCAGCGACTATTTCGACTTCATGTACCGCGCTGCCGAAGCTTTGATTGAAGCCGGTCACGCCTATGTGGACGAGCAAACCCCTGAGGACATGCGCCTCAACCGTGGTGACTTTGGCAAGCCAGGTGTCAACAGCCCATTCAGAACTCGCACCGTTGCAGAAAACCTCTCTCGTTTTCGGGAAATGAAAGACGGCCAGTTGGCCGATGGTGCCGCCGTGCTTCGCGCCAAAATTGACATGGCCTCGCCCAACATCAACATGCGCGACCCGGCCATCTACCGCATTCGCCGCGCCACCCACCACCACACGGGCGACAAGTGGTGCATCTACCCGATGTACACCTTTGCCCACCCGATTGAAGACGCGCTGGAGCAAATCACCCACAGCATTTGCACGCTGGAGTTTGAAGACCAACGGCCCTTTTACGACTGGCTGATGGACCGCCTCTGCGAAGGTGGCTTGCTGGCTGCACCCTCACCCAAACAGTATGAATTTGCCCGCCTCAACCTCACCTACGTCATCACCAGCAAACGCAAGCTGGCGCAACTGGTGAACGAAGGCAAAGTCAGCGGTTGGGACGACCCGCGCATGCCCACCATCGTGGGGCTGCGACGCCGCGGTTACACGCCCGAGAGCCTTCGCCTGTTTGCCGACCGCATCGGCGTGACCAAGAGTGACAGCTGGATCGACTACAGCACCTTAGAGGGCTGCTTGCGCGAAGACTTGGAACTCAAAGCCCACCGCGCCATGGCGGTGCTGGACCCCATCAAACTGGTGCTCACCAATTGGGACGAAGCATTTGGCCCTGGCCATTTAGAGCCCTGCACCCTGCCCGCTTTGCCGCATCCGACCGAAGGGCAGCCCGAGCCCGCAGCCCGCCAATTCACCATCGGCAAAGAGGTGTGGATTGAGCGCGAAGATTTTGAAGAAGTGCCGCCCAAGGGCTACAAGCGTTTATCTCCTGGCGCAGTGGTGCGTTTGAAAGGCGGCTTTGTGGTCGAGTGCATAGGCTGTAGCAAAGACGCCCAAGGCGCGGTGACCGAAGTCCACGCCAAGGTGTTTCCTGAAACCAAGAGCGGCACGGCAGGGTCTGACAGCGTCAAAGCCAAAGGTGTGATTACTTGGGTGGGCGTGGCCGATGGTGTGAAAGCCGAGGTACGTTTGTACGACCGCTTGTTCGGCGACGCACAACCCGACGCGGGTGGTAAAGATTTCTTGGAAGCCTTGAACCCTCACAGCTTGCAAGTGGTGCAAGCCTATGTAGAGCCCTCTCTGCTGCAAGCAGCGCAAGACCAAAAATTTCAATTTGAGCGCTTGGGCTACTTTGTGGCGGACCGGGTGGATCACGTTGCTGGAAGCAAGCTGGTGTTCAACCGTGCGGTGGGTTTGAAGGACAGTTGGGGCAAGTGAAGAATGGACACCCAACTTACCACCGCCCTAGACCAACTGCACCACGCTTTAGAACAATTGCGTGATGGGTCTTTGCAGACCCGAAATTTCTGTCATCAAGCCAGAGCCCAAGAGGTGTTGCTGGGCGCTTTGCCTGAGCGCTACCAAACGGTTTGGCTGGGCCTGATTGACAGGATGGAGTCCAGCGCCTTGTTCACCGAAGAGAGTTGCTCTTTCAGCCAAACCGAGTTGATCGACAGCTTGTCGATTTGGCTGGACAAGGCCCAGCGCTTGCTAGAGGCCTGAAGAAAGTACCTGTAGGGGGGAACTCATTCTCCAAATGATTTAAGCTCAACGACAACCAGACCAAATTCAGGAAACCCTATGAACACCAGCGAACTCTTTTCCCTCCAAGGCCGCGTCGCCCTCGTCACCGGGGGCTCCCGAGGCATTGGCCGCATGATTGCCAAAGGCTTGCTGTGCCAAGGCGCCAAGGTCTACATCACCGCGCGTAAAGCAGCAGTTTGTGATGCTACTGCGCAGGAGCTTTCCGCTTTCGGTACATGCATCTCCATGCCCTTGGATGTCTCGCACAAAGAAGGCATTGCAGAGTTGGTCATGCAATTGAGCGAAAAAGAAAAGCACTTGGATATTTTGGTCAACAACGCAGGTGCTGCATGGGGCGCACCTTTCGATGAATTCCCTGAAAGCGGTTGGGACAAGGTGGTGGACCTCAACATGAAAACCCCCTTCTTCCTCACCCAAGCCATGGCACCCATGCTACGACTGGCCGCCAAGAACCACATGGCTAAGGTCATCAACATCGCCTCTATCGATGGCATCTCGGTCAATCCATGGGAAACCTACTCTTACGCCGCCAGCAAAGCAGGTGTCATACACCTCACCAAGCGCATGTCGTTAGAGATGATCAAAGACGGCATTTGCGTCAACGCCATCGCACCCGGTGCATTTGCGTCCGAGATGAACCGCGAAGCGCGTGACCACGGCGACGCCACAGCGCAAAGCATTCCTGCAAAGCGTATTGGCAAAGACGAAGACATGGCCGCTGCTGCCATCTATTTGTCCAGCAACGCCAGCGACTATGTGGTGGGTCATACCTTGGTGGTGGACGGTGGGGTGACCTTGGCCAGAGGCTGAGGCGATAATCTCCTGCAAAGGAAACCTGATGTCAACACTTCTCGACAAAATGCAATGGCGCTATGCCGCCAAAAAAATGGACTCCACCAAGGTTGTTCCTCAAGAAAAAGTCAATCGCATCATCGAAGCCGCTCGCTTGGCGCCAACCTCCAGCGGCTTGCAACCCTTTGAAGTGATTGTTGTTACCAACAAAGATATACGCACCCAAATTCAAGCTGTGGCGCACAACCAAGCGCAAGTCACCGAAGGCTCTCACCTGCTGGTGTTTGCCGCATGGGACACCTACACCGCCGATCGCATCAACCACATGTTTGACCTGACCAACGCAGAGCGTGGCGGCACCAACGAAGGCTGGGAAAACTACCGCCAAATGCTGTTGAAGAGCTATCCCGCTCGTGACGCACAGGTGAATTTCGAACACGCTGCGCGACAAGCCTACATTGGCTTGGGCGCTTCCCTGATTTCGGCTGCCTTTGAAGAAGTTGACAGCACCCCCATGGAGGGCTTTGACCCTAAGTCGGTCGATGATATTTTGGGTCTGGGTGCCAAGGGCTTTCGCAGTGTGGCCCTCTTGCCTTTGGGCTACCGTGCAAAAGGACAAGACTGGCTGGAGAACTTGAAAAAAATCCGACGCCCTGTCAGCGAGTTTGTCACCGAAGTCAAATAAGGCTCGGGCCTTTACATTTTCAATTCAGTCAAAAACACAAAGGGGTAGGTCATGGCCAAAGGCGATCAAAAGAGCAACAAGATGTCTAAGAAACCCAAAAAGGATACGTCTCCTGCAAAGCCCATTATTCCTGGTGACCGCCCTACACCGCCCGTTACTTTTGTGGCGCCCAGAGGCAAGCTGAAAAATAAATAATTCCGCCCCCCGCCGAGGTGGGGCTTACTGAACAGGGCCTTTGATGGCCGCTGGCATGGGCAGGGGCATGACTTGAATGCCCTCCTCCAGCAAGGCGCTGGTTTCTTCGCGGGAGACTTGCCCACGTATGGCTCGCTCGGGCGTTTCGCCATAGTGCATCTTGCGGGCCTCTTCGGCAAATTGGCCGCCCACATCTTCGGTGTTACTCAATACATGCTGAACCATGTGCATCCAGGCTTGTTGAGCCTCTACCGGCATCAAAGCAGCTGAGGAAGACGAGGTGGTGGCTACCGCATCAGAGCTTGTTTGTTCAGAGTGTGAACTGTCTGAAAGCGGTTGTGATGCACCAGACAAATTCAGCCTAGGGGCACTCAACATTTTGGTGATGCTGTGGTCGCCGCAAAAAGGGCACTCCACCAAAAACCGCGCATTTTGCGACTGAAAATCGTCCTCAGACCCAAACCAGCCTTCAAAGCTGTGGTTTTGTTGACATTGGAGATCGAGGACTTTCATGACAACATTATGTCAAAGACTCAACTTCCCAGCGCTTGAACCACCGCATTGGCACACAAAGCCATCAGTCCACCGGGCAAAATACCTAAAACCAGAACCAAACCACCATTCAAGGCCAATACAAAACGCACATCGGCACCGGCAGACACGGTGGTTGCAGTCAAAGGCGGATCGAAATACATGACCTTGATGACCCGCAGATAGTAAAAAGCCCCAATCAAAGACATGGCCACCGCAAAAATAGCCAACCCTAGCGCCGCAGGTTGCGCCGTTGCCACCAAGGCTTGAATGACCGACAACTTGGCGAAAAACCCGACCAGTGGCGGCACACCTGCCAACGAGAACAAGCAAATGGCCATCACACCTGCAAACAAGGGGCTGCGTTGGTTCAGGCCGGCCAAATCGGAAATTTCCTCGCTCTCGAACCCTTCACGGGCCAACAAGAGAATGACGCCAAACACACCCAGCGTCGTTAAGACATAGCTGATCATGTAGAACATGGCCGAGCTGTAAGCGTTGGCTGCAGACAGCGTGTTGCCGTTGACCACACCCGACAACATGCCAATCAACACAAAGCCCATTTGCGCAATGGCTGAAAACGCCAACATGCGCTTAAAGTTGGTTTGTGCAATGGCAGACAAGTTACCTATCAGCAGTGTCACCACTGCCAACACCATCAGCATTTGTTGCCAGTCAATCGCCAAGGGCAGCAAGCCATCGACCAGCAAACGCATCATCATGGCAAATACGGCCAACTTGGGAGCGCCGCCAATCATCAGAGCCACCGCGGTCGGTGCGCCTTGGTAGACATCCGGTACCCACATGTGAAAAGGTGCAGCACCTAATTTGAAAGCAAGGCCACTGACCACAAACACCACGCCCAACACTAGAACCTGATGCTTGACATGGCCAGTCGCCACTGCAGTGAAGACCGCGTTAAGGTCTAAGCTACCTGTTGCGCCATAAAGCATAGACAAACCATACAGCAAGAAGCCACTGGCCAAAGCACCCAACACAAAATACTTCATGGCCGCTTCAGTTGCATTGCTGTCGTCGCGGCGCAAGGCCACCAAAGCATAGCTAGAGAGCGTCAGCAACTCCAAGCCCAAGTAAATGACCAAAAAATTGTTACCGGAAATCATGACAAACATGCCCAGCAATGCAAACAGGGAGAGAACGAACCACTCACCGCCTTTGAGCATTTGCCTGTCAGACACATAGGGCCTGCCATAAACCAAGGTCACCATCACGGCCAAGGTTGCAAAACATTTGAGCCAATTGCCCATGGCATCCGACACCACCATATTGCCAAAGCTGTACAGCGTGGTGCCACTGCTGGCATAAAGCGCTTGGATGATGGCCACACTGGCCAAGGTCAGCAAGGACAAACCATAGGTCAAGTTTCGCTTAGGCGAAGTCACCCATAAGTCCACCAAGGCAATGACACAGGCCATGATGAGCAAAACGATTTCTGGGTAAACCGCTACCCAACTGAAGTTGTCAATCATGTGTTCATCCCTGGGTATAGAGCGAGGGGTTTCATAGTGGCAACTTACTCACTGAAGCTTGTTGAATCAACTGCTCAACCGAGGCATTCATCACATCGGTGAACGGCTTGGGGTACAGACCCATGACCATCACAGCGACAGCCAGCATGCTGAGCATCAGGAATTCACGGGCATTGATGTCCGACAGTTGTCTGACCTCATCATTGACCACGGGGCCCAAATACACACGCTTGATCATCCACAAGGTATAGGCCGCGCCAAAGATGAGCGCAGAAGCTGCCGCCAAACCAATCCAGAAATTGAATTGCACCGCCGCCAAGATCACCATCCACTCACCAACAAAACCGGCTGTGCCTGGCAAGCCGCAATTGGCCATGGCAAACAACATGGAAAACGCCGCGAACTTGGGCATGGTGTTGACCACACCACCGTAGCTGGCGATTTCACGGGAATGAACTCGGTCGTACAAAACGCCAATGCACAGAAACATGGCTGCAGATACGAAGCCGTGGGCGATCATTTGCACAATGCCACCGCTGATACCCAAGGGGCTGAACATGAAAAAGCCTAGAGTCACAAAGCCCATGTGGGCCACAGAAGAATAGGCCACCAGCTTTTTCATGTCTTGCTGAACAATGGCTACCAAACCCACATACACCACCGCGATGACCGACAAAGCGATGAGCAGCCAAGCCCATTCATGCGCGGCGTCTGGGGTGATGGGCAATGAAAAACGCAAGAAGCCATAAGCACCCAACTTCAACATGATGGCTGCCAAGACAGCTGATCCACCTGTAGGCGCTTCAACGTGAACATCAGGCAACCATGTGTGTACAGGCCACATCGGAACCTTGACCGCAAAAGCCGCAAAAAAAGCAAAGAACAGCAGCGTTTGGGCTTTCGATGACAAGGGCAAGGCTTGCCAGACGGCCAGATCGAAACTGCCACCCGATTGGATGTAGAGGTATATCAAAGCCACCAACATCAACAAGGAACCCATCAAGGTGTAGAGGAAGAACTTGAAGGCGGCGTAAATTTTGTTAGGTCCACCCCAAATACCAATGATGAGGTACATGGGAATAAGGGTGGCTTCAAAGAACACGTAAAACAACATGCCGTCAAGAGCGCAAAACACGCCGATCATGACGCCGCTCAGAACCAAGAATGCGCCCATGTATTGATGTACACGCTCTGTGATAACTTCCCACGCAGAGATGACCACCACCAAGGTGATGAAAGAGGTTAGCAAGACAAGCCAAAGCGATATGCCGTCAACGCCTAAGTGGTAGGCCATATTGAAGCGCAAAACCCAAGGCGTGTTTTCTACAAACTGCATCGAGGCGCTGCTGCTGTCGAAGTCGGTATACAAAGGAACGCACAGGAAAAAACTCAAGAGTGCTGAAAACAAGGCAGCCCAGCGCACCAAGCCTGCATGTTCATCCCGACCCAAGATAAAAATCAAGACGCCCAAGACGATGGGCGTCCAAATGACCAGACTCAATATCCCCATGGGAGGTCTCTTTTTAAAGTGTGGATATTCATATCAATCAGATCAGGGGTTTAACCAAACAAACCAAGTGATGAGGCCAAACATGCCCAAAATCATCACCAAGGCGTAGTGGTACAGAAAACCTGTTTGCAGTTGGCGACTCAAGCGAGAAACAAAGGCCACCACTTTCCAAGAGCCGTTAACCAGCAAGCCGTCAATCAAGCCTTGGTCACCTCGCTTCCACAACACCGAGGCCAATGCACGAGAGCCACGGGCAAGGACCTTTTCATTAAAGTCGTCCAAATAGTATTTGTTGACCAACAAAGTGTGTAGCGGCGCAAAGGTGCGAAGAATGGCTGCAGGCAGTGCAGGATTGACGATGTACATGTAATAAGACAGGGTTAAACCGCTCATTGCCATCAGCAAAGGCACAGACGACAAGGCGTGTAAGGCCATAGCCAATGCACCATGGAAATCCTTCTGAAACTCACGCATCGCAGGGTGCAGATCGGCATTAACGTAGATGGCACCCTTGAAGAAGTCGCCAAACAGCATAGGCTCAATCGTGAAGTAGCCAATCAACACCGAGGGGATGGCCAGCAACACCAAAGGCAGAGTGACCACCCAAGGCGATTCATGCGGGGCATGGTGACTGTGATGACCATGGTGCGCTTCAGGGTTCTGGTCAAAGCGCTCTTTGCCGTGAAAGACCAAGAAATACATTCGGAAAGAATAGAAGGCAGTAATGAACACACCCGCCATAACAGCAAAAAAAGCCCAGCCAGACGCGGGTAAGTTGCTGCGCGCAACCGCCTCAATGATGCTGTCCTTGGAATAAAAACCTGAGAAAAGCGGGGTACCAATCAGCGCCAAAGAGCCCAGCAAAGAGGTGATCCAGGTGATGGGCATGTATTTGCGAACACCGCCCATG
This sequence comes from Bordetella parapertussis, assembly GCA_945882755.1. GTDB lineage: Bacteria > Pseudomonadota > Gammaproteobacteria > Burkholderiales > Burkholderiaceae_C > Limnohabitans. The sequence continues at coordinate 12,165 of CAMCWS010000029.1, read as the reverse complement.
TAGCGAATGTCTTGGTTATGGTGCATGCCCATGATGACCGAGCCCGCAGCCAAAAACAGCAGGGCTTTGAAGAAAGCATGCGTCATCAGATGGAATACAGCCACCGAGTAAGCTGAAGCGCCCAAGGCCACCGTCATATAGCCCAGTTGCGACAAGGTGGAGTAAGCCACCACCCGCTTAATATCGTTTTGCACAATACCTAAAAATCCCATGAACAAGGCAGTGATGGAACCCACCACCATGATGAGGTTCAAGGCGGTATCAGACAACTCGAACAAAGGTGACATGCGTGCCACCATGAAAATACCTGCCGTCACCATGGTGGCCGCATGAATCAGAGCAGAGATAGGTGTTGGGCCTTCCATGGAATCAGGCAACCACACATGGAGTGGGAACTGGGCCGATTTGCCCATGGCTCCAATGAACAAGCAAATACAAATGACGGTCACCAACATCCAAGAAGTGCCAGGCAAGGTGAGTGCCCCTAAGTCAGTGGTTTTGGCAAACACCTCGGTGTAATTCAAGCTGCCAGCATAAGCAGCAATCAAACCAATACCCAAAATGAAACCAAAGTCACCTACGCGGTTGACCAAAAATGCTTTCATGTTGGCAAATACGGCACTTGGTTTGTTGAACCAAAAGCCAATCAACAAATAAGAAACCAAGCCGACGGCTTCCCAACCAAAAAAGAGTTGCAGCAAGTTGTTGCTCATCACCAGCATCAACATGGCGAATGTGAACAAGGAGATGTAGGCGAAAAAGCGGTTGTAGCCCTCGTCTTCTTCCATGTAGCCGATGGTGTAGATATGCACCATCAACGATACAAAGGTGACCACGCACATCATCATGGCGCTCAAGCCATCCACCAAGAAACCCACTTCCATTTTCAAGCCGCCAACGACCATCCAGGTGTAAATCGTTTCGTTGAAGCTAGCGCCCTCTTGAACCACCTGCACCAATGTTTGTGCAGACAAAACAAAAGAAACCAAGACACCCAAGATCGTCAGACCATGGCTGAGTTTGCGGCCCATCCATGCGCCGCCCAAAGCAGTCCCAAAAATACCCGCAAGCATGGAACCGGCCAAAGGCGCTAGCGCGATGGTGAGCAAAGTAGAGGCTTGAAGCGTTGTGTTCATTGCTTACCCATCAACCTTTGAGCGCATTCAGTTCATCGGCTTGAACACTTGCACGATTGCGAAACAACAAGACCAAGATAGCCAAGCCAATGGCAGACTCTGCCGCAGCGACTGTGAGAATGAAAAACACAAAAATCTGACCGTGTATATCGCCGAGGTAATGCGAGAACGCAACAAAATTGATATTTACTGCAAGCAGCATCAACTCGATGGCCATCAACAAGACAATCAAGTTTTTGCGGTTTAAGAAAATACCAATGACTGACAAGGAAAACAAAATAGCACCTAAGGTGAGGTAGTGGCCCAGCGTGACATTCATGGTGCTTTGCCCTCTTCAGGTTTAGTCGATAAGGGCTGGTGAACAGGAGCCATTTTGACCAACTGCATCCGATCCGCAGCTTTCACCCGGACTTGGTCGGAAGGGTTTTGCGCTTTGCTGTCTTTGCGCTCACGCATTGTCAAAGCAATGGCAGCCACAATGGCCACCAGCAAAATCACCGCCGCAATTTCCAAGGGGTATAAATACTCGGTGTACAAGACCACGCCTAATTCTTTGGTGTTGGAGTACTGCTGCCCTTCAGGCATCACAGCGGTTGCGGGTGCCTGCGTCAGCCTGAAACCACCTAAGAGCACAGACGCCAACTCTAAGGCCAACACCGCGCCAATCGATGCAGCCAAGGGAAAGTGGCTCCAAAAACCTTTGCGCATGGCTTCGATATTGATGTCAAGCATCATCACCACAAACAGGAACAGCACCATGACTGCGCCCACATAGACCAGAATCAGAGTAATAGACAAAAACTCGGCTTGCAACAGCATCCAAATGGCAGATGCCTGAAAAAAGCACAGCACCAAATACAAGGCACTATGGACTGGGTTGCGAGACGTGATGACCTTGAAAGCCGCAAACAACATGACGGCCGAGAAGATATAAAAAAAGATGGAAATGATGTCCATGGGAATTCAGGTGTCCTGTGGTCAGCGGTATTTGGCGTCAGCTGCCTTGCTTGCCGCAATTTGTGGCTCATACCTGTCGCCAACAGCGAGCAACATCTCTTTAGTGAAATACAAGTCGCCGCGCTTTTCGCCGTGGTACTCGAATATATGGGTCTCGACAATGGAGTCGACAGGGCAGCTTTCTTCGCAAAAACCGCAAAAAATACATTTGGTTAAATCGATGTCATAGCGAGATGTGCGCCTAGAACCATCTTCGCGGACATCCGACTCAATGGTGATGGCCATGGCAGGGCACACCGCCTCACACAGCTTGCAAGCAATGCAACGCTCTTCACCGTTGTCATACCTGCGCAAAGCGTGCAGACCTCTGAACCGCGGACTCAGTGGGGTTTTTTCTTCGGGAAACTGCACCGTGATCTTCTTGGCAAACATGTATTTGCCGGTAATGGCCATGCCTTTGAACATCTCCAACAGCAAGAAACTGGAGAAGAAGTCTTTCCAAGAAAAAGCTGCACGGTAGGTGCTTGAATCAAGCGTTGTCATTTGAGGCTCCGCTTCATGACCAAATATTCCATGGTGTTTGCATCCAAATACCAACAACTACCAACCACACCAAAGTGATGGGGATAAAGATTTTCCAGCCCAAGCGCATGATTTGGTCGTAGCGAAAACGTGGGAAGGTCGCCCTCACCCACAAGAACATGGTCACCACCACAAAGGTTTTCAAACCCAACCATATCCAACCGGGAATCCAAGTCAACCATGCGCTGTCGACGGGTGGCAACCAACCGCCCAGAAACAGCAGCACCGCAATGGTGGATACCAAAATCATATTGGCGTATTCGCCAAGGAAGAACAAGGCAAACGACATGCCGGAGTATTCGATCATGTGGCCCGCCACGATCTCGGATTCGCCCTCGACCACATCAAAAGGATGGCGGTTGGTCTCAGCCAAACTGGAAATAAAGTAGACCAAGAAAATGGGCAGCAAAGGTAACCAATTCCAAGACAAGAAAGTCAAACCCATGTCTGCAAACATGCCTTTGCCTTGACCCATCACGATGTCCGTCAGGTTCAAACTGCCCGACACCATCAACACCACGACCAAGGCAAAGCCCATGGCGATCTCGTAACTGACCATTTGGGCTGAGGCTCGCAATGCACCCAATAACGCGTACTTGGAGTTGGAGGCCCAACCGGCAATGATGATGCCGTAGACCTCTAAAGAAGTGATGGCCATTAAAAAAAGCAAGCCTGCGTTGATGTTGGCCAAAGCCACTTCAGGGCCAAAAGGGATCACCGCCCATGCAGCCAGGACAGGCATCATGGTCATCACGGGCCCCATGAAAAACAAACCTTTGCTGGCCTGTGTCGGTTGAATGATTTCTTTGGTAAATACCTTCAGTGCGTCTGCAATAGGTTGCAAAAGTCCCAAGGGTCCCACGCGATTGGGGCCAAAGCGAATTTGGGTAAAGCCAATGGCCTTTCGCTCCCAAAGCGTTAAATAAGCAACACACAACAGCAAAGGCAACACCACGGCCACAATCTTGAGCAATATCCAAAGCACGGGCCAAGCCATGGTCTGCCACCAAGCGGCACCCATCAGCGCAAAACCTGTTTGGTAAAGCCATTCAGACATGGGTGGCTTCCTTCGCTTGTGCATCTGCAGTTTGTTGCAGCGAGGGTGAACGGCGGACCAAGCCATCCAACTGGTAAATATGCGCTGTTACGGGTTCATGGGCCATCACGGGCAACTGGGTCATGGCTTGGTCGCATGCATTGCTCAGACGCGAAGACCAGTTCGGCAACAAAACATCCGCGCGGATTTGCTCGACAGTGTCGTAGTCAAAACCACTCACGCCCAACATATTGGCCAAAACACGCAACACCTTCCAAGCTGGACGCGTGTCTCCCAAAGGACGAACCACGCCATGAAAACTTTGCGCCCGGCCCTCTGTGTTGATGAAAGTGCCTGCTGTCTCAGAGAATGGTGAAATAGGCAACAGCACGTCGCTGATTTCCATGTTGGCTTTGAACGGCGACAAGGTAATCACCATGTCTTTGGTCGCCAAGGAATTCAAAGCTTCTAGCGCCTGGGCGCAGTCATGAGCAGGCTCGGTGTTGAGCAATACCATTGCTTTAACTTGTGGAGCATGCAACATGGCTTGGACGTTCAGGCCACCATTCAGAGGCAAAGCACCAGCAACTTGTGCGCCCACCGTGTTGGCGGCCTCACCCAAAAAACCCACAGTAGCAACTGTGTTCTTGGCAAGCCAATTGGCTAGCGTCAGCAAAGCAGCGCAATGTGCATGATGGGCCACTGCGTTGCCCAACAAAATGGCTTTGCGTTCGCCTGATAAAAGGGAAGAGGCAATGGCGATCGCAACGGGAGATTGGGCATTGCCCGAGACAGGTGAAGCCATGCCAGTGTGCTGAGCCACCACAGCAGCCACATCGGCCATGGCTTGCAGCCAATCCGAGGCCGGCAACACCTGCATTTGCGCCAAAGGCATAGCCCAGTCTGGGGTTGTGCCAGTCAAAGCATGGACTTGAGCACCATGGCGAGCAGCATGGCGCAGACGCAGTGCCAACAAAGGCTGGTCTTTGCGAACGTCACTGCCAATCACCCAAGCTCTTTGCAACTGAGAAAGAGATGCGACGCTGGTACCCAACCACCTGACATGACCGTCATGGTGGAAATCGGCTGCACGCAAACGTGAATCGATGTTGTCACTGCCCAGACCACGCAGCAATTTACCAGCCAAATACAACTCTTCCAAGGTGCTGTGTGGACTGGCCAAACAGCCAATAGCAGCAGCGCCGTGGTCAGCCTTGATAGCATTCAAACCATTGGCGACATATTCCAAAGCCACTTGCCAATCCACGGTTTGCCACTCGCCGCCTTGCTTGATCATGGGTTGGGTTAAGCGATCCGGGCCATTGAGCGCTTCATAGCTGTAGCGGTCGCGGTCGGCAATCCAGCACTCATTGACTTCTTCATTTTCAAATGGAACCACACGCAGAACCTGATGGTTTTTGACTTGCATGATCAAGTTGGCACCCGTGGCGTCGTGCGGACTGATAGATTTACGTCGCCCCAACTCCCAGGTACGCGCTTGGTAGCGAAATGGTTTGCTGGTCAATGCACCCACAGGGCAAATGTCAATCATATTGCCTGAGAGTTCGGAGTCGACTGTTTCACCCACAAAGGTTTCAATCTCGGAGTGCTCACCGCGGTGCGACATGCCCAGCTCCATGCTGCCAGCAATTTCTTGTCCAAAACGAACACAACGTGTGCAATGGATGCAGCGACTCATCTCTTCCATGCTGATGAGCGGTCCCACATCTTTGTGGAACACCACACGCTTTTCTTCGTCATAGCGCGAAGCACTGCCGCCATAACCCACCGCCAAGTCTTGCAACTGACACTCGCCACCTTGATCGCAAATTGGACAGTCCAGCGGGTGGTTGATCAGTAAAAACTCCATGACCGACTTTTGCGCCTTGATGGCACGCTCAGACTTGGTATGCACGACCATGCCTTGCGTCACAGGCGTTGCACAAGCTGGCATGGGCTTGGGGGCTTTTTCGATATCGACCAAACACATGCGGCAGTTGGCCGCAATGCTGAGTTTCTTGTGATAGCAAAAATGCGGGATGAACGTGCCTGCTTGTTCGGCAGCTTGAATCACCACACTACCTTCGGTGACTTGCACTGTCTTGCCGTCGATTTGAAGTTCAACCATGGTCTGTGTCGCGCTTAAATGTACGCAGAGACCATACAGGTCTTGTGCGTGATGTGGTGTTCAAATTCTGGGCGGAAGTGCTTGAGCATGCCGCGAACAGGCATGGCTGCAGCATCTCCCAACGCACAAATCGTTCTGCCCATGATGTTTTCGGCAACGCTATCGAGCAAGTCCATATCGGAAGCTTTGCCTTGACCGCTCTCTAGACGATCAACAATGCGCCACAGCCAACCTGTGCCTTCACGGCAAGGCGTGCATTGCCCGCAAGACTCGTGCATGTAAAACGCCGACAAGCGCTGCAAACTCTTGACCATGCAGCGGGTGTCGTCCATCACAATGACCGCACCTGAGCCGAGCATAGAGCCAGCCTTGGCAATCGCGTCATAGTCCATGGTGGTGTCCATCATGATGGAAGCAGGCAACACAGGCGCAGAGGAACCGCCTGGAATCACCGCTTTGAGTTGTCGACCGCCACGTACACCCCCCGCGAGTTCAAGCAATTTTGCAAAAGAAGTCCCCATGGGGACTTCATAGTTGCCGGGGAGTTCTACGTCACCGCTGACAGAAAAAATCTTGGTGCCGCCGTTATTGGGTTTGCCGCAGGCCAAATAGGCTGGGCCACCATTGCGGATGATCCAAGGAACAGCAGCAAACGTTTCGGTGTTGTTGATGGTGGTGGGTTTGCCATAAACACCAAAGCTGGCAGGAAAAGGTGGCTTAAAGCGCGGTTGGCCTTTTTTGCCTTCCAAAGACTCCAGCAAGGCGGTCTCTTCACCGCAAATGTAAGCACCGAAACCATGGGCTGCATGTAACTGAAAATTGAATGCACTGCCCATGATCCTGTCACCCAAGTAACCCGCAGCACGCGCCTCTTCCAAGGCTTCTTCAAACCGGTCGTAGGTTTGGAAAATTTCACCATGGATGTAGTTGTAACCCACCGAGATACCCATGGCATAAGCTGCAATAGCCATACCCTCAATAACGATATGCGGATTGAACTCTAGGATGTCCCTGTCTTTGCAAGTGCCGGGCTCACCTTCGTCAGAGTTACACACAAGGTATTTTTGCCCTGGAAACTGACGCGGCATGAAACTCCACTTCAAGCCCGTAGGAAAACCTGCACCGCCGCGCCCACGCAAACCAGATTCCTTCATAGTGGCAATGACTTGGTCTTGGGTCATAGCTTCAGCGCCATGTATACCCAAAATGGTTCGTAAAGCTTGGTAACCACCACGCGCTTCGTAGTCTTTCAAACGCCAGTTTTTTCCATCCAAGCCAGCATAAATTTGGGGTTCTAAATGTCTGCCGTGAAAACAGGATTGCGCACCCGAAGATTGGAACTGGGCTAAAACTTGATCTAAGTTCATGACTGCTCCTTTGCTACGGCACGCAAACCATCAATCATTTGGTCAAGCTTGTCATCGCTCATAAAACTGCACATGGATCGGTCATTGACCAGTAAAACGGGGGCATCAGCACAAGCGCCCATGCATTCCCCTGGCTGAAGTGTGAACAAACCATCGGTCGTTGTGCCACCCACTTCAACTTGAAGTTTTTCACACAAGTGATGAATCGCTTTTTGGCCGCCGCGCAACTGGCACGGCAAATTGGTACACACATTGATTTTGAAGCGCCCCACTGGCTTCAAATTGAACATGTTGTAGAAGGTGCTGACCTCATGCACAGCCATTACCGGCATGCCCAAATACTGCGCCACGCCTTTTTCACCTTCAGGGCTAACGTGGCCATGCACTTGTTGCACGATGGACAAACAAGCAATCACAGCAGACTGTTTTTGGTCTGCAGGGTATTTGGCGAGCTCTTTATCGAAACGCGCCAGCACCTCAGCAGAAAAAGTCTGGGCTTCAATGATGGGCATATGTCTGCTGTTCATCGGTCAATCTCACCAAACACAATATCCAAGGTGCCAATGATGGCGACGGTATCTGAAATCATATGTCCCCGCGTCATTTCGTCCATGGCTGAGAGATGTGCAAAGCCCGGGGCTCTGATTTTGAGACGATAGGGTTTGTTGGCGCCATCGCTGACCAAGTAAATACCGAACTCACCTTTGGGATGCTCTACCGCCGCATAAGCCTCGCCTTCGGGAACATGAAAGCCTTCGGTGAAGAGTTTGAAATGGTGAATCAACTCCTCCATGCTGGACTTCATGTCTTCGCGGCTAGGAGGTGCCACTTTGTGGTTGTCGGTGATGACAGGGCCGGGGTTGCTGCGAAGCCATTTCACACATTGCGCAATGATGCGATTGGATTGGCGCAATTCCTCGACACGAATCAAATACCGGTCATAACAGTCACCGGTTTTGCCAACAGGGATATCAAAATCCATTTGGTCGTAAACATCGTAGGGCTGGTGTTTACGTAAATCCCAAGCAACGCCAGAACCGCGCAACATAGGTCCGGTGAAGCCAAGGTTTTTGGCTCTCTCAGGTGTGACCACGCCAATGCCCACGGTACGCTGCTTCCAAATACGGTTGTCGGTCAACAGCGTTTCGTATTCATCAACGTATTTGGGGAAGCGTTTTGTAAAGTCTTCAATGAAATCCAGCAAAGAGCCTTGGCGGTTTTCATTCAACTGCGCAATCGCTCTGGCATTTTTGATTTTGTTGACTTGGTACTGCGGCATGGCGTCAGGCAAATCACGGTACACACCACCAGGTCGGAAATAAGCGGCATGCATGCGGGCACCCGATACGGCCTCATACATGTCAAACAGGTCTTCACGCTCACGGAAACAGTAAATCAGAATATTCATTGCGCCGCAATCGAAGCCATGCGCACCTAACCACATCAAATGGTTCAGCATGCGGGTGATTTCAGAGAACATGACGCGTATGTATTGGGCGCGAACAGGTACTTCCAAACCCATGAGCTTTTCAATCGCCAAGCAATACGCATGCTCATTGCACATCATCGACACATAGTCGAGTCTGTCCATATAGGGCAAAGCTTGAATATAGGTTTTGCTTTCAGCCAATTTTTCAGTTGCGCGGTGCAGCAAGCCAATGTGCGGATCAGCACGCTGCACCACCTCGCCATCGAGCTCAAGAACCAAACGCAAAACGCCGTGGGCTGCGGGGTGCTGTGGCCCAAGGTTCAATGTATAGTTTTTAATGTCAGCCATATGCGATATGCGATCAGTGCAAGCCGCCGTAGTTGTCTTCTCGAACAATGCGAGGCGTGATTTCTCTGGGCTCTATGGTGACGGGTTGGTAAATCACACGCTTTTGCTCTGCGTCGTAACGCATTTCGACATGACCAGACGTTGGGAAATCTTTACGGAAAGGGTGTCCAATAAATCCATAGTCAGTGAGGATGCGTCGCAAATCCAAATGCCCTTCAAACAAAATACCAAACAGATCGAAAGCTTCACGTTCGTACCAATTGGCGCAATTCCATAACTCTGTGAGAGAGGGAAGAATCGGCATATCGTCATCTGTGGCGAATACACGCAGACGCAAACGCCAATTGTGTGTCAATGAAAGCAAATGGCTGATCACTGCATAACGAGGTAATTCCGTGAACGCCGAGGGCGCAGAGTTTTTGTAATCTGAGTAATCGACGCCGCACAAATCAATCAGTTGCTCAAAAGCCAAGTCTGCATGGTCGCGCAGAGTATGGGCAATTTCTGCATAGTCTTTGGCTGCGACCGTCATCGTGATTTCACCTAGCGCAATGCGAATGTCTGGTGAATGATCTGCAAACACCTTGCGTAAAGTGTCTTCAAGTTGGGTGATTGAAACAGTCAAGGCCATGGGCTGCTATCCACGGGCAATGGTGTTTTCACGGCGAATCTTGTTTTGCAACTGCAAGATGCCGTAGAGCAATGCTTCAGCCGTGGGAGGGCAACCCGGCACATACACATCGACAGGCACAATGCGGTCGCATCCCCTGACAACAGAATAACTGTAGTGGTAATAGCCACCGCCATTGGCGCAAGAACCCATGGAAAGCACCCAGCGAGGCTCACTCATTTGGTCGTACACCTTGCGCAAGGCGGGTGCCATCTTGTTGCAAAGGGTACCCGCAACAATCATCAAATCAGATTGGCGAGGACTGGGGCGAAACAACATGCCAAAACGATCGATGTCATAGCGAGCAGCACCTGCATGCATCATTTCAACAGCGCAACAAGCCAGGCCAAAGGTCATGGGCCAAAGTGAACCAGTCTTTGCCCAATTCACCACCGAGTCATACGAGGTGGTGATGAAGCCTTCAGAGAAAACGCCTTCAAGTGACATAAGTTATTCCCAATCGAGGGCGCCTTTTTTCCATTCGTAGACAAAGCCCACGACAAGAATAGCCAGAAAAATCATCATCGCTACAAAACCTGTGGTTCCAATTTCTTTCAGCGATGCCGCCCATGGAAAAAGAAAAGCGATCTCTAAATCGAAAAGGATAAAAAGAATCGCCACCAAGTAGTAACGTACATCGAATTTACTTCGAGCGTCATCAAAAGCTTCAAAGCCACACTCGTAGGGGGAATTTTTGGCCGCATCAGGACGTTGCGGACCTAAAAAATAACCAATGGCCTGCGGCGCTACGCCGACCAACAGGCCAACGAGGATGAATAACATGACTGGCAAATACTGCTCTAGACTCATTTAAATCTCAGGTTGCAGCTTTGGAAGCTAGATTGACAAAAATGTCTGACTCCGGCAAGACAACATGCTGGAGATGGTGCCGTCGGCGAGACTCGAACTCGCACAGCTTTCGCCACTACCCCCTCAAGATAGCGTGTCTACCAATTTCACCACGACGGCATGACTTATTTTTTATCGCCCTACCGCTTTCGCGACAGGCTCTAAAAGCCGATTATCTTAACCCGAAACAGGTCTTTTTCCCCTGTGACAAGTATCAATATCTAATGACGAAAAGATCATTTCCCTGGAATTTGAGACGCAGGAGAACCGTCGGCAGCAGGCGCAGGCACAGAACTTGGGGCTGAGGGGCTGGGAGCTGGAGACGGCGTTACAGCACCAGGTACTTGGTCTGCTGCGGTGGGTGTCACTGGCTTAGCACGCTCTAACACGCTACCTTCGGAGGTAGGTGCGGTACGTAAATTACCAAAATAAGCTTGCGCCAAAGTACACACAAAAAATACCGCAGCTAAAACGGCTGTGGTGCGTGAAAGAAAATTGGCACCGCCACTGGCGCCAAACAAACTGCCTGATGTACCGCTGCCAAAAGCCGCACCCATGTCCGCGCCCTTGCCGTGTTGCACCAATATCAAACCTATCATGCCAAGCGCAGACAAAATTTGAACAACCATTAACAAGTTCAGTAGTGTGCTCATCAAAACTCCAAATCAGTTACTGCGAGGCTGCAGCCACAATCGATAAAAAATCAGCCGCTTTCAGGGAAGCGCCACCCACCAAACCGCCATCAATATCTTGTTGTAACAACAAGCTTGCAGCGTTTGAGGCATTCATACTGCCACCATACAAGATGGCAATCTTGTCAGCATGCGCAGAGGCTGCTAGCAGTTGGTGTCTAAGCATGGCATGCACTTGTTGGGCCTGCTCTGGCGTGGCAGTTTTGCCAGTGCCGATGGCCCATACCGGTTCGTAGGCCACCACAATCTCGCTGATGCAGTGTCCATTGGTATGAATCACTGCAGCCAACTGGCGCTTGACGACCTCAGCGGTTTGCCCAGCTTCACGCTGGGCAAGTGTTTCACCCACGCAAACGATGGGCGTGATGCCAGCAGACAAAGCGCGTTGGGCCTTGAGCGCAACAACTTCGTCGGTTTCACCATGGTACTGACGGCGCTCAGAATGCCCTACCAGTGCATAGCGAACACCAAAGTCCCGCAACATGGCTGCTGATACCTCACCTGTAAAGGCGCCACTGTCAGACGAAGAAACGTCCTGCGCCCCCCAAAGCAAGGGGCTGGAAGCACACAGATGTTGCACCTGCGCCAAGTAAGGCGCAGGGATACAAACCACTGCTTGGCAAGCACTTGAAGTCAAGCCAGCATTGATGGCGTGCAGCAGATCGTGATTGGCAGCCAAGCTACCATTCATCTTCCAATTGCCCACAATCAATTTACGCGTCATGTTTTTACTCTTGGTGAGGTTGCTCGTCAGCGTGTGACTGATGAGGAGGCGCTTCAGGGTGGTCCAGTAAGGCTTTCATGGACAGCTTGATGCGACCCTTTTCATCAGTTTCCAGCACTTTCACACGCACGATTTGACCTTCAGCCAACACGTCGGTGACCTTGGCAATGCGCTCGTGGCTGATTTGGCTGATGTGCAGCAATCCGTCTTTACCGGGCAGCAGATTGACCAAAGCACCGAAGTCCAA
>CAMCWS010000028.1 GCA_945882755.1 Bordetella parapertussis | reverse complement strand
TTGCGCGGACTGCGTTTGCAAGTGGCCAAGGGCCAGATGGTGGGTTTGGTTGGCCGCAACGGGGCAGGCAAAACCAGCACCTTGCGCAGCATCATGGGGCATTTGACGCCGCGTATCGGGCAGATTCTTTTTGATGGCCAAGACTTGGTGCAAATGCCCGCCCATGTGCGTGCGGGCTTAGGCATCGGTTACATGCCTGAAGACCGAGGTTTGGTGCCCGAACTCACGGTCGAAGAAAACATCGTCTTGCCTTTGTGGGTCAGTCCCACTTTGTCGCTGGATGCGCGTTTGGCTTGGGTCTACGAGGTTTTGCCTGAACTCAAAGCCATGTCCGATCGGCGGGCTTTGCTGTTGTCGGGCGGTCAACAAAAGTTGGTGGCTTTGGCACGTGCCTTGGCGGTCGGCACGCGGTTGTTGTTGCTAGATGAGCCTTTTGAGGGCGTGGCGCCTGCTCTGTCCATGCGTTTATCGGAAGTCATTGGGCAGCTGAAATCCACCGACTTGTCGGTGTTGATTGCGCAGTCTGACGTCAACCATGCCAACGACTTGCTGGACGCGCAAGTGGTGATTGAGCGTGGCGCTCTCGCCGCTTGACTTAGCCCCGTCATTGCATCTCGCTGTCATTGCGAGCGCAGCGAAGCAACCTCCGTCATAGCTAGGCCCCGTCATTGCGAGGAGCGTAGCGACGAAGCAAACTGCCGAACCCTTCAGACTTGCACAGCAGGCTCGGCCTCGCCTCCATGCTTACACAACGTCGGCTGCGGCCGACCTGCGCCGCAAGCCAGAGAGCTGGTCACTGCTTTATACGGACACAGTGGTAAAGCGTGGCAGGGTCAAGGGCTGCGTAGCGACTTGGTGCAAGCACGAAGCGAGCAGCCCTTGGCGCTGACGCGCATAAAGACGGGGGTTTGTATTGACGGAGGTTGCTTCGCTGCGCTCGCAATGACAGCCTCGCAATGACAGGGGATTGCTTCGCTGCGCTCGCAATGACGGACGAGGGTCAGTACAAAAACACCTTGCCGGGGTTCATGATGTTGTGCGGGTCCAGCGCATGTTTGATGGTGCGCATCATGTTGACCGCGCCAGCACCGGCCTCGGTCACCAAAAAGTCCATTTTGTGCAAACCAATGCCATGCTCGCCGGTGCAGGTGCCTTCCAGCGACAAGGCGCGGGCAACCAGCTTGTTGTTCAGGTCCTCGGCGGTGGCGCGTTCCTCTGCGCTGTTGGGGTCGATCAAATACCCAAAGTGGAAATTGCCGTCGCCCACATGGCCGACCAAGAAATATGGGATGCCAGACGCATCCACCTCGGCGACCGAGTCGAGCAAACAATCGGCCAAACGCGAAATGGGCACACAGGTGTCGGTGCTGATTGCGCGGCAACCTGGGCGGCTTTGGATGCCGGCAAAGTAGGTGTTGTGCCGTGCCGTCCACAAGCGGGTGCGCTCCTCAGGAGTAGTAGCCCACTCGAACGCTTGGCCCTCAAACTCAGCGGCGAGTTCTTGCACGGTTTCGGCCTGCTCTTTCACACTGGCGGGTGAGCCGTGGAACTCCATCAGCAGCATGGGTTGCTCGGGCAAGGTGAGCTTGGAATGGGCGTTGACCATGCGCACGGCGTTTTGGTCGATCAACTCGACGCGAGCGATGGGGATGCCCATTTGGATGATTTGGATCGTGGTGCGCACCGCCGCTTCAATGCTGGGAAACGAGCAGGTGGCCGCTGACACCGCTTCGGGCAAGGGGTAGAGCTTGACGGTGATTTCGGTGATGACGCCCAAGGTGCCTTCGCTGCCCACCATCAAACGGGTGAGGTCGTAGCCCGCAGAAGACTTGCGAGCGCGGGTGCCGGTGCGAATCACTTCGCCGCTGGCGGTGACCACTTCTAGACCTAAGACGTTTTCGCGCATGGTGCCGTAGCGCACAGCATTCGTGCCGCTGGCGCGGGTGGCGCTCATGCCGCCAATGGTGGCGTCGGCTCCTGGGTCGATGGGAAAAAACAAGCCTGTACTTTTGATTTCCTCATTGAGTTGTTTGCGGGTCACACCGGCTTGCACCGTGACGGTCAGGTCTTCGGCGTTGATGGACAGCACTTTGTTCATGCGACCCAAGTCGATGCTGACGCCGCCTTGCACCGCCAACAAATGTCCCTCCAGCGAGGTGCCCACGCCAAACGGGATGATCGGTACATCGTGCGCTGCGGCCATGCGAACGGCTTGGGCAACGTCATCGGTGGACTCAGCAAAGATGACTGCCGCTGGTGGCGGCACGGTGGTGTACGCCGACTCATCGCGCCCATGTTGCTCACGCACCACCAAGGCGGTGGAGCAACGATCGCCAAAGTGGCTCTTGAGCGCATCGATCAGGGCTTGCGGAACAGGGCGCTGATTGACTTCGGGAATGAGGTGTTGAACGGTGGTGGGTGCATTCATGGTGGGTGTCTCCAAGCGTTTTGCATTCTAAGGAATAAGCCTGTTCGCAGCTGTCACCCATGCTTACAGCGCGGTCAATCGCCCCACTTCGTTAAATAAAGCTGAAATGCGTGGTTCCAGTCCTCAGATTGCCATACCCCAGCACTTTGGTGCGTGAGCGCCAAGGGCCAGGTGCCCAAGCGCAATCCCTTTGCCTCGCAGCTGCGGCAAAAATCGGTGTCGTAAAAATGAAAAGCAAAAAGCGGATCAAACTGCACCCCTGCTTTTTGAAGCACAGCGGCCTTGGCCGCCAACATCACGCCGTCCAGTAAGCGAGCGGGTTGAGGGCTTGTACCGAACATGGCAATTTGTCCTGTGGTCGGTGTGCCATGTGACACGCCGCCAGATACATGGCTCAGGTCTTTTTCGCGGGTGTCGGGTTGAATCAACCAGCCTTCTTGCTGCGCTTGGCGACGTGTGTTGCCTGCCACGCCCACCACATCAAACACCTCCAAGGCCTCTTGCAGGCGTAGGGCGATGTACCAGTCGTCAATCCACACATCATCATGGATGAACACCAAGAGGTCATCTTTAGCTGCACGGGCAATGGCTGCGTTATAAGACAGCGCCAAAGGTGCGCGGTTATGGGGGACGACATCGAGATCGACAAAACAGGTTTGACTTATCCGCTCTAAAGAACGTACCAAAGGGGAGTTCTTTTTGAATACTTCCAAGGAGTCCCGCGTAGCGGTGACAAACCGCAGCACCATGATGATTAAAGCGACTGAACGCCCAGAATTAATTGGATCACAACCATGTCAATTCAAACACATTGATAGACATCGATTCAAACGCCCACCATTTTATGCAACAAGCCCAAGCCAGCGCTTTACTAGATGCGTAAGTAAGCGTTCAAGGCCACAAACCGATTTGGGCGCTCATACGCAAAATCAGGGTGGTTTTGCCGCTCTCTTGAGGAATGGGCACGGGGGCTGCACCGTCTGCCATGGCGCGGGGCGCAGCCATGGCCATGCGCATAAGTGGCATGGACTGGCTTTGTTGGCTGAAATTGAGGCTTTTGATCTCATGCCGGCTGAACCCAAAGGCGCTGGTCAGGTCTTGGGCTTTGCGTTGAAAGTTAGCCGCCAAATCGCTGAGCAGCTTTTTTTCGGTCAATGCCACTTTCGAAGCCGACACTCGGTAGCTGACTTGGTTGATTTGCATCACGTCGGTCAGCTCGGAGGCGAGTCGGCTCAAGGCGTTCAGGTTGGTGGATGTCAACTCCAGCGAAGCTTGGGCGCTCCACAGCTTGGTTTTGCCATTCGGCCCCCATACCGGCGTGGTGCTGATTTGACCTGTTTTGCGTTCAATGTCCGCATGTTGTTTGCTGCGCTCTACCGCCGCAGTCAACTTGGACAACACCTCTTGGCTGATCTGGGCGGCATTGGGTCCGTCTTTGCTGATCGACAAAACCACCAGCATCTCGTCGTTATCGACCTCCATGCTGGCCTCGGCGTCAAACTGCGTCAGTACTTCGCCGCCATGGGCCAGCGACAAACCCAGCAAGGACGAACAAACCAAGGATTTAAAAAAGCGCATCTGAGCACCTAAAAGAATTCTTAAGAATTCAATACTAACCCATCATATCTTCAAAAACCACTACTTTTTGGCCGGCAATTCAATCCCTGGGAAGATCTTGATGACGGCACTGTCATCTTCTTTGGCAAAACCGGCGGTGCTGGCTTGCATGAACATCTGATGCGCGGTGCTGGACAGCGGCAGCGGGAATTTGCTGGCTCGTGCCATGTCCAACACCAGCCCCAAATCTTTCACAAATATATCTACCGCTGACAGCGGCGTGTAGTCGCCTGCCAGCACATGGGCCATGCGGTTTTCGAACATCCAACTGTTACCCGCACTGTGGGTGATGACCTCGTACAGCGCTGCAGGGTCCACGCCTTCACGCAAGCCCAGTGCCATGGCTTCAGCGGCCGCAGCAATGTGAACCCCTGCCAGCAGCTGGTTGATGATCTTGACTTTGCTGCCCGCACCTGCGCTGTCGCCCAGCTTGTAGACCTTGGCAGCCATCGCGTTCAACAAGGGTTCGGCCAGTGCATAAGCGGCCGGCTTGGCTGCCGTCATCATGGTCATTTGACCAGAAGCGGCCTTGGCCGCACCGCCTGAGATGGGTGCGTCCACATACAGCAAGCCCATGGCTTCAAGGCGTGATTCCAGTGTCACCGACCAGTTGGGGTCGACGGTGGAGCACATCACAAACACGCTGCCTTGGGCCAGATGGGCCGCCGCGCCTTGAGGGCCAAACAGCACCTCCTCGGTTTGCGCGGCATTCACCACCACGCTGACAATCAATTGGCAGGACTTGGCCAACTCGGCGGGCGAAGTGCAGGCTACACCGCCTTGTGCCGCAAAAGCCTCGGCAACGCCCGGGCGAGCGTCGCACACATAAACCTCGTAGCCCGCGCGACGCAAACTGCCGGCCATGCCTTGGCCCATGGCACCCAAACCGACCACGCCTACCTGTTTCACCGTCTGCATTTACCGCTCCTGAAAACCCCAAGCGTAGCCGACATGTACTTGTACTGAGAGAATACGGGCAACCTCAGGAACAGCACACATGTCAAATCGACTTACTCAAATTGCAACGCGTACCGGCGACGATGGCACCACCGGCTTGGGTGACAACCGTCGCGTCAGCAAAAACAGCTTGCGCGTCCATGCCATGGGCGAGGTCGATGAACTCAATTCGCACATCGGGGTTTTGCTGTGCGAAGACATGCCCGACAACTTGCGTGGTTTGCTGGTTGAGGTGCAACATCAGCTCTTTAACTTAGGGGGCGAGCTCAGCATCCCCGGCTTTGAGTTGCTCAAGGTTGAAGCGGTGTTGGCTTTGGACCAAGCGCTGGCTCACCACAACGAGGCCTTGCCCAAGTTGCAAGAGTTCATCTTGCCCGCAGGTTCTCGGGCCGCGTCGCTGGCGCATGTGTGCCGCACCGTGGCGCGTCGTGCCGAGCGTGCGGTGGTGGCTTTGGGTGCCGAAGAAGCCTTGAACGACACGCCGCGCCAGTACCTCAACCGTTTATCCGACCTGATGTTTGTGTTGGCCCGTGTGCTCAACCGCATGAACGGCGGCGACGATGTGTATTGGAAAAGCCAGCGTTTGGCCGCGGCTGAAACCCCCGGAAAGCCCGACCATGTTGACTGAACTCAGTTTGCTGTTGGCCATGGCTAACCCTGCCGCCGCAGCGTGTACCCAAGCGGGAGGCACGGTCACCATTGTGCAAACGGACAAAGGCGAGCAAGGCATGTGTACCTTGCCGTCTGGCGTGGTCTGCGATGAATGGGAGTTTTTCAGGGGCGAATGCCCGCCCAAGAAAAAGCCCGAAGACAGCAACGAAGCGCCCAAAGGCAAAAAGAGCAGCTCCTAAGCCTTTAGCGCGGCGCCAACACCGACAAGGTTAGGCGTGAAACGCAAGAGGTGCGACCTTGGTCGTCGGTCATGTCAATTTGCCACACCTGCGTGCTGCGCCCGATGTGTACCGGCCGCGCAATGCCATTCACCCAACCCTCGGCCACGCCTCGGATGTGGTTGGCATTGATGTCCAAGCCGACGATGCGGTGGCCGATCGGCGTGGAATAGTCCGCGCCGCACGAACCCAGCGTTTCGGCCAGCATGACGCTGGAGCCGCCGTGGATAACGCCATAAGGCTGGACGGTGCGCTCATCCACCGGAATGCGGCCGCGTATGAAATCGGGGCCAATTTCGATGAACTCAATGCCTAGTCGCTCAGCAGCGGTGGCAATGTGGGTGGTGGTCAGTATCTCGGTGCTGATGGGCTTGGTCCAAATTGCCATGACAATGCGCTTCTCATTCAAAACAAAGCCCCATCTTAGTAGCCATGAACACCACTGCCAGCGCCTCGCCACCCTTTGTGCCGCAAATTCGTCTTTACCAACAATGGTTGGCCGAGCATCGCCAGCTGCGGTTTGAGGATTACCAAGCCATGTGGCGTTGGTCGGTCACCCACTTGGAGGACTTTTGGCAATCGGCTTGGGATTATTTGGAACTTCAATCGCCCACGCCGCACAGCTGTGTCTTGGAGCGCAATGTCATGCCGGGTGCGCGGTGGTTTGTCGGTGCGCAGGTGAACTATGCACAACAGGTGCTGCGCCATGTCGATGCCGCCCACGTCGCGGGCATGGCCGCCATCATCAGCAACAACGAGCGTGGTGAGCGGCGTGAAATGTCGTGGCCCGAGTTGAAGCGCCAAGTCGCGGCGCTGGCTTTGCATTTGCAGGCACAAGGCGTGCAGCCAGGTGACCGCGTGGCAGCGTATTTGCCCAATATCCCCGAAACCATGGTGGCGTTTTTGGCGGTCACCAGCATTGGCGGCATTTGGAGCGTGTGTGCGCCCGACATGGGCACCAACGCGGTGTTGGACCGTTTCAAGCAAATCAGCCCCAAGGTGTTGATCGCCATCGATGGCGTCACTTACGGCGGCAAAGACCTCGAACGCCACAGCGTGGTCAGTGAATTACGTGCCGCCTTGCCCAGTGTTGAACATTTGGTGGTCTACCGCAATTTGGGTGGTGTGCCCGTGCCTGACCACAGCAGCGACTGGGGCCAGATCATGCAGCGCGATGACGCAGCTACGCAAACCTTTGAACCTGTGTGGATGCCGTTCAACCACCCGCTGTGGATTGTCTATTCCAGCGGTACCACCGGCTTGCCCAAGCCCTTGGTGCACGACCACGGCGGCACCATGCTCAACGGCATGGCGCATAAAAACCTGCACTACGACGTGTCGTGCAGCTACGAGCCCAATTCCTGGGGCGAGAAGTTCCTGTGGTATTCCTCAACAGGCTGGGTGATGTGGAACGCCCAACTCAGCGGGCTGCTCAGCGGCACCACTTGCGTGATTTACGACGGCAACCCCGGCGGCTCTAAAGAGAGGCCCGATTGGGGCGTGTTGTGGCGCTACGCCGCTGCCGAGGGCGTGACGTTTTTTGGTGGTGGCGCGGCCTACTTCTCCAACTGCATGAAAGCCGGTATCGATTTGTCCGCCATTGAAGGCTTGCATACCGTGCGTGCTTTGGGCACCACCGGCTCGCCTTTGAGCGCCGAGGTGCAGCAGTGGGGCACCACGCAGTTTCAACAGGTGTATGCCAAAGCGGGGGTAAGCAAACCCGATATTTGGTGGTGCAATATTTCCGGTGGCACCGACGCGGGTGCGTATGTGGGCGGTCACCGAGAGCTGCCCATGGTGGCGGGTGAAATGCAGTGCCGATTGTTGGGCGTGTCGGTGCACGCCTTCAACGAGCAAGGCCAGCCGGTGATTGACGAGGTGGGCGAGTTGGTGGTGACCCAGCCCCTGCCGTGTATGCCGCCCTTCTTTTGGGGAGACACCGAGAACCAGCGTTATTTGGGCAGCTACTTTGACACCTATCCGCCAGGACTGGGTCGTCACCCTGCAGGCGGTGACTTGCCCGCTGAAGCAGGTGCAGTGTGGCGGCATGGCGACTGGCTCAAGATCACGCCTGAGGGCCGCGCCATCATTTACGGCCGCAGCGACGCCACCATCAACCGACACGGTTTGCGCATGGGCACCAGCGAGCTGTACAGCGCCGTCGAAGCCCTGCCCGAGGTGATGGACAGCATGGTGGTGGACTTGGAGTACTTAGGCAAAGACAGCTATATGCCGCTGTTCGTGGTGCTGCGCGAAGGCCTGACCTTGGACGACGCTTTGCGCCAACGTTTGAGCGGTGCGATCCGCACCGCGCTCAGCCCCCGCTTTGTGCCGGACGAGATGTTCCAAGTGGCGGAAATTCCCCGCACCTTGTCCGGCAAAAAACAAGAGCTGCCCATCAAGAAACTGATGCTGGGCCAACCTCTGGAGAAAGTGCTGAACAAAGACGCCATGGCCAACCCCGGTTGCTTGGATTGGTATGTGGAGATGGCGAAGCGGCATTTGGCAAGGGCATAGTCGTCATTGCGAGGGGCTTTGCCCCGAAGCAATCGCCGTCATTCCTTCGGGCCGTCATTGCGAGGAGCCGTCATTGCGAGCGAAGCGAAGCAAACAGACGAAGCAACCTCCGTCATTGCGAAGCCGTAGGCTGAAGCAATCTGCGCCAAGCCTAAGGCGGAGGGCATGAAGTTGGGTGCCCTGCAGGTCCATTAAGGACACTGCGGCTTGATACGCATGCCGACAAGATAGACGAGTATTTGGCCAAGGGTATCGATAAGCGCTCGGTGGCCAAGCTGCTCGATGTCGCACCGAATACGCTTTATTCGTGGTTGAAGGTGAGGCGGGTTTTACCTTAACGTTTAACTATCTTGTAAGGACAATTTGGGGTGTCTAGAAAAACATAACCTTCATATATAAATTCACCATCAACAAACATATATATCGGTCTTCTCGTAGACTCAAGCCAGTCTCCTCCACAGGTCCAGTTTTTCGAGTCAAGGACTGAACAGTTTTCTAGCTTTTTAATCTGCTGTTTTTTTACTCCATCCACCTCAAAATCAGACGTCATAAAAATTTCATTGGATTCTTTCTTATATAGAAATTTTGAGGACATAAGTGGTTTTTTCTCATATTCTGAACTACAGTTTTTGTAGTCTACTTTTGGGTAAAAGTCATATGTCGCGGCGCTTGAGTTACCCTCAAACGCAACATATCCAATGTAACCAATCACCACAGCTACGATGGCAATCAAAAAATATTTGAGCGCACTATCCGCAGCTTCATTTGGACGATCACTTAATGCAATAGGCGCTGATTTGTATTTCAATCCAATCAGCTTGGCGATGCCTAAAAAGATCACTGGTAATACAACAATATTGGCAATAAAGTAACCAACCAATTTGTCATATCTAATCTGCAAGCCCTGCAATGGAAATCCAATTACTTCATTGAAAAATGCAGTCAATCCATAGCCCAAAGAAGCCATTGCCACGGTAGCTAATATTTTCTGTGCTTTCGTTGGGGCGTTCCGGGTAATCTTTCGCCCAAGATAGAAAGCAACTCCAAAACCTATAACTGCTGAAATTAAGGCCGTTGTTAACGCAGCTGAAGTGTTTAATTGCATAGGGTATCTTTTCGTTTAACGATATTTTCTAGCTTTGGATTCTGCATTAACTGGGTTTTGTGACTTTTAAGGTTGAGCCCGCCAAGCCCTGACCTCGGCTCCGTACTCGCGGCGAACTTTGGCAATTTCCTCTTGGTTAAAAACAGTCAGTCCACGTCGCTCATTGAAAAGCTGAGTTATCCGAGCCTCAAGTGAGGCTATCAGGCTATGGTCAGGATTTTGTTTGGCGCGTTCGTCATAAATTCGACCAGTACAAATAGCCGAAAGATCGGTGATCGCCTCACGCGCACACTCGTACGCAATAGACTCTTCTTGCCTCCACATCGGATACTTGATGGGGAAAAAGGATTCGGTCATTGGCGGACTTTGCAACAAATATTAGGCTTAACCGCATGAGTGGCGTACAGGCGAGACTTCGCCACTGTGCCGGGGAAACTCAGCTTCTCCTTCAGATAGTAGGTGTACGCCTCTACGTACTCGTCGGGCGCCGCACTTTTGCGGAGTCCCGCTTGAGCGTAAGGTTAGATTCTTCACGAACCACCCCGCATTTTTTGCTCGATAGATCGGAGCGTGTTTTGAATTTCCCGCTCTTTCAATTCTGGGTCGATGCCCTGAATGTACTCAATGGCGGAAAAGTCATCGCCACGTTTTCTATTTTGCGGCGGCTCAAGCGCCTCGATAAGCAACGCTTCGAGTGTTGCGACAAGGCTGGCAAGCGATGTGTTGAGGGCAGTTTCTCGAAGGCTGCCCTCTTCGGTTACGTCAAGCAAGCCAAACCATGAGAACCGATTCCAGCGACTGCCTAAACGATCAACGGTGTGCTCATAAAGTCGCTTACCAAGCGGGCGATCAATGGAGCGCCCGACATAAACTACGGTATGGTGGTCGTATAGGATGTAAATGCCTTTCTGTTTTCCGAAATCAACTGGCTTGGAAAGGGCTTGTTGCTTCCCATACATTTTGGGGTCGTTACGCCAGACAACGAGGTCTCGTTGCCAATACATGCCAAAGGATTGAATGATTGAGTCAGATGACTCTACGTCCGATTCGGCAAGTTTTTCTAGTTTCTTCTTGTTCACGGCCGGAGCTGGCACCTCAACCAACGCTGCTTGGGAATTCTTGAGCGTAAATATGCCTTTCCCAACACGGATAAAAGGCGACTTTTCTTCATCGTGCTTTATGGAGTGTGCCAGTTGCGCATTTACTGTTGCGGCAGGTGTTGCACCATCAGTCTCATAGTAGCCACGAGATAAGATTTGTTCAGATATTTCAGTGTAGTGCAGCGGTGTCGAGGACTCCGCGAGCACTTTCTTTATAGCTTCTTTCCAAGACTTCTCCATTAATATCTCCGAAAAATCTAGCGTAAAGTTGAGGGGCGCGCTGCCGATAGGCGGAGCGCTCCCTCGAACGCAATGTTAGAACTCATGGCTCCGCCCCAATAGACAGCCCGCGAACACTAACTTCACATAGCTTCAGCAAAGGCGATGCGGTTGAAATGAGCCACTGAACTTGCTCAGGTGAGTAGTCTGATGACACGTCGTTACCATTAAGCCAATGCAGAATTTGATGTTCATATGTGTGCGTATAAGCTGAAAGGACGGACCAAATTTTTTTGTAGAGAACTTCATGCACATTTAGGTCGCCAAGCTGCTTCTCTAATGCTCTTACGAGGCTCGACATGGCGAGTTGCTGCTTATCTCCACTGACGAAACATTTCACATCTTCGTCTGTTGCGCAATGAGAAATCCACTGGCCTCGGAGTGTTGCCTCCACTAACAGGCGAAGAAGTGCGAACGCAGTTGCATGGAGTGGTGGCGAATTGGCAAGTAGGGTGAGGATTGCGGCATGGTGCTGCTGCGCAATAGCAAAACATGCAAATGCAACTCGTGAGCGCAAATCCCCGCGCAGCTTTATACCTTGCAACGAACGGGCAATCTGGCTCGCCTCAGCTTGCGCTTCATCTAGCGTCACCGCGATCTCCTGAGTTCTAAAGTCAAAGCTCAGGGACGCTGCGCGATAAAGCTACGCTGCGCCCCTTGGTGCGCAGTGTTAGAGGGTTACAGGTCAGCAACGGTACAACCTTGAACTTCGCCGTCGATGATTTTCCTGCCGAAATTAAGGCAATGGGTAACCGCCACATCGCGGGTCTTGAACGTGTCAGCAGCGCTGAAGTTCTTTTCGAGCGTTTCGCCACCTTTGTGATAGGTAATGTAGATGTTGAGTGACCAGTCTCCCGATTCTGCCAGTTGATACGGCGCAGCCTTGATCTCGAATTCTTTGTATTTCATGACATCCATGACCATTTCCTTCAGTTGGAACCGGAGAGTAGAAAAAGCTCCAAAGGTAGCCTTGCCCATTGGGTCGAGTTAAGAGGTTTCAAAGGTTCAAGTTCCTTCAACGGCACTACTCCGCTGGCCGCGTTGATTCGGGCTCTGGCGGTAGGTTCGACGGCTGGCCAGTCTTTGAGTTCGATGGGCGGCATAGGGGGTGTTTGTGAGGTCTAACGTTCAAATTAGTTCTTAAATCGATTGAAGTCATAACTAATCATACCCATTATTTAAAACCAAAGTATTTTTTTAAGCCTAAACTGAACTAATTCCTATAGCGTCTGTAACTCCTTTTTGGGCAGCAGCCACTCAAGCGGATTTGGGGCTTTGCGAAGGTACGCTACCGAGGTCTTCAAACCCTCCATTTGCGTTCAATGAGCAAGGCTGCCAATTCAGGCTTTGTCGACTATTCGCGTTCAATGAGCAAGGTGCTTTTTCTGGCCCCATCTAAGCAAATGGCGCGTTGGGGTGCGTGTTGGTGCAATTTTGGAGGGTGCAAATGCAAAACCCTGCGGCCCTACCTGCCCTTGCTCATTGAACGCGATTAGCTTGACCCTTGTTCATTTGGGGGTGAAAAGAGATTTGGTCATTCACAGGCCTGTGCAAAATCCAGATCGTACTGAGTAATACTCTAATTAGAAACTTAATGTATTCATTTTTGACCCTAAACGACCCATGATCCTACCCAGTAGGATTTTTAGAAACCTGAAATGCACTCAGTCGTACCGAGTTTTTTATAAGTAAATCAATGGTTTAGCTTCGTTTGGCGGGCAAGCAGTATGCTTGCGTAATGTGTGTCTAAAAATTTGGGGTTTATGTCGCTATTCATACCCTGTATTCACAGCCCACCGTATAAAGCCGCTTCACTGTTGCGCTTTTTTTATTCTTCGATGTTCCCATGGCGGGATGGCTTGGTCGTCTGCCCATAAACCTGTTTTTCTGGCTTGCGCCATGGTTTCGCTCTCGCGAGTAGATATTTCTTCACTAATTCCCTGCCTGTGCTCTTAGACATTCAACCCTTGCACCCGCCTCCATGTCATTAAGCTCTTGTTCATTTTTATAAGGTTTATTCATTTTGACAATAGCGTCTGTACATTTGTCAACCTCACTTCGACAACTGGCCAACATCAAAAAACATACAAGTAGACCAATTTGTTTCATCTAATCACCTCGTTAGCTCAGCTGCTCATGCCGAAATATCGTTATTTGCCTTTTGTGCACTTTTACCACTCCCGCCCTTGGCGGTCATTAACGCGATGATATATTTTTGCTTAATTGTGCTGGTGTCTTTTCTATTATTTCTAAAATTAGTCTATCCCAGCCACCGCGCAAAAAAATATCACGGTGGACCAGTTTTCAGGAGAATGAAGATGGAACTCAAAGCGATTCGCACCGAACAAGACTATCGTTCAGCCCTGCGCGACCTTTCTTCCTTGATAGATAGCGATCCCTCACCAGACACCCCCGAAGGTGAGCGACTCGATGTGCTGGGCACACTGGTGCAGGCCTACGAAGCCAAACATTACCCGATTGACCCACCCGATCCGATTGATGCGATCAAGTTTCGAATGGAGCAGTCCAACATGACGGTGAAAGACTTGGTGCCCTACATTGGCCCGCTCAACCGTGTGTATGAGGCCTTGAACTACAAACGCTCTTTGTCGCTGAACATGATTCGCAAGCTCAGCGATGGGTTGCATATTCCTGCAGAAGTGTTGATTCGTGAAACTGAGAGAGATGCTGCATAAAGTCAAGCATCTGCTAGGTTGCAACATGCCGGTCGGGATAGCCTCGAACATCAGCGCGAAGCGGTGGTGAGAGGCGCCCGAACCGGCGTGGTGCAGCCCTCACAGAGATTGCTTCGGCACTTTGTGCCTCGCAATGACGGGTAATACAAGGGACATGCCCAGCGGATTAACATTGCCAGTTATTCGCACAGCAGCCAACCGGAGCATTCATGGCCAAGACAGCCTTTCACTGGGACGACCCCTTTTTATTGCAGCAGCAGCTCTCTGAAGACGAGCGCATGATTGAAGAGGCGGCTCGCGCTTACTGCCAAGACAAGTTGCTGACCCGCGTCACCGAAGCCTTTCGCCATGAAAAAACCGATGTCGCCATCTTTCGTGAAATGGGCGAACTCGGCTTGCTCGGCCCCACCATCCCCGCTGAATACGGCGGCCCAGGCCTGAGCTACGTGGCCTATGGCCTGATCGCCCGCGAGGTCGAGCGCGTCGACTCGGGCTACCGCTCGATGATGAGCGTGCAATCGTCCTTGGTGATGTTGCCCATTTTTGAGTTCGGCACCGAAGGCCAGCGCCAAAAATACCTGCCCAAACTCGCCACCGGCGAGTGGATTGGCTGTTTTGGCCTGACCGAGCCCGACCACGGCTCGGATCCGGCCAGCATGGCCAGCCGTGCGCAAAAGGTCAAAGGCGGGTATCAGCTCAAGGGCAACAAAATGTGGATCTCCAACTCGCCCATCGCGGACGTGTTCGTGGTCTGGGCCAAAGAGGTCAGCGAGTCCGGCGCGGTCGGCCCCATCCGTGGCTTTGTGCTGGAAAAAGGCATGAAGGGTTTGAGCGCCCCCGCCATCCACAGCAAAGTGGGTTTGCGTGCATCCATCACCGGTGAAATCGTCATGGACGGCGTGTTTGTGCCCGAAGAAAACGCCTTCCCCGAGGTGCAAGGTTTGAAAGGCCCGTTCACCTGTTTGAACAGCGCCCGCTACGGCATCGCTTGGGGCGCTTTGGGTGCAGCCGAAGACTGTTTTCACCGCGCTCGCCAATACACCTTGGACCGCCAGCAGTTTGGCCGCCCACTGGCCGCCAACCAGCTCATCCAAAAGAAACTGGCCGACATGCAAACCGAAATTTCACTCGGCCTGCAAGGCTGCTTGCGCTTGGGCCGCATGAAAGACGAAGGCACGGCCAGCGTGGAAATCACCTCCATCTTGAAGCGCAACTCCTGCGGCAAGGCGCTGGACATTGCCCGCATGGCCCGCGACATGATGGGTGGCAACGGCATCAGCGACGAGTTTGGCGTTGCCCGCCACTTGGTGAACTTGGAGGTGGTCAACACCTACGAGGGCACGCATGACATCCACGCCCTCATTTTGGGCCGCGCTATCACCGGCATTGCGGCGTTTGCCAACTGACACGCCTTTGAAAAAACAGCGCATCGTGGTGGGCCTGAGCGGCGGTGTGGACTCGGCCGTCACCGCGCTGCTGCTGAAACAGCAAGGCCACGAGGTGGTCGGCATCTTCATGAAGAACTGGGAAGATGACGACGACGATGAATACTGCTCCACCAAGCAAGACTTCATCGACGCGGCGGCGGTGGCGGACGTCATTGGTATCGACATCGAGCATGTCAATTTCGCGGCGGACTACAAAGACCGCGTCTTCGCCGAGTTCTTGCGTGAATACCAAGCCGGTCGCACACCCAACCCCGACATTTTGTGCAACGCCGAAATCAAATTCAAAGCGTTTTTAGACCATGCCCTGCGTTTAGGTGCTGACAAAATTGCCACCGGTCATTACGCTCGGGTGCGCCACAACCCGAACACCGGTTTGCATGAATTGCTCAAAGGCGTGGACGCCAGCAAAGACCAAAGTTATTTTTTGCACCGCTTGACCCAAGCGCAGCTGTCGCAAACTTTGTTTCCGGTGGGCGAGATTGAAAAAACCGAGGTGCGGCGTTTGGCCGATGAGGCGGGTTTGCCCAATGCCCGCAAAAAAGACTCGACAGGTATTTGCTTCATAGGCGAGCGCCCCTTCAGAGAATTCTTGAACCGCTACATCGCCAAAGCGCCAGGCCCGATCAAAACAGATGCGGGGCGAAAGATTGGGGAGCATCAGGGTTTGAGTTTTTACACGCTGGGACAGCGCCAAGGTTTGGGCATTGGCGGAATCAAAGACAAAGGTGCGCAGCGCGGTGGCGGCGACCACGCGCCGTGGTTTGTGGCACGCAAAGACATGGCCAGCAACACCTTGTGGGTAGTTCAAGGCCATGACCATCCGTGGTTGTTGTCCGAACAATTGCACGCCGATGACCTGAGTTGGATCGCCGACACACCGCCCGCTGCTGGCCGATTTCATGCCAAAACCCGCTACCGCCAGCAAGACGCGGTCTGCACCCTGTCTTGGCCCCAAGCGCATATGCAGCTAGATTTTCCCGATGCCCAATGGGCGGTCACGCCCGGGCAGTCGGCGGTGTTGTATGACGGCGAGGTGTGCTTGGGCGGCGGTGTGATCAGCAGCAAACCCGAATAAATGAATATTATTTAAGTATTTTAATTGTTCATTATGTACACTCAAGGTTTATAAATCTAGAGGTGCATCCTATGAACCGACGCGAATTTCATACCGCCAGCTTCCTTCAACTGCTCACTTTGACCGCTTGGTCGCAAGCCGCTCACGCCATCAGCTTGAACGACATTACCGGTGCCGATGCCTCCACGGGCTTGAAAGCCGCCTTGGAAAAAGGCGCTTTGTCGGCGGTCAGTTTGCTGGGTGTCACCGATGGCTTTATGCGCAACGACAACATCCGCATTGCTTTGCCGGGCTATTTGAACGATGCCGCCGGTTGGCTAAAAAAGCTGGGCCAGGGCAAAAAAGTCGATGAATTGATTTTGGGCATGAACCGCGCCGCGGAAAGCGCTGTTCCCATGGCCAAAGACATGTTGGTTGGGGCAGTCAAGTCCATGAGCGTGGCAGACGCCAAAACCATTTTGCAAGGTGGCAGCACCGCCGCCACCAACTACTTCAGCAGCAAAACCCGCGAGCCTTTGGGCCAACAGTTTTTGCCGGTCATCACCCAGGCCACTGCCAAGGTCGGCTTGGTTGACAAATACAACGCGGTGGCTGGCAAGGCATCAAAATTGGGCTTGGTCAAACCACAAGATGCGTCGCTCGAACATTACGTTAACGGTAAAGCCTTGGATGGTTTGTATTGGATGATTGGCGAAGAAGAAAAGAAAATCCGCCAAGACCCCATAGGCACCGGCAGCGCGATTCTCAGCAAAGTGTTCGGCGCTTTGAAATAAGCGGCCCCAAGAAAAAAGCCCTGCAATGCAGGGCTTTTTTGCAGGGTGATGCGCTTTTAAGCTGCTGTCAGCCAATAACCTGCGTTGAAAGGACTGCTCATGCGCAAGGCCAAGGGAGAGACATCGACCAATTTGTCGGTTGGCATTTTTTCGCCTTCGCCTAAGTCGATGCCAGCGGTTTGCGTGGCGTCAGCAGGGCGGTCTAAGGCGGCAGCGCGTGCAACCGAGAAAGAATAGAAGCAACGAAAAGAGATTTTGCGCTCGGCCCAGAACTCGGCGGCTTCACGGAACACATCTAACAGCTGTTCGCGGGCTTCTTTGTCAAATTTGGCGTGGGCAGGGATGTGCTCCAAAACCAGCACAAAGCCAGGCTGCGCACCAGATTTGTGCAAGGCGTCGCTCATATGGTCGAACAAGGCATCAAAATTCTTGCTGGCCAAGCTAGGAAAAGTGAACTGCAAGGCAGTCATGTCCAAAATGTCTTGCTTGCTTTGGGCGTCTGCCAAATTGGCATACAAAAAGTGATAACCCAGTTGAGCAGCCGAAAATTGCAGATCGGCCACGCTGAAGGCGCGGATAGACTGAACAATATTGGTTTTGACAGTACGAAGAGGCAGGTCTGTTGCCACAGCAATCCCTTAAGTTGAGTGTGGGAAAGTAGGTACTTCCCCTGAGTTAACCCGAATGTTTAAGCCACGAATTATCCGCCAAGCCAGACAAATTTGCAAGGATTGATAGACTTGGCTACAGCGTCAACAGGGTTAAAAAAGAAAGCTAAGTTAGCCCTTGCACTCGCTACAGGTATTATTTTATAGAGTTTATGTCAGCAACCGTGATGGCTGTCATGTTCACAATTCGCCTGACCGTGGTGCTGGCCGTCAAAATTTGCACCGGTTTGGCCGCGCCTAAAAGCACTGGGCCGATGGCGATATTGCCGCCAGCCGCGGTTTTGAGCAGGTTGTAAGCGATATTGGCAGAGTCCAAATTTGGCAAAACCAGCAAATTGGCGTCGCTGTGCAAAGTCGTGGTGGGCATGAGGCTGCGCCTGGCAGGCGTGTCTATGGCGACATCGCCGTGCATTTCGCCGTCAATTTCCAGCCAAGGCGCCTTGGCCTGCACCAAGGCCAAGGTTTCACGCATTTTGATGGCGCTTGCGTGGTTGCTGCTGCCAAAGTTGGAGTGCGACAACAGCGCGGCTTTGGGCACCACCCCAAAGCGCTTCATTTCTTCGGCAGCCATGATGGTGATTTCGGCCAATTGCTCCGCGCTGGGGTCGTAGTTGATGTGGGTGTCGACCAAAAACACTTGTCTGTCGGGCAGCAATAAAGCATTCATGCAGGCATAAGTGCTGATGCCTTTGCGTAGGCCAATCACTTGATCGATGTAGTGCAAATGCGCGTCAGGCGTGGTCCAGGTGCCGCAGATCAAACCATCGACTTCACCTTTGTGAAGCATCATCGAGCCAATCAGCGTGAGTCGCCTGCGCATATCAATTTTTGCCAACTGGGCCGTTACACCCTTGCGAGCGGTGAGGTGGTGGTAGGTCTGCCAAAAATCCTTATAGCGGTGGTCATCTTCTACGTTGACCACTTCGTAATCCACACCTTCAACCAAGCGCAAGCCAAAACGCTCGATACGTTGCGCAATGATGGCGGGACGCCCGATGAGCGTAGGCTTGGCCAAACCTTCATCCAACACGATTTGAGCAGCCCGCAGTACGCGTTCGTCTTCACCTTCGGCAAAGCAGATGCGCTTTTTCAGACCACGCTTGGCAGCCGCAAAGATGGGCTTCATGGCCGAGCCAGAGGCATACACCAGCGACTGCAACTTTTCGCGATAAGCATCCATGTCGGTGATGGGGCGCTGCGCCACGCCGCTGGCAATCGCGGCTTGCACCACGGCGGGTGCGATCTTCATCATCAGGCGCGGATCGAAAGGCTTGGGGATCAGGTACTCAGGCCCAAAGGCCAAGGTTTCTCCAGCATAGGCGGCAGCCACCACCTCGCTTTGCTCGGCTTGGGCCAGCTCGGCAATGGCATGCACCGCCGCGATTTCCATCTCCGAGGTGATTGTGGACGCACCAGCGTCCAAAGCGCCACGGAAGATGTAAGGGAAGCACAAAACATTGTTGACCTGGTTGGGGTAGTCGGTGCGACCGGTGGCCATGATGGCATCACTACGCACTTTCAAAACCTCTTCGGGCAGGATTTCAGGCGTGGGGTTGGCCAGCGCCATGATGAGAGGCTTGGCCGCCATTTTTTTCACCATCTCGGGCTTTAACACCCCGCCAGCTGACAGGCCTAAAAACACATCGGCGTCGTCGATCACTTCACCCAAAGTACGTTTGTCGGTTTTTTGAACAAACTGAATTTTGTCCTCGTCCATCAACTCGGTGCGGCCCTCGTAGACCACGCCCGCTAAGTCGGTGACCCAGATGTTTTTACGCGGCATGCCCAGCTTCACCAGCATGCCTAGGCACGCCAAGGCTGCGGCACCGGCGCCTGAGGCCACCAATTTCACTTGGGCGATGTCTTTTCCGACCACCTTCAAGCCATTCAAAATCGCTGCGCCGACCACGATGGCGGTGCCGTGTTGGTCGTCATGAAACACCGGAATCTTCATGCGTTCGCGCAATTTGCGCTCGACATAAAAACAGTCAGGCGCTTTGATGTCTTCTAGGTTGATGCCACCAAAGGTGGGCTCCAAGGCCGCAATGATGTCGACCAGCTTGTCGGGGTCTTTTTCGTTGACTTCGATATCGAACACATCGATGCCAGCGAACTTTTTGAACAACACGCCCTTGCCTTCCATCACCGGTTTGGCGGCGAGGGGGCCGATGTCGCCCAAGCCCAGCACCGCTGTGCCGTTGGTGATGACCGCGACCAAATTGCCACGGCTGGTGTATTTGTAGGCGTTGTTGGGGTCTTTGACGATTTCTTCGCAGGGTGCGGCCACACCTGGCGAGTAGGCCAGCGACAAGTCGTGTTGGTTCAGCAACTGCTTGGTGGCTTGGATCGCCACTTTGCCGGGGCTGGGGAACTCGTGGTATTCGAGGGCGGCGCGGCGCAATTCGGCGCGGGCTTGCGCGCTGGTGTGGTCGGTGAGGGGAAGGGGTGGGCTGGCCATGAGGGACTCCAAGCGCCGCCAGAAGCAGGGTGTCTGGCAAGCCGTGCCGATTCTAGGCGCGTATACGCTTCAGAATTTGTAGGTGTACTCGGAGATCAAGGCGTCGCTGTCAAGCTTGTGGCTTTGCACATTCCATGCGCGTACAAAGCGCAATTCAATTTCATGGTGTGCGTCTATTTCATAGCTTGGACCAAAGCGAAACTTGTTTCTGTCGTGGCCAGCCGTGCCATCCAAGGTGCGTTGAAAACGCAATCCGGCCATGAAGCCAAAAGCGCCATACTCATAATGGATACCGGTGTCGACGTAGCTGTAGTTGAAGTTTTCCAAGGTGTTCCACTCTCTGCCGACCAAGCCTCTGACAAACAGAGCCCAGCTGTCGTCCAACTCAAAATTCCTTTTCAAGCGCAAGGCCAGCTTTTTGACGTGGGTTTTTTCATTCACGCCATCTTCAATTTCGTTTTCGCGTTCAGCCTCAATCAGCACATCGACTTTGTGGATGAAACCATCTTTAAAGTTCAGGCCCGGTACCAGGGTGAGGGCGTTCGAGAGGCCTGCGCCGTAGGCCATTTTTTGGTGTTCATATTCCAAGCCCAAGGAAGGCCTGCCGCCCCACAGCTCAACATCAGCCCATGCCATGGAACAGAGCAAACATAGCAGCGCAGAGGTGGATAAAAGCTTGGGAAAAGAAGAAGTAGCCATAAAGCATCGGGATATTTTCCCGAGCATACACCGGCGTGCTACTAAAAAGGCACCCCAAAACTACTTTGCCATCAAAGCTTCAATGTCAGCGACTTCCACCGGAACGTCCCGGCTGATGAGTTCACACCCGGTGGCGGTGACGACGGCGTCGTCCTCGATGCGAATGCCAATGTGCCAAAACGCTTCAGGCACATCATCGGCGGGTCGCACATACAGGCCAGGTTCTAGGGTCAGCACCATTCCGGGGTGCAGCACCCTGCTGGGGCGGGGCTGCACCATGACGCCTGTCAAAGGGTCGGCTTTGGCGGGGACGGTGTTGGCCTCGCCTAGCTCGACATAGCTGCCGCAGTCATGCACATCCATGCCCAGCCAATGGCTGGTGCGGTGCATGTAAAAAGGGAAATAGGCTTTCTTTTCCAGCACATCGTCCACTGAGCCGTGCTTGGCTTGTGTCAGAAGTCCTAAGTCCAGCAAGCCTTGCGACAAGACACGCAGCGCTGCTTCATGCGGGTCGTTGAAACGAGCGCCTGCCTTGGTGGCTGCCGCAGAAGCATGTTGTGCAGCCAGCACCACTTGGTAGAGGTCTTTTTGAGGGCTGGAGAATTTGCCATTCGCGGGGAAGGTGCGGGTGATGTCCGAGGCATAGCCATCCAACTCACAACCCGCGTCAATCAACACCAGCTCGCCATCGCGAACCGGCGCCACATCGGCACGGTAATGCAGCACACAGGCATTGGCACCCGCCGCCACGATGGAGGTGTAGGCGGGGAACTGCGAGCCGTGCAGACGGAATTCGTGCAGTAACTCGGCTTCCAAATGGTATTCGCGCACATCTTGGCCGGCACGCAACATACGGGCGCTGGTTTGCATGGCCCGCACATGGGCGTGGGCGCTGATGCGGGCGGCGCGGCGCATGGTGTCTTGCTCATGGGCGTCTTTCACCAAGCGCATTTCATCCAGCAAGGTACACAGGTCTTGTTGCGACGAGGGGCAAGACACGCCCATGCGGACCCGGGCGCGAACTTGGGTGAGCCAGCCGTCAACCTGCGCGGTCAATGCTTCGTGGGTGGCAAACGGGAACCAGACCGTGGTTTGGTTCTCCAGCAATTTGGGCAGTTCTTTGTTCAACCCGCCCACCGAATGCGCTTGGTTCACGCCCAAAGCGGCTGGCGCGGCTTCGGGCCCCAAGCGGATGCCGTCCCAAATTTCGCGCTCCAAATCTTTGGGTTGGCAAAACAAAGTGCTGTGCCCATTGGCCGCAATGACCAAGCAAGCGTTGGGCTCGGTAAAGCCGGTCAGGTAATAAAAGTAGCTGTCGTGGCGATAGGGAAAATCGCTGTCGCGGTTGCGGGCGCGTTCAGGCGCGGTGGGGATGATGGCCACACCGCCAGCGCCCAATTGGGCGGCCAATGCGGCGCGGCGTTGCGCGTAAATGGAAGTCATGGCGGGATTGTAGGAGTGGGTAGCAGAGTGAGTTGCTCAGGGGTGAAGGGTAGCCATGGATTGGAAATGCAAGCCATTGAAACTTGAGGGTGGACCAATGGACTCAAACCCAAGACGCTTATAAACAGGAACCGCAAACAACGATGACCGCACTTTGAGCGTTACGCCGAACTCCCCGTTGCGCCTTGCATACTGCCACAGCAGTTTGCCTATGCCCATTTTTTGGTGTTCTGGATGGACAAAAAAATACTTGATGGACGACTTGTCTTCGATCGCCAAAACGCCGGCAATGCGCTGGTCAGACATGGCGGCTAACAAAAAAACCATGCGCTCCGATGCAATCAGGGCTTCAATGGCTTGGGGTTGCAAGCTGATGAGATACCAGTCTGGGCAGGGCGTGGCCTCGGAAAAGCAACAGATTTCAGATGTTGACGCAATCAGTTTGGAAATGCCAGAGGCGTCTGTGACCAAGGCATGACGAATAGATGCTTGTGATGACATGGATAAGTTTTTTATGTATCAGGGGTTTGACACTTGCGCTCGCAACTCCAAACCCAATGCGTTCATGACTTTCAAGATGGTGTCAAAGCTGGGTGAACGTTCACCCGACAGCGCTTTGTAAAGGCTTTCGCGTGAAAGCCCTGCATCCTTGGCCACTTGGCTCATGCCTTTGGCGCGGGCGATGTCCCCCAAGGCTTTGGCAATAAAGGCCGCGTCGCCATGGGCTTCTGCCAAGCAAGCTTCCAGATA
>CAMCWS010000027.1 GCA_945882755.1 Bordetella parapertussis | reverse complement strand
CCTTGCAAGAAAAATCTATCATTGAACTCGGTCAACCCGAGCACAGCCTGATCACCACCTGCGCTTACTGCGGCGTGGGTTGCGGCTTCAAAGCCGAAATGAAGGGCAACACCGTGGTTCGCATGGTGCCTTGGAAAGACGGCAAGGCCAACGAAGGCCACTCCTGTGTGAAAGGGCGTTTTGCGTGGGGCTACGCCACCCACCAAGACCGCATCACCAAGCCCATGATCCGCGCCAAGATCACCGATCCTTGGCAAGAAGTCAGCTGGGACGAAGCCATCAACCACGCAGCCTCGGAGTTCAAGCGTATCCAAGCCAAACACGGCAAAGACTCTGTAGGCGGCATCACTTCTTCACGCTGCACCAACGAAGAAACTTATCTGGTTCAAAAGTTGGTTCGCGCCGCCTTTGGCACCAACAATGTGGACACCTGCGCCCGTGTGTGTCACTCACCCACAGGTTATGGTTTGGGACTGACCTTTGGCACATCTGCAGGAACACAAACCTTCAAATCGGTTGAACACGCCGATGTGTTGTTGGTGATTGGCGCCAACCCCTCGGACGCCCACCCCGTGTTTGCGTCACGCATGAAACGTCGACTGCGCAGTGGTGCCAAGCTCATCGTGGCCGACCCACGCAAAATTGATTTGGTGAGCAGCCCCCATGTGAAAGCGCAGCACCATTTGGCCCTGAAACCTGGCACCAATGTGGCCCTCATCAACTCACTGGCCCATGTGGTGGTGACCGAAGGTTTGGTGGCCACAGACTATGTGGCCTCGCGCTGCGAGGACAAAAGCTTCAACGAATGGTGCGAGTTTGTCTCTAAGCCTGAAAACTCTCCCGAGGCATTTGAAAGTGTGACTGGCGTTCCCGCCTCGGAAGTTCGTGCGGCAGCGCGTATGTACGCCGCTGGTCCCAACTCTGCCATTTACTATGGTTTGGGTGTGACAGAACACTCACAAGGCTCGACCATGGTCATGGGCATTGCCAACCTCGCCATGGCTTGCGGCATGGTGGGTCGTGAAGGCGTGGGTGTGAACCCCTTGCGTGGTCAAAACAATGTGCAAGGTGCGTGTGACATGGGCAGCTTCCCGCACGAGCTGCCTGGCTACCGCCATATCTCTGACACCACCACCCGCACGCTTTTCGAAGGTGCTTGGGGCGTCAGCATCAGTCCAGAGCCTGGTCTGCGTATTCCCAATATGTTTGACGCTGCCATGGACGGGACCTTCTTAGGCCTGTACTGCCAAGGTGAAGACATTGTGCAGTCCGATCCCGATACGCAGCACGTGGCTGCGGCTTTGTCCGCCATGGAGTGCATCGTGGTGCAAGACATCTTTTTGAACGAAACCGCCAAATACGCCCATGTGTTCTTGCCCGGTTCTTCGTTCTTGGAAAAAGACGGCACCTTCACCAACGCCGAGCGACGTATCTCTCGGGTGCGCCAAGCCATGCCACCGATGGCGGGATTGGCTGACTGGGAAGTCACTGTCAAATTTGCCAAGGCTTTGGGCTACGAAATGCATTACAGCCACCCCGAAGAGGTGATGAAAGAAATTGCCGCACTCACACCCAGTTTTGCGGGTGTCAGCTACGCCAAGATTGACGAGCACACCAGTTTGCAGTGGCCTTGCAATGCCAACACTCCCGATGCAGGCATGGACATCATGCACACAGCAGGCTTTATGCGCGGCAAGGGCAAGTTCTTCCCCACACAGTATGTGGCCAGTCAAGAAAAAGTTACCCGCAAGTTTCCGCTCTTGCTCACCACGGGCCGCATATTGACGCAGTACAACGTGGGGGCACAAACGCGACGTACCGACAACAACCAGTGGCACAGCGAAGACCGCCTGGAAATCCATCCGCACGATGCCGAAGAACGCGGTATTCGCCAAGACGACTGGGTGGGGATTGAGAGCCGTGCGGGTCGTACCGTTTTGCGTGCTGAAATCAGCGAGCGCATGCAAGCGGGCGTGGTCTACACCACCTTCCACTTCCCCGAGTCGGGCGCCAACGTCATTACCACCGACGCCTCTGACTGGGCGACCAACTGCCCCGAGTACAAAGTCACAGCGGTCCAAGTGGTGGCGGTGAGTCAGCCCTCCGAATGGCAACAAAACTACCAACGCTTCAACAAAGACCAACTCGGCTTTCTTGCGAAGGCTCAGCATAAAGTCGAAGACTTCGAGGTGGTTGGTAAGTGAGCCAAAGCCACAGCAACCATTTAGCTTTGGCTGAAGAGGTGCCTGTGGCGCTGGTATTCAACGGCATCTCTCACGCTGTGATGATGGCCAGTCCTGTGCATTTGGAAGATTTCGCTTTGGGTTTTGCCTTGACCGAAGGACTGATCGACCATCCCTCACAGTTGTATGGTGTGGATATCACCCATCAACCTAATGGCATTGAGTTGCAACTCGAGGTAGCGGCGCAATCCGAAGCGAGGCTGAAAGAGCGCAGACGCAGCATGGCGGGTCGAACCGGTTGTGGCGTGTGCGGTGCCGATAGCCTGAACCAAGTGAAATTGGCTTTACCGCAAGCACCTGAGGTTCATATCGATGTTGACGCCATGCACCGCGCCCATGCCCATATGCGAGCCTTGCAACCTCTCAAGCTGCAAACGGGGGCGACCCATGCTGCGGCTTGGTCCGATGCACAGGGGCAGATCACTTTGCTTCGAGAAGACGTTGGAAGACACAATGCCTTGGATAAGTTGATCGGTGCTTTGTTCAAATCAACGACCGACTTGCAGCAAGGTTTTATTTGCATCACCAGCCGCGCCAGTTTCGAGATGGTGCAAAAAACCGTGATGGCAGGTGCAGGTGCTTTGACCGCGGTGTCAGCCCCGACCCGATTGGCCGTTGAACTGGCTGAGCAACACAACTTAGCGCTGGCTGGTTTGGTACGCGGCAACACGTTTACCGCCTACAGCCACTCTTCTCGTTTTATGACAACTCAACCTATCGCTGCACAGGCTTAATATGCATTTAGAAAACCTTGTCTCCATGGCCAATCAAATTGGTACATTTTTTTCTGCTTACCCAGATCGCCAAGAAGCGCTAGACGGCATTGCCACCCATATTCACAAATTTTGGGAGCCGCGTATGCGCACACGTCTGCTGGATGGTCTGGCAGCTGGCGAGGTGAAAGAACTGATGCCACTGGTTAACGACGCCTTGCTTGCGAATCAATCCAAATTAAGACCCCTGGCTGCTTAGACTTTTGGGATCCTGTTGCACCATGGGATGTTCCTTTGTTGCAGTAGTTTTCTGAATATTATTTCGATTTAAGTTAGCACGCTTATCGCTGTTGAAACCTTCTGGGTAACTCTAGGAAAAGAACCCATTGCTTTAGATTAAGGCCGACAAATAAGCGTCAAAAGACGGGTTAATGTTTTGTTTATCTGCTCCGATCAACAGGAGCATGAACATTCAACGAACTGCACCATCCACACCACTTCTTAAACGAATTGGGTTTTCTAAAGTCACCAAACTGAGCATCTTGTGTTTTGCAATGCAGTGGTCATTAGCGCATGCTGATGAAACTACGTTGGGAATCCATACGCTGAGTTACCACAACGGTGGCAACTACAACGAAAACACGCCAGGGTTGTACCTCGAAAGAAACAATTTCGTCGTAGGCGCTTATCACAACAGTATTCGCAATACTTCGGTCTATGGTGGCTACACATGGACTTGGCCACTTCCGCCCAACCCCATCGTCAATGCAGTCTCATTCACAGGCGGTTTGGTGACTGGCTATCGGCACAAAGGCTATAACAGCGATATTGCAGTATTAGGTGCCACCAGCATTCGACATGATTTAGACAATCGCCAAGCCTTGCGCCTGTCAATTTTGCCGTTGCACAAAAGAAGTTCAGCTACCTATGTTCTTCACCTGAGTTATGAAGTCAAGCTGAAAAATTGACTCACTGGCCAAAGCCATATTTTCTCAGTATGGCTTGCGCTTTAGGGGTTTGAAGAAATTCAATGAACTTCTGCCCCGTAGACTGCTGTGTACTGCCCACCACCTTGGCAACAGGATAGTGAATCGGTTTGACTGTGGACACTTGGAAGGCCACCTTGACCTTGTCTTGCATCAACAGTGCATCACTGGCATAAACAAACCCAGCATCGACTTCATCGCGTGAGACGTAATCCAAAGCTTGGCGAACATTGGTGGTATTGATGATCTTGTCTTTAAGCTCAAGCCAAAGACCGGCTTTCTCTAAAGCATCTTTTGCATAGCTCCCTGCAGGCACACTGGCGGGTGTTCCCATGGCAAAGCGCTTAAATTCAGGTTTTTTCAGGTCAGCGAGTTGTTGCATATTCCCTTTAGATTGGGTGGGAACAATCAACACCAATTTGTTGGTGGTGAAAAATTTGACATCTGCAGCCGCAACCACGCCTTTGGCTACTGCTTTGTCCATGGTGTCTGTGTCTGCGCTGGCAAACAAGTCCACAGGCGCCCCATTGGCAATTTGCTGCATCAAGGCACCCGACGCACCAAAGTTGAATTTGACTTTGATCTCAGGATTTTGAGTTTCAAATTGAGCACTTATGTCTTGAAAAGCCTGCGTCAAGCTGGCGGCCGCTGAAACGGTTAGGTCTGCTGACCAAGCAGCTGATTGCAAAAGAAAAACAGACAGAAAAAATAAACTCTTCATGGGGTGGACTTGATTAGATAGAGTTATATTAAGGAACCAATAAGGAAAACCAATTATGCGCAGAAATTTTTCGGTTCCCAAAACGCTTTTGTTGACACTCGTTTTGACTGCTGGGGTTGTTCAAGCGAATACGCAAGAGTCTGAAAAACTCCACCAACGCACCAATGCCGCCATGTGTGCCAACTGCCACGGCAGCGAAGGGCGCACGGTTGAAAACTCTGCTGTTCCACCTTTGGCGGGCTTGCCCCGCGACTACTTGATTCAGCAAATGCAGGCTTACAAGGATGGCAGTCGCAAAGCCACGGTGATGCATCAAATCAGCAAAGGTTTTAGCGATGCGCAAATCGCCAGCTTTGCAGATTATTTTTCTGCCCAAGCTCGCTGAAAGCGCCTTATGAAAAGAAGACATTTGCTTCAAGCAGGTTTGGCGGTTGGTGCATCCCCTGCGCTGTTAGGTCATTTGGTGTTTGCGCAAACAGCCGCCAACAAAGCACAGGTCATTGTGGTTGGTGGCGGCTATGGGGGGGCGACTGCCGCTAAATACATCCGTTTTTTATCGAACTACAACATTCCTGTTCTGCTGATTGAACCTCAGTCTGATTTCGTTTCATGCCCGATGTCCAATTTGGTTCTTGGTGGCAGCAAAAATTTAAAAGACATTACGACCTCTTACGATGCGCTGACACAAAAGCATGGCGTCAAAGTCATACGCGATCGCGTCACCAGCATCGATCCAGAGAAAAAAACAATTTCGCTGGCCAACGGCCCCACCTTGCCTTATGACAAACTGGTTTTGTCCCCCGGTGTTGACATGATGTTTGACAGCATCGAGGGTTTAAAAGCCGCCAATGACAACGGCCGTATCTTGCAAGCTTGGAAAGCAGGTGCCGAAACCACCGCCTTGCGAAAACAACTGCAGGATATGCCGAATGGTGGTGTCTACGCGCTGACCATTCCTGAAGCGCCCTACCGCTGCCCCCCAGGCCCTTATGAGCGAGCCAGCCAAGTGGCGCATTATTTCAAGCAAGCCAAGCCCAAGTCCAAGGTGCTCATTCTGGACGCCAACCCAGATGTCACATCCAAAGGACCTTTGTTCAAAAAATTCTGGTCTGAAAACTACAAAAACATCATCGAGTTCAGACCCAACCATAAGGTCACCGCTGTCGATGGGCAAGCGGGCCTCATCCAATTCGATGTCCAAGAAAACCTGCGTGCCGATATTTTGAATGTCTTGCC
The DNA here is from genome assembly GCA_945882755.1 of Bordetella parapertussis. GTDB lineage: Bacteria > Pseudomonadota > Gammaproteobacteria > Burkholderiales > Burkholderiaceae_C > Limnohabitans. The sequence goes on along the minus strand of CAMCWS010000027.1, from coordinate 17,010 downwards.
CGATATGCGTGCCGGCAGCATTGCGGTGCAAACTGGCTTAGCCACGGCAAACAAACGTTGGTGTGGCGTGAACTATTTGACCTTTGAGTCCACGGTTGCCAAAGATGTCCATATCTTGGGTGACGCCATGTTGGCCGCACCTGCAATGCCTAAATCAGCACACATGGCGAACTCGCATGCCAAAGTAGCTGCTTCTGCCATCGTGGCGCAACTCAGCGGACTTGACATCAACCCTGCACCTTTCTTAACCAACACCTGCTACAGCTATGTCAGTGACAACATGGTGGTTCATGTGGCTTCTGTGCACCAATTCAACTTGGAAGAAAAAACCTACAAAACAGTACCAGGCTCGGGCGGTGTTTCCTCTGAAGCCAATACCTTGGAAGCTACCTACGCATGGAACTGGGCCCAAAATATTTGGGCAGACAGCTTGTCATAGGCTGCTCAGCCAGCGCTAAATCATGCCTGGCGCTTGGTAAGCCACTCGTCCATCCACCAAGGTTGCTCTGACTTGGGCGGTCATTTCGCTGCCGCTCAGGTCGAATGCAAAAGGCGTGTGTTTGCATTGGCTGCGAAGGTTTTCAGGCAACACTTGCCAACTTGCATGTGGGTCCAGAACACACACATCAGCAGGAGCGCCAAGGCTTAAACCACCCCGATCGGGCAGTCCTAAAAGCGCGGCGGGTGCGCTGGTAATCACCTCTAAGGCACGCAGTTTGTCAACCTGACTTTGCGCCGCCCATTTCAAACTGGCACTCAGCAATAACTCCAAGCCTGTGGCCCCAGGTTCAGCTTGGGCAAATGGCAAAGCCTTGGCGTCGCCCTCGACAGGTGTGTGATCTGACACCAAGATATCGATGGTGCCATCGGCCAAGCCCTGCCGCAAGGCTTCTCGGTCGCGCTGTTGCCGCAGGGGCGGGGTCAAACGAGCTCGCGTATCAAAGTAACCAATATCGGCATCGGTGAAGTGCAGGTTGTGGATGCTGACATCACAAGACAAGGACAGCCCTTCGGCCTTGGCAGAACGAACCAAGTCAACACCTGCTGCACTGGAGAGTTTGCTCACGTGAACGCGTGCACCTGTCATGCGCATGAGGTCAATATAGGTATGCAGTGCAATGGTCTCGGCCGCCGCTGGCACGCCACTCAAACCCATGCGGGTAGCCAAGGGTCCGCTGGCAACAATACCTTTGCCTAGGTAGCTGTCTTGTGCTCTGAGCCAAATAGCATAACCAAAGGTCGCTGCATATTGCATGGCACGTTGCAGGCTCTGGGTGTTCGAAATAGCGTACTCTGCTTGCGTGAACCCGACACAGCCCGCTTGGGTTAACTCGACCATGGGGGTCAACACCTCACCCTGAAGACCACGCGTCAATGCGCCTAAGGGGTAAACATTGGCCAGGTGCAGCCGCTTGGCACGAAACTGCAACATCTCCACCAAGCCGGGTTCATCAAGCACCGGTTGGGTGTCTGGCAAACACACCACGCTAGTGACACCCCCCGCTACCGCGGCAGTTAACTCGCTCTCGAGCATGCCTTCGTGTTCATGGCCGGGTTCGCCAAGGCGAGCACAGGCGTCCACCAAGCCAGGGATGACCCAGCAGTTTGAAGCGTCAATTTGCTTATCTGCATGGAAGTCTTTGGAGACTTGGCCCATGGCCACCACTTTGCCGTCGGCGATCGCCAAATCGGCCTTGGCGTCAAAGCCACTAGCGGGGTCAAGCAGATGACCGTTATGAATCAAAATTTTCATGCATCATTCCCTGCAACGATAGACATCACCGCCATACGCACAGCGATACCGAAAGTCACCTGATTCAAAATCACACTTTGCGGACCATCGACCACCGCCGATTCAATTTCTACGCCTCTGTTGATGGGTCCAGGGTGCATGACGATGGCATCGGGTTTGGCGGCTTGCAGCCTGACAGTTGTCAAGCCGAAATTTTTGAAATATTCCTGACTAGAGGGAAGCAAAGCACCGCTCATGCGCTCGTTTTGCAAGCGCAAAGCGATGACCACATCACAGTCACGAATACCTTCTTCAAGGTTGTGAAAAACCTTCACGCCAAGTTGAGACAAGTCCGAAGGAATTAACGTGAGAGGACCCACCACGCGAACCTCAGCACACCCTAAAGTGGTGAATGCATGAATATCTGAACGCGCCACGCGGGAATGCAAAACATCCCCCACGATCGCCACACGCAAGTTGGCGAAGTCCTTTTTAAAGTGACGAATGGTGTAGGCATCCAGCAAACCCTGGGTAGGGTGCGCATGGCGTCCGTCTCCTGCGTTGATGACATGCACATGGGGAGCCACATGCTCGGCAATCAGGTAAGGAGCGCCAGACTCGCCGTGGCGAACCACAAAAATATCGGCAGCCATTGCACTCAAGTTGGCAATGGTGTCTAGCAAGGTCTCGCCCTTGCTGGCTGATGAACGGGCGATATCCAGATTGAACACATCTGCACTGAGTCTTTTGGCAGCAATTTCAAAAGTGGTTCGGGTTCGAGTGCTGTTTTCAAAAAAAAGATTAAAAACCGACTTACCTCTCAAAAGAGGTACTTTCTTGACATCGCGGTCACTCAGCGAAACAAACTGGGTGGCCGTATCCAAGATATGTGTCAGGATCTCACGCGACAGGCCTTCGGTGGACAGCAGATGAATGAGTTCGCCGTTTTTGTTCAGTTGGGGATTGCGTTTGTACAGCATGGGCTAGCCTTCTAATGAAAACGCAAATTGGCCTTGACTGTCTTGCTTCAAGCGCAAGGTCTGCTCTGCGGGCAAAGTCACATGGGTCACTGCAATATCAGCCTGAATGGGCAACTCACGTCCGGCGCGATCTACCAACACCGCCAGATGAATCGCTTTGGGGCGACCGTAGTCATACAGCTCATTGACCACAGCGCGTATGGTGCGGCCAGTGAAAAGCACGTCGTCAATCAACCAAATGACGGCACCTTCGACTTCAAAAGGTAATTTGGTGGCAAGGCTTTCTGCCATGCCTCGCTTGGAAAAATCATCTCTGTGCAAAGAGGAAGACACGATGCCAAAGGGAACTTGTCGACTCAAGTCGCGCTGCAAACGCTCTGCCAACCAAGCTCCCCCAGTGGTGATACCCACCAAATGTGCATCAGAGGCGAGCGTTGATTGCAAGCTGATGAACAACTGCTGGTAAAGCGTTTGTGCATCTAGTGACGAATATTCAGTGTTCATGAGCTCAGGCTTCGCAGAAATTGATTCAAAATGACACACGCAGAAGCCGCATCAACATCTAACGCCCATTGGCTGCGAGCTTCAGTGGTTGAGTAACGTTCATCTACCTCAAACACAGGCAAGTTGTAACGCCCACGCAGTTGCCTAGCAAATTTTTGTGCATGAAGGGTGTTTTCGTGCGCTGCCCCATCGGGGTGGTATGGCACACCGACGACCAAAGCGTCAGGTTGCCACTCGTCTATGTGCTTGGTGATAGATGTCCAGCGTGCTTGGCCAGAGCCATGAACCGTGCCTTGTGGCTTGGCTTGCCCCAGCAGACGAGACGCATACGCTACGCCGGTGCGTTGTTGTCCAAAGTCAAAAGCCAAAAAAGAGTGCAACTCGGTTGCAGCGGTTGGGGACACCGCCAGACTCACGCGTGACCCGCCTGAGGTGAAAGCATCCAAGCTTGTAAACCTAAAAGAGCCAAAGCACGGTCATAACGCTGCTCAATGGGGGTGTCAAAAATCACCTGTGGATCGGCTTGCACTGTGAGCCAGCTGTTCTCCCCCAGTTCGGATTCCAGCTGTCCTTGCGCCCATGCCGAGTAACCGAGGGTGATAAGCACACGTCTGGGACCAGCACCGGTGGACAAGGCTTCAAGCACATCTTTGGAGGTGGTCATCTCTAAGCCACCTGGAATACAAAGGGTTGAGGCATAAGCTGCCTCACTGGCTTCAGCAGCAGTCATGGTGTTGGACAGGGGCTCATGCAAAACAAATCCGCGTTCTGTGTGCACTGGGCCACCCTGAAAGACAGGGATTTCAATCAAATCAGAACGACCCAAATTGAGCTCAACCTTTTCGAACAGGTCTTGCATACGCAGGGTACTGGGTTTGTTGATAATCAAGCCCAAAGCACCTCGGTCGCTGTGCTCACACATGTAAACCACGCTGCGATTGAATGATTCGTCCATCAAACCGGGCATGGCAATCAAAAAATGATGCGTCAGGTTGATGGGTTCGAAATCTTGAGTCATTGGGTTATTTTAAAGGGTGAATATGAAGCCAAACTCTAGGGACTTTTTTGACCGCTCTCTGGTGTGGTTTAGACGCGATTTACGCGCAGATGACCACACGGCACTGCACCACGCCCTGCTGCGAAGCAAGCAGGTTTTTTGCGTCTTTATTTTTGATACTGCCATTCTTGAAAGTCTTCCACGCCATGACCGTCGGGTGGCATTTATCCATGGCAGTTTGGTTGATCTGGACCAGCAATTGCGCACGCTTTCAGGCGAAGAAGAGGCCGGACTTTTGGTGCGCCATGGAGAACCAGTTGCGTGTTTGCAGCAATTGGTTACAGAGCTGGGCGTTCAAGCCGTCTTCACCCACCATGATGATGAACCTTATGCATTGACGCGGGATACGACAGCCAAAGGTGTACTTGCCAACCAAGGCGTGGCCTTCGTCAGCTTCAAAGACCATGTGGTCTTTGAGCGAAGTGAAATCTTGACTCAAAACAGTCAGCCCTATGGTGTTTTCACGCCTTACAAAAACAATTGGCTGAAGAAAGTCACTGCTGCTGATTTGGCTGAAAAACAAGTCAAGCCTTCTGCCGGTCAGCTGGCCCCTATTCCTGAGGCCTTGCGACGTCCCATTCCTAGCCTAGAAGACATTGGCTTTCAAACAGTCGATTTAGCTGCGCTTCACATACAAGCTGGCGCCAGCGGCGCACAGCTTTTGCTCAAAGACTTTGTCAAACGGATCAGCCAGTATCAGCAAACCCGCGATTTCCCCAGCGTGAAAGGACCGAGCTACCTGAGTGTGCATTTGCGCTTTGGTACGGTGTCAACCAGACGCTTAGCCCGACTGGCTTACCCTTTAGCGGTAGAGGGGGATGCAGGTGCACAAACATGGCTGGGCGAATTGATTTGGCGAGATTTTTACCACCAAATATTGCACCACCACCCACGGGTTGTTAAACAATCATTTAAGCCTGTCTATGACGCGATTGATTGGGAAACCGGCAAGGAAGCTAAACAATTGTTTGCCGCATGGTGTGAAGGGCGAACAGGCTATCCACTGGTCGATGCGGCCATGGCACAAATCAACCAAACCGGCTATATGCACAACCGTTTACGCATGGTGGTGGCCAGTTTCTTGGTGAAAGACTTGGGCATCGATTGGCGCTGGGGCGAACAGTATTTCGCTCAGCAACTGATCGATTTTGATTTGGCTGCCAACAACGGCGGTTGGCAATGGGCCAGTTCCAGTGGCTGCGATGCTCAGCCTTACTTTCGTATCTTCAACCCCATCAGCCAAAGCGAAAAGTTTGATTCGCAGGGGAAATTTATTCGCCGCTACTTACCTCAACTTGCAGCGCTGCCCAGCGACGCGATTCACGCACCTTGGTTGGCAAAGCCCTTGGTTTTGGAGGCGGCCAATGTCACGCTGGGCAAGACTTATCCACTGCCCATTGTTGACCACGCCAAGGCCCGCTTGAAAACCTTGATGCGTTACAGCGTGGTGAAAAGCAAGAACGACTGATCTAGCTGGGCGCCTAGATTTGCACCATTTCAAAATCTTCCTTGCGAGCACCGCACTCAGGGCAGGTCCAATTCATGGGCACTTGCTCCCAAGGCGTTCCTGGGGCTATACCCTCTTCAGGCGCTCCAGCAGCTTCGTCGTAAATCCATCCACAAATCAAGCACATCCAAGTCTTGTTCACAGTCATTTCTTTCTGGTTGTTAAGGTAAAACCCGCTAGAGCGGTGGCATAGAATGAATCAGATTCTATAGATGGCACATGAACACTCCTACCCCCCTGCCTGATGAAGGCCAATCAGAGGAAATGGCGCACCCTTGTGTGCTGTGTTTCAATACCAACGATCCCAGCGGCGCAGGTGGTTTAACCGCAGACATCTTGGCGATGTCTTCTGTAGGCGCTCATGTATTGGCGATCTCCACGGGAAGTTATGTGCGCGATACCGCCGAGGTTTTCGACCATATTGCGATGGACGATGAAGCGGTTGATGAACAAGCCCGCACCATCTTGGAAGACATTGCGGTTCAAGTAATCAAAATTGGTTTTTGTGGTTCCCCTGATGTTCTTTCCACGGTGGCTGAAATTTGTGCTGACTACGCCGATGTGCCCGTGGTTGCCTACATGCCCAGTCTGTCGTGGTGGCAAGATGAACCCATCGACGCTTACCAAGACGCTTTCATGGAACTGGTGTTGCCTCAAACAACGGTTTTGGTGGGAAACCACAGCACCTTGTGGCGTTGGCTGCTTCCAGAATGGGGCAGCGACCGCAGTCCCACTGCCAGAGATTTGGCCAAAGCCGCGGCCGATAAAGGGGTGCCTTACACGTTTGTCACGGGCATGCCCCAAACAGGTGGCCAACATACTGAAAACGCCTTGGCCACACCTTTGAATGTGATCGTCAGCGAAACCATTGAACGCTTTGATGCAGTCTTCACTGGTGCTGGTGATACCTTGAGTGCCGCTTTGGCTGGCTTGCTTGCCATGGGCGACGATTTGGAAGCTGCTGCTGGAGAAGCACTTGGCTACCTCGATGGCAGCTTAGACGCTGGTTTTCGCCCAGGCATGGGTCATGCCGTTGCCGATCGGCTGTTTTGGGCGCACAGCGTAGACGAAGGCAGCGGGTTTGAAGATGACGACGATGCTGCCGCAACTGCTGACGACTTCTCTTTACCCGCCCACCAAACACGACATTGATGTTTATTCACTGAAACCATGACTGATCTGAACCAAACCCTCTTCGACCGCGCCCGCCTTGTCATCCCCGGCGGCGTGAATTCACCTGTTCGCGCTTTTCGCGCGGTGGGCGGCACACCGCGCTTTGTCAAACGTGCCCAAGGCGCTTATTTTTGGGACGCTAACGACAAGCGTTACATCGATTACATCGGTTCTTGGGGCCCGATGATCTTGGGCCATGGCCACCCTGCGGTGGTCGAGGCAGTGCAAAAAGCCGTGTTGGAGGGCTTCTCTTACGGCGCTCCCACTGAGCGCGAAATTGAACTTGTGGAGGCTCTGTTGAAACTCATGCCCTCGATGGACATGGTGCGCTTGGTCAGCTCCGGCACCGAAGCGGGCATGAGCGCATTGCGTTTAGCGCGTGGTGCCACAGGGCGCAGCAAGTTCATCAAGTTCGAGGGCTGCTACCACGGCCACGCCGATGCGCTGCTGGTGAAAGCCGGCTCGGGTTTGGCCACTTTTGGCAACCCTACCAGCGCCGGTGTACCCCCCGAAGTGGTGCAGCACACCTTGGTGCTCGAGTACAACAACATCCCCCAACTGGAAGAAGCCTTTGCCCTGCACGGCAAAGAGCTGGCCTGTTTGATGATCGAGCCCATCGCCGGCAATATGAACTTTGTGCGTGCCAGCGTGCCCTTCATGAAGCGCTGCCGTGAGCTCTGCACCCAGCACGGTGCATTGTTGGTGTTTGACGAGGTGATGACCGGCTGCCGAGTCGCCTTGGGCAGCGCCCAAAGTGTGTATGCCCAATCCATTCCCGGCTTTGAGCCCGATGTGACGGTATTGGGCAAAGTGATCGGTGGCGGCATGCACTTGGCCGCGTTTGGTGGCAAGCGTGCTGTTATGGAGCAACTCGCACCCTTGGGTCCTGTTTACCAAGCAGGCACCCTGAGCGGCAACCCCGTCGCCACCGCCTGCGGTCTGGCCACCTTGAAAGAAATTTCCAAACCTGGTTTCTTCGATGCGCTCTCAGCCCGAACCCAAAGTTTGGTCGATAGCCTCAAAGCCGCTGCCGCCAAAGCCGGTGTGCCCTTCAGCGCCGATTGCCAAGGCGGTATGTTTGGTTTCTTTTTGTTGCCCGAGTTGCCGCAAAACTACGCCAAGGTCATGACCAGCGACAGCCCCAAGTTCAACAAACTTTTTCACGGCTTGCTCGACCGCGGCGTGTACATCGCACCGGCGCTGTACGAAGCTGGTTTTGTCAGTGGTGCGCACTCGGCAGATGACATTGCCACCACGGTGCAAGCCGCCGCCGAGGTGTTTGCTTCTTTGTGAAACGTTTTCTGTAACTAGCCCTTATCAGACAGGGACTGGTTGGCTTATTTTTGGACAGCAATAATTTGAGCGTGGGTGGCCGTGTCAAACGCCTTGGCCTTCCCAATATAGAAACGATCGATACGCCAGTCTTTCAGTACCTCGATCGCCAAATCAAACTCGCCGGTATTTAAGCTATAAAGATCTTTAACAGAGAATTCAATATCAGACTCTAGGGAAAGAATAAGTTTGGAAAACGTTTGTCCAACAGCAGAATTTGGATTTTGTTCTATCAATTTTTTAGCTTGCTTGATGGCACGCATGTAATACCCCTAATAAGATAAGTGATCCTACAGCATTTCCTATATGTTTTTTATGTCAATAGTATGACAAATTGATCTGTATCAATGACGGAAATGACGCACACCCGTGAATACCATGGCCACGCCTCGCTCATCTGCGGCAGCAATGACTTCAGCATCTCGCACGGAACCACCAGGTTGAATCACGCAAACAGCGCCAGCGTCGACCACCACATCCAAGCCATCTCTGAAAGGGAAAAAAGCATCGCTGGCAACAACCGAGCCATTGAGAGATAAATTTGCGTGACCCGCCTTGATGCCCGCCATACGCGCAGAGTCAAGTCGGCTCATTTGCCCAGCACCTACGCCCAACGTCATGCCACTGCCCACAAAAACAATGGCGTTGCTCTTGACAAACTTAGCCACCTTCCAAGCAAACAACATATCTTGCATTTGGGAAGCACTGGGTTGAAGCTTGGTCACGACTTGCATGTCTTCGAGTCGAAGCAAATGGTTGTCAGCCGTTTGCATCAGCAAGCCTGAGCCAATGCGTTTGACATCGATAGCGTTAAGCCCTTGAGACCAAGCGTCATCTCCGCCTGGGGGCAGCGCGATTTGCAACACCCGAACATTGGCTTTGGTTTGCAGCAATTGAAGCGCTTCACCGGTAAACGAAGGTGCCATCAGCACCTCAACAAACTGTTGCCCCAAAGCTTGCGCTGTTGCCAAATCGATAGGGCAGTTAAATGCAATGATGCCGCCAAAGGCAGAAGTAGGATCAGTTTGATGGGCCTTTCGATAGGCAGACAATGCATCTTCTGCCAGCGCAACACCGCAGGGATTGGCATGCTTAACAATAACGCAAGCAGGCGAATCGAAACTCTTGACGCACTCCCATGCGGCGTCTGCATCTGCAATATTGTTGTAAGACAACTCCTTGCCTTGCAATTGACGTGCAGTGACCAAAGAGCCAGGTGCTGGATGCGTGTCACGATAGAAAGCGGCAAGTTGATGGGGATTTTCACCATAGCGCAGATCTTGCAACTTGATGAAACGGCCATTGGCTTGCCCGGGAAACAGACTTCTTTGCTGGGTGGATAAATCCAAGGACGACAAGTAATCGCTGATCGTACCGTCGTATTGGCTGATTCGGTTGAAGGCACTCACTGCCAATTGAAAACGAGTCAACTCACTCAGGGCATTTTTTTGTTGCAACTCCTGAAGCACCGTTGTGTATTGGCCAGCGTCGGTCACCACAGCCACATGTTTCCAATTTTTCGCGGCGCTGCGCACCATCGCCGGACCACCAATATCGATGTTTTCAATGGCTTCTTCCAATGAACAGTCAGGAGCTGCTACCGTGGCTTCAAAGGGATAGAGATTGACGACCAATAGATCAATGGCTTCAATGCCGTGATCTTGCAAAGCTTGCATATGCGATGGCATATCACGACGTGCTAACAATCCGCCATGAACCATGGGGTGCAAGGTTTTCACTCGGCCGTCCAGCATCTCGGGAAAACCTGTCAGTTCGGCCACCTCTTGAACGGGCAAGCCTTGGGCACTCAGCAGTTGAGCGGTACCCCCTGTGGAGATCAACTGAATACCTAACTGATGCAAAGCTTGGGCGAACTCCACAATTCCAGTCTTATCAGAGACGGAAATAAGCGCTTTCATAGGATTCCTTTTTCTGCTTGCTTCAGTACCAAAAAGTTGATCACAGTAATTTGTGTTCAGTGAGCTTCTTGCGCAAGGTATTGCGATTCAGACCTAGCCACACCGCTGCGCGGGACTGATTGCCCTCGGCATGCTTCATAACGACATCCAACAAAGGTTTTTCCATCACCTGAATCATCATCGTATGCAGTTGATCAGGATCTTCTCCGCGCAGGTCTTTGAAGTAGACCTCTAAGCTGTGGCGTACGGCTTCTTCTATTTGCTTCTTGCTCATTCTGTAGTCTCCAACTCGTTCGCAGATGCCGAATAGGTCAAGCGATCAGCCTGTTGCCCTATTGCATCTAAAAAATCAGCAACTGCCAAGGACTGTTTGTGGCAGTCCTCTATTGCATTTAAATGCTTTCGAAATTCTGTTGCACCGGCTAGGCCTTGGACGTACCAAGCAATGTGCTTTCTGGCCGTGCGCACACCTGTGAAGCTTCCATACAAACTGTAGTGCTCTTCCAAATGGTGCATCAACAAACGCTTAACCTCTGCCACCAAAGGAGGCGCCAACAGCGTGCCATGGGCCAAGTAATGGTGTATCTCGCGAAATAGCCATGGTCGACCTTGCGCGGCACGACCGATCATCACAGCGTCTGCGCCGGTGAGATGCAGAACCTGTTGGGCTTTTTGAGGTGAATCAATGTCGCCATTGGCGACCACGGGAACAGCTACGGCTCTTTTAACTTGGGCAATGGTGTCGTACTCTGCTTGGCCCTTATAACCTTGGTCACGCGAACGGCCATGAACAGTGATCATTTGTACACCGGCTGATTCGGCTTGCTTGGCCAAAGTAACTGCATTGCGTTGATCGCAGCGCCAACCGGTGCGCATTTTCAAAGTGACAGGCGCACCAAATGGCAAAGCAGCTTTGACGACTGCTTCAATGATGGACATCGCCAGAGCTTCGTCTTGCATCAAAGCCGATCCCGCCCATTTCTGGCAAACTTTTTTCGCAGGGCAGCCCATATTGATGTCGATGATTTGGGCACCACGTTGCAAATTGTAAGTTGCAGCCTCGGCCATCATCTCAGCGTCAGTGCCTGCAATTTGTACAGCGATGGGTCCACTTTCACCTGTGTGGTCAAGACGACGCGAAGTTTTCAAGCTGTCGCGAAGGTCTGCGCGTGATGTGACCATCTCTGAAACTGCATAAGCTGCACCCAGTTGCTTGACCAAATTGCGGTAAGGCCTGTCTGTCACGCCAGCCATAGGGGCTGCAAAAACAGAGTGGGGTAATTCGTAGTGGCCGATACGCATGAGTTGGATGGTGAATCTGAGTGCTTAAAAACGAGGCACGATTCTAGCGGCGCTTCTCAGGATGAAGCTCACGTTTACACTGAGAAAAGATGGAATATTTTTTTCAAAACCTATTGACAAATGTGGCCACACCAGAAATGGGATTGGTGGTTTTGTTTGTCTGCGCCATCTTGGCCGCTACCTTGCTGCCTTTGGGCTCTGAACCAGTGTTGTTGGCCTTGCTTGCGTTTTATCCCGATTTGCTGTGGCCCTCGCTGCTGATTGCCACGCTGGGCAATACCTTGGGTGGCGTCATAGGTTGGTGGATGGGCTACGGTGCAGAACGGTGGATGGCGAAACATTTGCACCAAGACCATGTGACCGTGCATATGCGCGCTTTAACTTGGCTAGAACGCATTGGCCCCCCAGCCTGTTTGGGGGCTTGGCTCCCCATCATTGGCGACCCATTGTGTGTGGTGGCGGGTTATTTGCGCCTGCCTTTGGTGCCCTGCGTGGTTTACATGGCCATAGGCAAAGGCTTGCGCTATTTATTACTCATTTATGGTTGGCAATTTCTAATACCTTTTATACATGCCTAGGGACACACAGTGGTTCAAGAACTGAACAAAAAGTTCATCACATCGCCGTCTTTGACCACGTACTCTTTACCTTCGGCGCGCATCTTGCCCGCGTCTTTCGCACCTTGCTCACCTTTGAACTGGATGAAGTCGTCGAACGCAATGGTTTGGGCACGGATGTAGCCCTTCTCGAAATCGGTGTGGATCACGCCTGCGGCCTGCGGGCCGGTGTCACCGACGCGGATGGTCCAGGCCCGCACCTCTTTCACGCCTGCGGTGAAATAGGTTTGCAGCCCCAGCAAGGTGTAGGCCGAGCGTATCAAACGGTTCAAGCCGGGCTCGGTTTGGCCGAGTTCGGCCAAAAACATATCGCGGTCTGCGTCGCTCATCTCGCTCATCTCGGCTTCGAGCTTGGCACATATGGCCACCACGGGGGCGTTTTGTGATTTTGCGTATGCTGTGAGTCGGTCGAGCAAAGGGTTGTTCTCGAAGCCGTTCTCTGAGACATTGGCCACGAACATCGCGGGCTTGGCAGTGATCAGGAAAAACTGTTTGAGGAGAGGCTTTTCTTCTTTGCTGAATTCAATGGTGCGCACCGGTTTGGTGTCGTTCAAAGCGAGTTGGCATTTCTCCAAAATGGCCACCAATTTGGCTGCCTCTTTGTCACCCGAACGCGCGGTTTTTTGTACCCGGTGCAGGGCTTTTTCCACGCTGTTGAGGTCAGCCAAGCACAGCTCGGTTTGGATCACTTCGATGTCTGAGATGGGGTCGACCTTGCCAGCGACGTGGATCACGTTGTCGTCTTCAAAGCAGCGCACCACATTGACGATGGCGTCGGTCTCGCGGATATGGGCCAAAAACTGATTGCCCAAACCCTCTCCGGTGCTGGCACCAGCCACCAAGCCAGCGATGTCCACAAACTCCACGATGGCGGGCACGATGCGTTCTGGGGTGATGATGCTCGCTAACTGCTGAAGTCGCGGGTCGGGCACTTCCACCACACCGACATTGGGCTCAATGGTGCAAAACGGGTAGTTTTCAGCCGCGATGCCGGCCTTGGTCAGGGCATTGAAGAGGGTGGACTTGCCCACGTTGGGCAGGCCGACGATGCCGCATTTCAAACTCATGAGAATCTTTCAATCTATACCGAATGGTAGGGTTTCGTAATTAATCCAAATTCTACGTGCAGGCAACTTCTACAATGGCAAGCATGACGACAACTTACGATGTTTGCATCCGTGGCAATGGTATTGTGGGCAGTACCTTGGCGCTGCTATTGGCACGTCAACGTCTTCGGATCGCGCTTGTCGGTGCACCAACTCAGGCTATTGACATGAGAGCTTTCGCACTCAATTCAAGCTCGCAAGGGCTGCTGACAGATTTAAGGTGCTGGCCGAGTGCCGAGTTCGCAACGCCCGTGACTGGCATGGAAATTTGGGGCGATCAGGCAGGCAAGCTGAGTTTTAATGCGCCCTTTGGGGAATACCTTAACCATATCGTGGATGTGCAAGCACTTGAGGGCTTGCTACATGAAGCTGTTGGGTTTCAGCACAGCATAGAGCGAGTTGAAAACAATGTACCAGCGCCACTGACCATTGTGTGCGAGGGGAAAAACAGTTTGACACGCAAAGAGCTTGGCATTGACTTCCAAGCTTTGCCTTATTCCCAACATGCTTTGGCTACCCGCGTACGTTGCGCCTTACCGCACAATCAGCGGGCCTTGCAATGGTTTAGCCAAGATGCAACAGGTTTGTCCGTCTTAGCCCTGTTGCCCTTGGGTGGACCTCACAGCAATGAAGCGGCAGTGGTCTGGTCTATGCCCAGCGAACGCGCCCTCTCCCAATATGAAGCAACAGATGAAGCGCTTTCGTTGGCATTGACAAACGCCAGCCAATCCACTTTGGGAAATTTGCAAGTGATCAGCGCCAAAGGCATATGGCCTTTGCAGGCCGCACAATCAACCCAATGGAGCGGATCTTTCGAAAATGGCAACAGCTGGGTGCTGGCAGGAGATGCTGCACACACAGTCCACCCACTGGCAGGCATGGGTTTGAATTTAGGCTTGGCTGATGCGGCTGCCCTCGCTAAAGTTCTGTTGCTTCGAGAAGGCAAAGAGTATTGGCGGGGTGTGGGTGACAAATATTTGCTGCGGCGTTATGAGCGAGAACGCAAATCAGGCTTGTTGCCAACCTGGCTTGCCTGCGATGGCTTACAACGCTTGTTTTCACATCCACACACACTTGCAAAATCCATGCGGAACTGGGGCATGAGTCAATTTGACCAAATGTCGCATCTGAAGCAATGGACCATGCATCAAGCCATGCACCCCTCAATTTAATGAAAACTCTTATGCCTACTTTTTTCAAGTTTCTCTTGGTATTCATGAATGGCCTGTTGTTGCAAACTGTTTTTGCGCAAGGGGAAGAAGCGTTCATCCGCAAGACCCTTAAAGAGCGCATGCCGCATATACGTCCGATTGACGAAATCAAACGCACACCCATGCCAGGCTTGTTTGAATTGCGGGTAGACGGAACAGAAATTTTTTACACAGACGCTGCTGCCAATTTTTTAATTCAGGGACACATGATTGATACCAAAAATCAGCGTGATCTCACTGAAGAGCGTATACAAAAAATCATGGCGGTGGATTTCAAATCTTTGCCTATCAAAGACGCCATCGTGATGGTTCGTGGCAAAGGTGAGCGCAAGATGGCCATATTTGAAGACCCGAACTGTGGCTATTGCAAGCGATTCGAGCGAGAACTTCAAAACATTGACAACGTAACTGTTTACCTGTTTTTGTATCCCATCCTAGGTAAGGATTCTGTAGAGAAATCCAAAGCCATTTGGTGTTCCAAAGACCAGTCCAAAGCTTGGCAAGATTTCATGCTCAGAGACCAATCGCCCAATCCAACAGGCTGCGATGCAGCGGCGCTTAAGCGAAATGTTGATTTCGGTCAAAAACAAAGAATCAGTGGCACACCCACCACCATCTTCTCTGATGGGTCACGTATTTCAGGGGCGGTAGAAATGGCCCAAATAGAAAAATTGCTTTCTTCTGCAAAGCCTTGACAACCACCCAACCTATGTCCTCTAAAGGCGCTCAGCAACGTGGCATTCATTACCAAGTAAGCATTGAAAATGCACATGCGCATCTTTGGCGCATTGTTGTGTTTGTTCAGCATCCACGCTCAAAACAAAAATTTCAACTCCCTGTGTGGATTCCAGGGAGTTACTTGGTCAGAGAATTCTCCAAACAACTCAGTGGATTTGAAGCCACCCAAGATGGGAAAACCGTCGCTGTCCAACAATTGGATAAATGCACATGGGTCAGTGAGTCAAAAACCAATAAGCCATTGCAATTGCAGTACCTTGTACATGCCCATGACCATTCGGTTCGCACTGCTTGGCTAGATTCACACAGAGGTTTTTTCAACGGTACCAGTATGTTTGTTCAGGTGCTGGGGCAAACACAGGACGCCATCAGCTTAGAGTTGATGCCGCCAAAACATACCAGCGAATGGCAAGTAGCCACGTCGCTGAACTCTGTGCGTGTTAACAGCGCAGGTTTTGGAACTTACCACGCCCAAGACTATGACGAACTTGCAGACAGCCCTTTTGAGCTTTCTGATTTTTCTCGAACGGACTTTGCCATTCAAAAGGCGAAGCACCAGATTGTGGTCACGGGTGCAGCCCCATCATTTGACGCACAACGCCTGAAAAAAGATGTGGAGCGTATTTGCAAAACCATCGTTCACTTTTGGCACAAATCGGCAACACCGCCATTTGCGAACTATGTTTTTTTATTAAATACAGTCGCTGACGGCTACGGCGGACTCGAGCATAAAAACAGCACAGCTTTACTTTGCAGGCGCAAAGACTTACCCAAGCACACCGACAAGCACCCCAGCGACGACTACATCGGCTTACTGGGTCTTTTCAGCCACGAGTACTTTCATGCTTGGAATGTCAAACGGCTCAGGCCTTCAAATTACCTGAGCTACAACTACCAATGCGAGCAGTACACAGACATGCTTTGGTTTTTTGAGGGCTTCACTGATTACTACGACAACTTGATGCTTTGCCGTGCGGAGTTAATTTCACCAGCGCTTTATCTGAAGTTGCTCACTAAATCTGTCCAACAATATTTGCAAACTCCCGGCAGGCAGGCTCAGTCCGTTGCAGAGGCAAGCATGGAAGCGTGGACCAAGTATTACCGGCCTGATAGCAATACGCCCAATATCACCGTGAGCTACTACACCAAGGGCTCACTTATCGCACTTTGTTTAGACCTTTCATTGCGGCAAATGGGGCATAGCCTAGATGTTGTGATGCGAGAACTTTGGCAACAAAGCCAAGGTGGCCCCATCTCAGAAGACGATTTACTTAAAGCCCTTTATTCCATCAGTGGTAAGTCGTGGCGTAAAACCTTGCATTCATGGGTACATACGGTTGAAGAACTTCCCTTGGCTGAGGTTTTAGCTCAACAAGGTGTCGGTATTCAATATGAAGCATCGCCCTTGGCACAACAAATTGGCATACGCGTCAAGGAAGACCATAGCGTGCATATCCAAACCGTCTTGCGTAACAGTGCTGCCGAGCTTGCTGGTTTCTCTTCTGGCGACGAGTGGCTTGGCATAGAGACTGGTCGCGGCAAAACCCTGCAATCTTGGCGCTTGCAGCGTCTGGATCAATTGCAGCTCTTGCTAGGCAAGGCCAAGGAGTGCAAAGCTTTGGTAGCACGAGATGGTTTATTGCTTCGATTGAATTTTGTCCTGCCCACCACCGACCCTGCACCTTTGTGGCGGCTGCAGATTGCGGACCCAGTCAAGGTAGGGAGTTGGCTCAGTGACACGCAGCAAAACTGAGTTGATATCAACGCTGATCTATTACTCGTTTGGCTTTGCCCATGCTTCGCTCAATACCACCTTCAAGACATAACTCCAC
>CAMCWS010000026.1 GCA_945882755.1 Bordetella parapertussis | reverse complement strand
AGCGGCCTTTTACAATCTGCGCCACTGAAACCGACCGAAGTAGTATCCATGCGTCGTCCCGTTCCCCTCATTCTGCTCACGCTGTTGGTGGTTTTCCAGCTGCAGCTGTGGTTTGGGCGTGGCAGCATTCCCGATGTGTGGCGTCTTCGCCAGCAATACCAAACACAGCTAGCGCTTAACACCCAAGCCGAGCTGAAGCTAGAGCGAATGCGTGCCGAGCTGCGCGACTTGCGTGACGGCATGGAGATGGTGGAAGAGCGTGCTCGCTCTGAAATTGGCATGGTCAAACCCAACGAAATCTTTGTCCAAATCGCCAAATAAGGCGAGCATGGACATTGTTTTGCTTGGGCTTTCACCGCATCGCCTACAACACTTGTCTGAGGCGCTTGGGCCAGCTTTAAAGCAGTTTGCGCCACACTGGACGCTGCACACACCGCATCACCCCCCCCAGAGCGACTCAGCTTGGACACCACCCTCTTTGTCTTCACGCATTTTGTTGTGCGTCAATCCTGAAGACGCCGCCAAGGCCCAAGCATGGCGAGCCATCCTGTTGGACCAAGGCCTATCTTTCCAAGTCATCCACGGTATCGGACAGGCATTGGTGGCGCAATGCTTGTTGGCGATATTGCCGCCAGATGGCGTCAGCCCTTCGAGCTTGGCCATGACGACGCAGGCTGCTTCAGCCCTGCAAGGCTTCGCCCGGCAGGCCCTGCCTGTGCGTTGGCAAGGCGTGTGCGAAACCTGCAGCGACCCCGATTGCGAGCAGCGGCTTTTTTCGGGCTTATTGCAAGGCCGATGAGCCTGGGGGTTGAATCGTTGCCTGCTGGGCAAACAATTGGGCTGCATCCACCGCATCGTAGCGGTATTGCTGGCCACAAAAGTCGCATCCAACCTCTATCAAGGGGCGTTCTGCCAAGATGCTGTTGGCCTCTTCTTGCCCCAAGCCGAGCAGCATATTGCTGACACGATCGCGGTTGCAAGAACAAGAAAACCGTGGCGCTTCGTCAGCCGAGGCCGGCTCAAAACGGCGAATAGTTTCTTGCCAAAACAAGCGGTGCAGGATTTTGTCAGTGGATAACGTCAGCAGTTCTTCGCTGGTGAGGCTTTGCGCAAGAATGGCTATGCGGTTGAAGTCTTCATTGCGACCAATCTCGGCTTCATCCGCCATGCTTTCTTTGCCTGCCAAATTGGCTGCGCCATGCATCGGCAAACGCTGAATCAACAAACCAGCCGCGATGTCGTCATTGGCAGCCAAGACCAAAGTGGTGTCAAGTTGCTCGCTTTGCAACATGTAATGCGCCAACACATCGCTAAAGCGGCTCAAGGGTTCGCGCTGGTCATCGTACAAAGGCACCACGCCTTGGTAGGGCTGCTGACCGGGGCGGCGACCCAAGGGATCAAGGGTGATGGCGCAGCGCCCGAGGTTGCGCTGATTGGCCATGTCAGCCAGTCCCATGCCCTCAGTGACCTCACCGATGGTTTTGGCGGTGGAGCGAAAACGCATATCGGATTGCACCTCCACCACGGCTAACTTCAAGGGGCCCTCGCCCATCATCTGCAACACCAAAGCGCCGCTGAATTTGATGTTGGCTTGCATCAACACAGCTGCTGCCGTCATCTCGCCCAATAAGGCTCTCACGGCTGGCGGGTAAGCGCCGGTTTCCGCATTGGCCGCACGCTTGGCCAGCACGGTTTGCCAACTGTCGGTCAATCGCACCAACACACCACGAACCGGCAAGCCTTCAAACAAAAATTTATGCAACTCACTCATGCGATTTTTTTCAAACCGTTTTTGAAACGCATTGCATTTTGGGTGTAATGTTTGGCACTCATGCGCAAGCCTTCAATTTGCTCGGGCGTGAGTTCTCGCACCACTTTGGCGGGGGTGCCCATGATCAGGCTGCCGTCAGGGAACGATTTGCCCTCGGTGACCACCGAGCCAGCACCCACCACGCAATGGCGGCCAATGCGAGCGCCATTCAACACCACGGCTGCAATGCCAATCAGGCTTTCGTCGCCTATGGTGCAACCATGCAGCATGACTTGATGGCCCACGGTGACGTTTTTGCCCACCACCACGGGCAAGCCGTTGTCAGCATGGATGACGGCCAAATCTTGCACATTGCTGCCCTCGCCAATATGGATGGTCTCGGTGTCGCCACGCAACACTGCGCCAAACCACACGCTGGTGTTGGCCTCCAAGGTGATAGCCCCCATCACTTGGGCAGAGTCTGCTACCCAAGCGCTGGGGTCAATCTGAGGGATGTGGTCGTCGAGTTGGTATATAGCCATGGGTTTGCCGTTCATTGAGGTTTCTACAATTGTAGGGATGGAATTGCGAGAAGCCGCCTATCGGGCATTGTGTGAAACCCAAGCCACTGACAAAGTACAGGCGGTGCAGCAGCTTTGGCTGGAGCGGCAGCTTCATTCTTTGGATGTTCAAGCCGCGCTGCAAGACCTGGAACACAAGGCTCCGGGCAGGCCAGCAAAACCCCTGCTGCAAAACCCCCAGCATGTGCCTCAGCGCTCTGTGCACACCGACAAAGGTTTGGCCGCCTTGGTGCATTCGGTATGCCATATCGAGTTCAATGCTATCAACTTAGCGCTTGACGCCATCTGGCGTTTCGCCAGCTTGCCGCCCCAGTATTACCAAGACTGGCTGCGCGTGGCCTACGAAGAGTCCACACACTTTGTATTGCTGCAAACCTTGCTAGGCGACATGGGCCACGCTTATGGCGACTTTGCCGCCCACGATGGTTTATGGTCCATGTGCGAGAAAACCGCCGACGATGTATCGGCCCGCATGGCCTTGGTCCCTCGCACCTTGGAAGCCCGGGGTTTGGATGCCACACCCCTGATTCAGGCCAAATTGTTGCTGTCTGCGTCGCCCCATGCGAAAGCGTTTCAGCCAGTGCTTGAGACGATATTGCGCGACGAGGTCGGCCATGTGGCGATTGGAAACCATTGGTTCAGGTACCTCTGTGCAGCGCAAGGCCTAGATCCTCTGGTGCATTACCCCGCTTTGGTGCTGCGCCATGCAGCGCCCCGCTTAAAGCCCCCCTTCAATACCCCTGCCCGCTTGGCTGCGGGGTTTACGCAAGAAGAAATCGACTGGTTGATGGCGCAACGCCTGACAGAAACCACGCTCACCTAACCACGCGGGTGGTGCTGTGCGTGCAGCGCTTTCAGCCGCTCTCTGGCCACATGGGTGTAGATGGTGGTGGTTGAAATATCAGAATGCCCCAGCAGCATTTGCACCGCTCGAAGGTCAGCGCCGTGGTTAAGCAAATGCGTGGCAAATGCATGGCGCAAGGTATGCGGCGACAAGGGCACATGGATGTCTGCCAAGAGCGCATATTTTTTGACCAGCTTCCAAAACATCACCCGCGACATGGCTGCTCCTTGCTGGCTCACAAACACTGCGGGCGAATGTTGTTTGCCGAGCAACACGGGACGAGCTTGGCTCAAATACTGCTGCAAGCTGTCCGCCGCCTCTTCGCCAAATGGCACCAAACGCTCTTTGTTGCCTTTGCCGGTGATGCGCAGCACGCCTTCGCGCAGATTCAGCGACAGCATGGGCAGGCCGACCAACTCGCTGACCCGCAAGCCGCTGGCGTAGAGCAACTCCAGCATGGCGCGGTCGCGCAAGCCCAAAGGGGTTTCGGTGTTGGGCGCAGCAAGCAAGGCTTCGACCTGCGCTTCGCTCAGAGTTTGGGGCAGTCGAGGGGCTTGCTTGGCAGTCAGCAGTTTCAAAGTGGGGTCGGTGCTGACGTGTTTTTCACGCAAAGCCCATTGGTAAAAACGCCGTAATACCGTCAAGCGCCGATTGGCGGTGCTGGCACGGGTTTGGTCGAAACGATCTGCAAAATAGGCCTGAACATCGTTTTCACCCGCATTGTCCAGATGCAAGTCTTGAGCCTCTAGCCATTGCGAAAAACCTTGCATATCGCGTCGGTAAGCCGCCAAGGTATTGGGCGACAAACCATCCTCCAGCCACAAGGCTTCGATAAACGCATCCACCAAAGGGTGCTGCTCAGTCGAGCTTGAGCTTTTGGGCATCGACCACCTTTTTGTACACATCAAACTCCGCTTTCAGCTGCTGGGCAAATTGCTCTGGGGTATTGCCAATCACCTTGGACCCCGTGGCTTCAATGCGCTTGATCACCGCGGGGTCTTGCAAGACTTTCAGCAGCGCGGCGTTGAGCTTTTGCACCAGGTCTTTGGGCATACCCTTGGGGCCGTAAACGCCGTAAAAAGCGGGGCGATTGACCGGCTCCAAGCCCAGCTCTTTGAAGGTAGGAACAGTGGGCAACTCAGGCAGCCGCTCTGGTGTGGCAACCGCCATGGCGATGAGGCGCTTGTCCTTGATATGCGGCAAGGCTGAAGGCAGGTTGTCAAAAATGATCATCACCTGCCCCCCCACGGTGTCGCGCAACGCGGGGCCGCCACCGCTGTAGGGGATATGCACGAGAAAGGTTTGGGTCAGGTTTTTGAACAACTCCATTTGCAAATGCCCAATGCCACCCGTGCCTGATGATGCGTAGTCGTACAGGCCGGGTTTGCGGCGCAACTCAGCCAAGAATCCAGCAAAGTCTTTGGCAGGAAAAGCGGGGTTGACTGCCAAGACATTGGGCGTGGCAGCCATATTGGTGATGGGTGAAAAATCCTTCAAGGCGTAAGGAACTTTGGGGTTGATGGCAGGGTTGGTTGCGTTGCTCGACGCCGTGGCCAACCCCAAGGTGTAGCCATCGGCTACGGCTCGGGCCACTTCTGCAGCCCCCAAGACGCCACCCCCACCCGCTTTGTTGTCCACCACTACCGTTTGCCCGAGCAATTTGCCCAAGGGTTCGGCGACGATACGCGCCATCAGGTCGGTGGTGCCACCCGCCGCAAACGGTACGACCAAGCGTATGGGTTTAGTGGGATAGTTTTGCGCCCAAGCCTGTGAACTGATCAAGCCACACAGCAACATCAAGAGAAGACAGGTTTTTTTCATACCACCACAGGCTCATGTTCAAGGCGAATGCCAAAGCGCTCGTAGACACTGGTTTGAATGGCCTGCGCCAAGGTCACCACCTCACCGCCGGTGCAGGGTTGGGCCAAGCCGCCCTTGTTGACGATCACCAAAGCTTGTTTTTCATAGACCGCCGCATTGCCCACCGATTTGCCGCGCCAGCCGCAAGCGTCGATCAACCAAGCGGCAGCCAACTTGAAGCGGCCATCGGCCAATTGGTAATACACCAAGCGCGGTTCGCGGGCAATGATGTCTTGGCATTGCTCTGCAGTGACCGTGGGGTTTTTGAAGAAACTGCCAGCATTGCCGATCACCGCAGGGTCGGGCAACTTGGCGCGGCGTATCTCGCAGACCCAATCGAACACCTGCTGCGCGGTAGGTTGGGCAACGCCTTTTTGGGCCTGCTTTTTTTCTAAATCGGCGTAGCTGATCTCGGCCTTCCATTTTTTGGGTAAGCGAAACCGCACTTGGGTGATGAGGGCTCGGCCCAACAGCCCCAAATCACGGCTGTCAGCAGCGGCGTGTTTGAATACTGAGTCTCGGTAGCCAAAAGCGCACTGCGCTGCGTCTAAGGTGAAGTGTTGGCCGGTCAGCAAATCCACCGCGTCCAAGGACTCAAAACGGTCTTGCAACTCCACCCCATAAGCGCCGATATTTTGCACGGGCGACGCGCCCACCATGCCCGGAATCATGGCCAAGTTTTCCAAGCCAGGCCAACCTTGTTCTAAGGTCCAAGCCACAAAGTCGTGCCAGTCTTCGCCCGCAGCGGCTTGAATAACCCACGCTTTGTCGTCTTCAGACACCAGCTGCTTACCCATCAATTCGACCTTGATGACCAAGCGCTTGATGTCGCCCGTGATGACGATGTTGCTGCCGCCGCCCAAGACGAAATGTGGCTCTAGGCGCAGGGGATCGGCGAGCAAGGTTTGGACATCGTCCATGGTGCGCAGACGCAGCAAGCGTTCGGCGCGGGCAGCGATGCCAAAGCTGTTGTGCGGCTGCAGGGGGACGTTGGTCTCGATAATCATGTGAGAATTGTCGCACCCTGAACTTCTGAAGTACCAACCATGCCCTCTTTTGACACTGTTTGCGAAGCCGACCTGGTTGAAGTGAAAAATGCCGTCGACAACACCGCCAAGGAAATCGGCACACGTTTCGATTTCAAAGGCACCTCTGCAGCCATCGAACTCAAAGAAAAAGACATCACCCTGATCGGTGACAGTGACTTTCAGTTACAGCAAATAGACGACATCTTGCGCAACAAATTGGCCAAGCGCAATGTGGATGTACGTTTTCTTGACAAGGGCGATGTGCAAAAAATGGGCGGCGACAAGGTCAAGCAAGTGGTGAAAGTGCGCAACGGCATCGCCAGCGAAGACGCCAAAAAGATTCAGCGCATCATCAAAGACAGCAAGCTCAAAGTGCAGGCCGCCATCCAAGGCGAATCGGTACGGGTGACCGGCGCCAAGCGCGACGATCTGCAAGCCGCCATGGCTTTAATCCGCAAAGATATTCCCGATCTGCCGCTCAGCTTCGACAACTTCCGCGACTAACTCCGTCATTGCGAGGAGCACAGCGACGAAGCAATCCCTGTGTAGGCGCATGCCGCAGGCTCGGCCTCGCCTCCATGCTGTCACAACGTCGGCTACGGCCAACCTGCGACCCGTGCCTTGAGAGATAGCTTCTCTGTATTCGCAATGAGGTTAATTGGGATCTGACCCCGATTTCTTGCCGCCGATACGGCTTTCCTCGCCGCGCATCAGCTTACCGATATTGGCTTGGTGCCGCCAGATCAGCACAGCACTCATCACCGCCACCGCCAGCAAAATACGGTTATCCAAATACCAAGCGACGCGGTGGCCTAAAAAATAATAAGCGGGTGCAAACAAAGCACTGGCCAAGGCGGCTAATGAGGAATAGCGCGAAAAATACGCCACGATCAGCCAAGTGGCCAAGGTTGCCAAGCCCAAAAAGGGCTCAATGCCTGTCAACACACCCGCCGCAGTGGCCACACCTTTGCCACCTTTGAAGCGGAAAAACACCGGCCACACATGCCCAGCAAACGCGGCAAGTGCCACCAAAGCCACACTGCCTTGCCCCAAACCATAGACCGCGCCGAAGTGCACCACCCACCAAACCGGCAACCATCCTTTCACGCCATCGAGCAGCAAGGTAAGCAAGGCTGCCACTTTGTTGCCCGAGCGCAGCACATTGGTGGCACCGGGGTTGTTGCTGCCATAGGTACGCGGATCGGCCAAGCCCATGAAGCGACTAACCACCACGGCAAACGACAAAGAACCTATCAGGTAAGCCAGCAGGGTGGCCACCAAGGGGTGAAGCAGTTCAAAAGCAATGGTCATGGCTTAAATCGCGGGGTCGCGCATCTCCAAGCGGATCGCGTCAATGGCAGCCAACACATCGGGCGACAGCTTGGTGCCCCAGGCGTTCAAGTCGTCATCGAGTTGCGCCACCGAGGTCACGCCAATGATGGTGCTGGCCACACGCCAGTTGGTGTAGCAAAACGCCAAAGCCATTTGGGTGGGCGTCATGCCGTTGGCTTGCGCCAAGGCGTTGTAGCGCTTGGAAGCCTCCAGTGCCTCGGGGCGACCCCAGCGCTGCTTGCGCATGCTCTCGTATTTGCTGATACGGGCTTCCTTGGGTGCGTTCTCGCCAGTGATACCCGAGGCATCGTACTTGCCGGTCAGCAAACCAAAGCCCAAGGGTGAATACGCCAGCAAAGACACGTCCAAGCGGTGCATGGTTTCGTCCAAACCGTTGTCCAAAATGCGGTTGATCAAACAATAGACGTTTTGCACCGAGGCCACGCGGGGTAAATTGTGCTGTTCGGCCAAGCGAACAAATTCATGCACACCATAAGAGGTTTCATTGGACAAACCGATGTAGCGCACCTTGCCGGCTTTCACCAACTGGCTCATGGCTTCCAACTGTTCGTGGATGGGTGTGACAGACTTTTCTTTGGAGGGGTCGTAGTACATCGCGCCAAAGATAGGCACATGGCGCTCGGGCCAATGGATTTGGTACAGATCGATGACATCGGTTTTCAGGCGCTTCAAGCTGGCGTCACAAGAAGCCAAGATGTCGGCCGCGGTCATGCCCTCGCCTGCACGTACCCAAGGCATGCCGCGTGAGGGGCCCGCTACTTTGGTGGCCAGCACGATTTTTTGGCGCATACCGGGTCGCTTAGACAACCAGTTGCCAATGTAGGTTTCGGTAAAACCATAGGTGTCGGCCGTGGGCGGCACCGCGTACATCTCGGCGGTGTCAAAGAAGTTGACGCCACGCGCGATGCTGTGGTCCATGATCGTGTAGCTGGTGGCTTCGTCCACCTGTTGACCAAAGGTCATGGTGCCCAAGCAAATGGGGGTGACGTGCAAATCGCTTTGACCCAAGCGAACGGGGGTGAGGTCAAGTTTGTTCATGGGGCGGAGTTTACGTGGGGTGAAGATGGCTGAAAATGCAGCCATGAATATACAGACCACCCCCACTGCCATCGTCACCGGCGCCGCTCGCGGCATCGGTTTAGCCACCACCCAACTTTTTTTGGCCAAGGGCTACCAAGTGGCCATGGTCGACCGCGACAGTGAAGAACTGCACCGCGCCGCCAATGGCCTGCAAAAAGTGCTGCCTGTGGACTGCGATGTGTCTGAGGAGCACCAAGTGGCGGCCATGGTGCAAACCGTGCTGGACTGGTCTGGGCGCATTGACGCACTGGTGAACAACGCGGGGGTTGCCGACTTCGGGCCGATTGAAGAAACCAGCTTCGCTCGCTGGCAAACCGTGATGCGGACCAACTTGGATGGCGTGTTTTTATGCTCGCAAGCCGTCATCCCCGCGCTTCGCCAAAGCCGTGGTGCCATCGTCAATATCGGTTCCATCTCCGGTCTGCGAGCCTCTACCCTGCGCGTGGCCTACGGCACCTCCAAAGCAGCGGTCATTCACATGACCAAACAACAGGCGGTGGAGTTGGGGGAATATGGCATTCGGGTGAATTGCGTGGCCCCCGGCCCAGTGAGAACCAAGCTCGCCATGGCGGTACACAGCCCGGAAATCATCAGCGCCTACCACGACGCTATTCCATTGAACCGCTATGGCAGCGAAGCCGAGATTGGCCGTGTGATTGTGTTTTTGGCGTCCGAGGAAGCCAGCTACCTCACCGGCCAGGTGGTGGCGGTGGATGGGGGATTCGAGGCGACTGGTGTGGGATTGCCAGCGCTCAGGGTGTGAGTTGGCTGGCCCGCTCCTCTTCCTGCAACCTGAGCACCCGCCTCTGCACCTTGCCCGTGGTGGTCATGGGCAAGGCGTCGATGAATTCAATTTCCTTGGGGTATTCATAAGGCGCCAGCAGGCCCCGCACATGGTCTTGCAGATCACGCACCAAAGCGTCTGAAGCGCTGAAGCCCACCGACAACACCACATAGGCCTTCACCAAGTTGCCGCGCTCTCGGTCGGGTTTGGGCACCACAGCGGCATTGGCCACAGCCGGGTGCTTGACCAAGCAGTTTTCAATTTCGCTGGGACCGATGCGGTAACCCGCCGCCTTGAACACATCATCTGCGCGGCCTTGGTACCAAAGGTAACCGTCGGCATCGCGGGTAGCTAGGTCCCCAGTGCGGCACCAATCGCCACTGTACTTGCTGGCTGTCGCCTCGGGCTGGTTCCAATAGCCCAAAAAGAAAATCGGGTCAGGCTCGCCGTGCATATCGAGCCGGTGCAAAGCCACGTCACCGGGCACACCCACAGGACATTCTTGGCCTTCTTCGTCGATCACCGCCACACGGTGCCCAGGGTAGGCGCGACCCATGCTGCTGGGCTTGGCCGGCCAACCCACGCCATCCGTAGTGTCGCCATTCATGGCGCAATTGCCGACGATGTAATTGATCTCTGTCTGGCCGAACATCTCGTTCACGGTCACGCCCAACTCGGCTTGGCAGTAGGCGAAGACCGCGTCGCCTACCGCCTCACCCGCGCTCATGATGGCTTGCAAATCCAGCTGGAACTGCGTTGCCGGATGCGGGTAGGCCTTCATCATGGCCTTCAAAGCCGTGGGGAACAAAAACGTGTGGGTCACGCGGTGTTGCTGCATCAAACCAAACGCCAATTCCGCCGAAAACCGTCCAGCCCAAGCCACGATGGGCCGCCCGAAATACAAGCTGGGTAACAAGGCATCCATCAGGCCGCCGGTCCAGGTCCAGTCGGCCGGTGACCACATCACCGCATGGCTGCCCGAAGGCAGTTCATCGCCTTGCACGGGCTTGCCATTGGGCGCAAAACCAAACCAGTTTTGGCTGCAGACAAAGCCGGTGAGGTTGCCGATCAAGGCTTGGTGCGGAATCAACGCGCCCTTGGGCGGTCCGGTGGTGCCGCTGGTATAAATCAAGACGGCTGGGTCGCGGGCCACAGTGGGATGAAGCGGCCAGTCCTCGGTCGACCCATGGGCCTGATGGGCTTGTCCATCAAAAATCAGCTCGGCGCAGCCTGCATCCACGCCAATGCAAACACGCAATGCGGGACAACTGCTTTTCAATTCGGCCACAACAGAGGAAGACACATGGTCCACGATGGCCAGCACCGCGGCTGAGTCTTGCAAACGGTATTGCAGCGCCTCGGGGCCAAATAGTTGCGACAAGGGCATGACCACCGCGCCCATTTGCCAAATCGCCATGTAAGCCACCACGGTCTCGAAGCGCTGGGGCAGCACCACGGCCACGCGGTCGCCTGCTTGCACACCTTGGGCCGCCAGCACTTGGCTCAAGGCATCGGCAGCGGCTTGAATTTGGGCAAAACTGTGTTGCTCGGCGGGGGCATCCGCATGGTGTGTGATGACGGCCAGCCGGTTCGCGGTGTGCGAATGCTGGGCCCAACGCCTGACACACACCTCAGCGATGTTGAATTGGGGGGGCACCTGCCAGCGAAATTGCGACAGCATGGGCGCGTGGTTGTCCAAGAGGTGACGGGTGGTCATGCAAGACGTCCTTATGATCAGCGCAATGTACCAAGTCCAACGCCCCTCGCGCAGCAGCTTCGTCCCGCTGCGCCATCTGAATTACCACGTCCGGGAATGGGGAACACCCCAAACGGGTGTTTTGCCACTTTTCATGGTGCATGGCTGGATGGATGTCAGCGCCTCGTTCCAGTTCGTGATCGATGCGCTCAAAGTCGACCGCCACATCATCGCGCCCGACTGGCGCGGCTATGGCTTGACCCACCCCGGCGAGGTGGACAATTTTTGGTTCCCCGACTACTTGGCCGACCTTGACGCCCTGATCGACCACTTCCAGCCCGAGGGGCCGATCGACCTGTTGGGCCACAGCATGGGCGGTAATGTGGTCATGCAGTACGCTGGTATCCGCCCCACCCGTATCCGCCGCCTCATCAATTTGGAAGGCTTTGGACTGGCCGCCACAAAACCTGAACAAGCCCCCACCCGCTGCGCCCAGTGGATGGACGAGATGAAAGCCTTGCGCCAAGGCGAAAAGGCCTTGCGCACCTACCCCAGTGCCAACGCAGTGGCGCAACGCCTGATGAAAACCAACCCGCGTTTGCCCACCGACAAAGCCGAATGGTTGGCACAACATTGGGCCCAAGCCAACGCCCAAGGCGAGTGGGAAATTTTGGGTCACGCCGCTCACAAAGTGACCAACGCCAACTTGTTCCATGTGGACGAAATTTTGGCCATGTACCAGCGCATCACCGCACCCGTGCTGAACGTGGAAGCCAGCGACAACAGCATGGACCAATGGTGGAAGGGCCGCTACACCTTGGCCGAGTACCACGAACGCTTGAAGTCGGTACCAGATGTCCACAGCGTGGTCATCCAAGACGCCGGTCACATGATGCACCACGACCGCCCCCTTGAGCTGGCACAACACATCGAAGCGTTTTTGAACCAGCCATGACCCAGGTCGATGTGCTGATCATCGGCGCGGGGGCCGCAGGGCTGTTTTGCGCAGGGGTGGCAGCACAACAAGGTTTGCAGGTGCTGCTGATCGACCACAGCCCCAAGGTGGCAGAAAAAATCCGCATCTCGGGCGGTGGGCGCAGCAATTTCACCAACAGCGACATCGACCCACGCTCGCCGCACAAGCATTTTTTGGGCGAGAACCCGCAATTCGCCCGCAGCGCTTTAAGTCGCTACACCGCTGCTGATTTTGTGGCCCTGGTGCACAAACACGGAATCGCTTTCCACGAGAAGCACAAGGGGCAGCTGTTTTGCGATCGCAGCGCCCAAGACCTGATCGATATGCTGCTGCGCGAATGCGATGCCGGTGCCATGGGTGGCGCGGTCACCCGTTGGCAGCCTTGCAGCCTGCAAAACCTGCAGTTCAGCGATGCCACAAGCCACGCCTACAGCGCACAAACCAGCCAAGGCGAGGTACAGGCTAAGGCGGTGGTGGTGGCTAGCGGCGGTCTCTCGATTCCTAAAATTGGCGCCACCGACCTAGGCTATCGCCTTGCCAAGCAGTTTGGCTTGAAGGTGGTCGCACCCCGCCCCGCTTTGGTGCCACTCACCTTCAACTCCGCCGACTGGCAGCCGTTTGCAACTTTGGCGGGTTTGTCCTTGCCGGTGGACATCAGCACCGGCACCGGGAAACAGCGCACCTTGTTCGAGGAAGATCTGCTGTTCACACACCGAGGCTTGTCCGGTCCTGCGGTGCTGCAAATTTCCAGCTACTGGCAGGCTGGCAGCTCCATTCAGCTGAATTTGGCCCCCCAAACTGAGCTTGCGCAGGTGTTGATTGAAGCCAAGCAATCCTCCAAAAAACAGCTGGCCAATGCGCTGGCGGCTTGGCTACCCTCGCGTTTGGCCGACACTTGGACAGCGCACAACAGCGCTTGGCAGCGCAGCCTGCCCGACACGCCCGACAATGCTTTACACCAGTTGGCACAGGCGCTGAGCCAGTGGAGCCTCACCCCTTCTGGCACCGAAGGCTATGCCAAGGCCGAGGTCACCGCCGGTGGTGTGGACACCGCAGAGCTGTCCCAGCAAACCATGGAATCGCGCCAGCCGGGGCTTTATTTCATTGGCGAAGTGGTCGATATCACCGGTTGGCTGGGCGGCTACAACTTCCAATGGGCATGGTCCAGCGGCTTTGCTTGCGCTCAAGCCTTGGCGCAGCGGCTGAAACCGATATAATGGCGAACTTTTTGGCTCAAGCCCCAACAGCCCTATCCAAGTTGGGAAACCACCGCTTACCCAGATTTTGAAGTCCGATCTTCTTCAAACTTTGGGCGCACATTTTGAAAATTGTTGTCAATGACCACCATCCGTGTAAAAGAAAACGAACCCTTTGACGTTGCCTTACGTCGTTTCAAGCGCACCATCGAAAAACTGGGCTTGCTCACCGACTTGCGTGCCCGTGAGTTCTACGAAAAACCCACCGCTGAGCGCAAGCGCAAAAAAGCCGCTGCCGTGAAACGCCATTACAAGCGTGTTCGCAGCATGCAGTTGCCCAAGAAACTGTACTGATCTCGGTCTGCCTTTGCGCAAGACCAGGCTCGCCGGCTTGAACCGTGCGGGCCTTTTTTTCGTCTGACCTTTAGAAAGCCGTCATGAGCCTCAAAGCCCAAATCACCGAAGACATGAAAACCGCCATGCGCGCCAAAGACAGCGTTCGCTTGGGCACCATTCGCCTGTTGCAAGCGGCGATGAAGCAAAAAGAGGTGGATGAACGCATCGAACTCGATGACACCGCGGTCATTGCCATCCTCGACAAACTCATCAAGCAACGCAAAGACTCTATCGCCGCTTACCAAGCCGCACAGCGCCAAGATTTGGCGGATGTGGAAATCGCAGAAATGGCGGTTTTGGAGGTGTATTTGCCCAAGCGCTTGAGCGCCGAAGAAATCCAAGCCGAAGTGGCTGCCATCGTGGCCGAGGTGGGCGCAAAAGGCGCTGGCGACATGGGCAAGGTCATGGGTGCGGTGAAAACCCGCTTGGCTGGTAAGGCCGATATGGGTTTGGTAAGCGCCGCTGTGAAAGCCGCGCTGGCGGGCTAAAGCGTTTGCTCTATAGTCGCAGGCCATGAACGATTCGGAAGTTTTTTTGCGCATAGAGGGTCTGACCAAACGCTTTGGTTACACCTTGGCTGTGGACAACATCGACCTGAGCATCCACCGCGGCGAAATTTTTGCCTTGCTGGGCGCATCCGGTTGCGGTAAATCCACGCTGCTGCGCATGTTGGCGGGCTTTGAAACGCCCACCGCAGGGCGGGTCTGGCTGGCGGACCAAGATGTCACCGACCTGCCCCCGTATGAGCGCCCCATGAACATGATGTTCCAGTCCTACGCCCTGTTTCCGCATATGAATGTGTGGGACAACGTGGCTTTTGGGCTGCGCCGCGACGGCGTTCCCAAGGACGAGTTAAACCAGCGGGTGGAAGACATGCTGCAACTGGTGCAATTGCAAAAATTTGCCCAGCGCAGCCCGCACCAGCTCTCTGGTGGGCAGCAACAACGCGTCGCCTTGGCACGCAGTTTGGCCAAACGCCCGCAATTGCTGATGCTGGACGAACCTTTGGGTGCTTTGGACAAAAAACTGCGCGAACAAACCCAAGTGGAGTTGGTCAACATCATCAAACAAGTGGGCGTGACCTGTGTGTTGGTGACCCACGACCAAGACGAGGCCATGACCATGGCCGACCGCATCGCCGTCATGAGCGAGGGCAGTTTGCTGCAAGTGGGCACGCCCAACGAGGTATATGAGAGCCCCAATTGCCGCTTTGTGGCCGACTTTGTCGGCAATGTGAACCTGTTTGATGGCGAGGTCACCGAGTACGAAGCCGATCATGTGGTCATCAGCAGCACCAGCGGCGATTTCTATGTCAGCCATGGCATCAGCGGTAGCCTAGGCATGCAAGTCAGCATCGCCCTGCGCCCTGAAAAAGTGGTGTTAAGCCTTGAAGACCCCCAAAAGAAAAACAACGCCATGGCTTGCGTCTTGGAAGATTGGTCTTACTTTGGCAGCCACACCAGTTACAGCTTGCGCATCGAAGGCAACCGCAGACTCAAGGTGTCGGTCACCAACACCGACCGCGATCAAGACCATGAAAACCTCGAAGAGGGCCAACGCCTGTGGGCCCATTGGGAAGACAACGCCTTAGTGGTCTTAACCCAATAAAGAAAACCGTAAAGCGGTTTTAAACGCCTGCCACCTTCATGCGGTTGATCAGCACCGAGCCAACCGTCTTGCCCCCATAGGTGTAGGCGTCACTGCCCACCGCTTCGATGCCCAGCAACATGTCTTTCAAATTACCCGCGATGGTGATTTCTTGCACGGGGTAGGCAATTTGGCCGTTTTCCACCCAAAAACCGCTGGCACCGCGAGAGTAATCGCCGGTAACGTAGTTGATGCCCTGCCCCATGAGTTCAATCACAAACAAGCCTGTGCCTAGTTTGCGCAGCATGGCGTCTAGGTCGTCGCTGGCGCGGGTCAGGCTGGAAGTCATCACCAAATTGTGCGAACCACCCGCATTGCCCGTGGTTTGCATGCCAAGCTTTCGCGCCGAGTAGCTGGAGAGGAAATAGCCCTCCACCTGCCCATTGAGCAAAACCTGACGCGGCTGTACTTTGACACCCTCGTTATCAAAAGGTGAG
The DNA here is from genome assembly GCA_945882755.1 of Bordetella parapertussis. Taxonomy (GTDB): domain Bacteria; phylum Pseudomonadota; class Gammaproteobacteria; order Burkholderiales; family Burkholderiaceae_C; genus Limnohabitans. Next base: position 7,673 of record CAMCWS010000026.1, on the reverse strand, counting down.
CTGCCTTTGCCGCGCATCACAAACGGGTCTTCGCTCACATGCAGGTGCTTGGCGGCGACTTTTTTGCCCAAAGAGTCCATCAAAAAACTGCTTTGCCGGTAGAGTGCCCCGCCGCTTAAAGCATGCACCAAACCACCCAACAAACCGGCGGCCAGCGGAGACTCGAACAACACCGGGCAACTGGTGGTCGCCAACTTTCGCGAGTGCAAGCGGCTTAAAGAGCGTTGCGCAGCGTAACGTCCCACCGCTTCGGGGGAAGCCAAATCGCCTGCGTGGCGCATGGAGCTGTACCAATAGTCTCGTTGCATGTCGTCACCCTTGCCAGCAATGGGGGCCACCGACAGGCTGTGCCTCGAGCTGGCATAGCCGCCGCGAAAACCATGGGTGTGTGCGCTGAAAAAATGGCTTTGCTGCGCCGAGACGCTGGCGCCTTCGCTGTTGGTGATTTGCTTGTCGGTCGACAAAGCGGCGGCTTCGCAACGCAGCGCCAATTCGGTGGCACCCGCGCTGTCAATCGCCCAAGGATGGAACAAATCCAAATCGCGGTGCTGATGGGCGATCAAACCCTCATCGGGCAAAGCAGCAAATGGGTCTTCAGCGGTGAAGCGGGCAATGTCAAACGCCGCTTGCACGGTGCGCTCAATGGCCGCTTGCGAAAAATCGGAGGTGCTGGCGTTGCCACGGCGCTGTCCCACATAGACGGTGATGCCCAAGGACTTGTCGCGGTTGCGCTCAACGTTCTCCAGTTCGCCCTTGCGAACCGACACGCTCAGGCCGCAGCCTTCGGAGGCTTCAGCGGCCGCGTCGGTAGCACCTAGGTGCTTGGCATGGGCAATGGCGCTGTCGACCAAATGTTCAAACTGGGCTCGGCTGTGGCTAAAACCAGAAAGCGCCGAGGACGTTGGGGTAGAGGCTTGAGAAGATGGGTTCATATCGGCGGCTATGATACTTGGCAGAGGAAGTCTTCATGTCGCGCAAACCCACCAAAGGTTATTACGTTAAAGGTCATTTTGTTGCCGAGGGGAGCGATCTCGACTTGGAACTCAAACGCGAGGTCAAAGGCCAAGACCTGATCAGCAAAACCGATTTAAAGCAAAAAAGCAATGAGTTGCAAAAACTCGGCGAGGACCTGCTGGACTTGCGCACCGACCTGATGCAGCAGTTGCTGACACTGGGCCACCTGCCCGATTTACTGAACGAAGCGGTTTTGAGTGCCAAAAAAATCACCGATTTCGAGGGCAAGCGCCGCCAAATGCAGTATGTCGGCAAGCTCATGCGCAAGCTCGATAGCACGCAAGTGGAGGCCATACGCGACGCCTTGAATGTGCAGCACAACGGCAGCGCCGAAGAAACCCAGTTGCTGCACTTGGCCGAAGCTTGGCGAGAGCGATTGCTTAAAGATGACAGCGCCATGGAAGAGTGGCAGAGCAGCTACCCCGGCACCGACAGCCAACAACTGCGCGCCTTGCTGCGCCAAGCCCGCAAAGACGGCTTGCCCGACAAAGCGGCGGTGTCGCAAGGCCTGCTGCCGCGTCAAGGTCGTGCCTACCGCGATATTTTTCAAATCCTCAGGCAGCATTTGCTGCAGTCCCTGCAAGCCCAAGAAGAGCGTGTGTATGACCCCCGTTGATGGTTTAGACCCTGTACGCATCGGCATCGTTTCCATCAGCGACCGTGCTTCCGGCGGTGTTTACGAAGACAAAGGCCTGCCAGCCTTGCAAGAGTGGCTGGGCAAAGCCCTGCAAAACCCTTTGCACTTTGAGCCTCGCCTCATTGCGGATGAGCAAGCCCTCATCAGCCAAACCTTGATCCAACTGGTGGACGCGGGCTGCGCCTTGGTCTTGACCACCGGCGGCACGGGCCCCTCACCGCGGGATGTCACGCCTGAAGCCACACTGGCGGTGGCTGACAAGGAAATGCCAGGCTTTGGCGAGCAAATGCGGCAAATCAGCCTGCGCTTTGTGCCCACCGCGATTTTGTCTAGGCAAGTGGCCGTCATTCGCGGCAAAAGCTTGATCATCAATTTGCCTGGCCAACCCAAATCTATCACCGAGACCTTGGGTGGCTTGAAAAACGAGCAAGGCGAGGTGCTGGTCAACGGTATTTTTGCAGCCGTTCCTTATTGCATCGACTTGATAGGTGGCCCTTATTTAGAAACGCATGACGCGGTTTGCAAGGCCTTCAGGCCTAAGTCGGCGATAAGAACTCAGTTGGCATAAGGTCACTGCTAGCCCGAAGGGCGTGGCAGTCTCCGTCCGGCAGGGTCTATTTGTTTTTTTGCTTGAGGTCGTTTGTGTGAATATCAAAGAACATGTCTTTGAAAAACAAGCGAAACGGCTCTTTCTTGGGTGACAAGATCTTCATGATGCCCTTCTTGGGCGCTTCTGCGACTTTGACAGCTTCGATAGGCGAAAAATTCAAGGTCGAGAAAATATAGTTCTCAATCGACATCAAAAACAGCACAAAGTTGGGTACGTTCAACTGCGCGGGCTCTTCACAAATAAAGCGCCAATTTTCGTAATGCTCATTGGGTGGGGTGAGTTTTAAATCGAACACGAAATCGTGGACGACCAAACCATATTGCTCCACGCTAAAAGACAACTTGCCCACAAAATTTTCGGGGTGTTGCCTCACCAGCATCAGGTAGTGGGGGTGGATTTTGATGAAGTTAGCCATGAACAGATATCGACAAAATTAGCAAAGTCTTTATTTGACCTTGTAAATTGCGATTAATCGATCAATTTGTTAAGTTTCTCAATTTCTAAATGGGCAAATTTTGCCGCTTCTTTGGGCAGGAAATCTTCCGCACCAGGGGCGGCTGAGGCCAATTTGGCCAAGGCTTGCCATAACAAGGCGATTTGTTTGTCTTGCTCGACCGTGTAATCGATCAGCCCGCGCAACGCTTGGCTGACCGGGTCATCGTCTTGGGTGATGCCATAGGCGCTAAAGGTGGGTTTGGGTTTGGCCACATCGGCACTTTCACCCGATTGGCTTTGGATGATGCGAGCAGGTATGCCCACCGCTGTCGCACCAGCCGGCACGGGTTTGATGACCACCGCATTGCTGCCAATTTTGGCGCCGTCACCCACAGTAAATCCGCCCAATACTTTCGCACCTGCACTGACCACCACGTCTTTGCCCAAAGTAGGGTGGCGTTTGGTGCCTTTGTACAGCGAAGTGCCGCCCAAGGTTACGCCTTGGTAAATCGTGCAGCCGTCGCCAATTTCAGCGGTTTCACCCACCACCACGCCCATGGCATGGTCGAAAAACACCCGCTCACCAATGACTGCCCCTGGGTGAATTTCAATACCGGTGAAAAACCTTGAAATGTGCGAAATAAACCGACCCAACCAAAATAACCTAGCACCCCAGCAAGCATGGGCCATACGGTGAAACAACAAGGCGTGTAAGCCGGGGTAGCAGGTCAGCACCTCGAGCCAACCACGGGCGGCAGGGTCTCGGTCGAGGATGGTTTGGGCGTCAGCGCGTATTCTTGAAAACATACAAAGAGTCTAACTTTTTCCTTTGGCAGACTGCGCCATGGCCTTGGCAATACCTCGCAAGATATGGACTTCTTCCTCGCTCAAACCCGCGCGGTTAAACAACTGATTCAACCGCGGCATGAGCTTTTTGGGGGCTGCGGGGTCTAAAAACCCAATGTCCACCAACGAGCCCTCCAGGTGCTGCAGCATGCCCGCCACTTGGGCCGCATCGGCTTGCTGGGTCTGCGCAGTGGCTTCTTGCACCGCATAGCCGCCCAAGGCCAAGCGCCATTCATAAGCCACCACCTGCACTGCGCTTGCCAAATTCAGCGACCCGAAACTGGGGTCGGTGGGGATGGTCAGTGCAACGTGGCAGCGGTACACATCCTCGTTTTTCATGCCAAAGCGCTCGGAGCCGAACAAAAACGCCATGCCGCCCTCGCCCGTGGACGCTGGCAAGGTGGCGAAATGTTCTCTCGGCGAGCAGGTGGGTGGGCCGAAATCCCTCGGCGTCATGGCGGTGGCGCACAGGTGGGTGATGCCGTCCAAGGCTTCGTCCAGAGTGGCCACGATGCGGGCGTTTTCCAGCACGTTCAAGGCACCGCTGGCCCGTTGAATGGTTTCCTCACGGCGCAGCACGTTGGACCATCGGGGCGCCACCAACACCAAGTCGTCAAAGCCCATGACCCGCATGGCGCGGGCCGTTGCGCCCACATTGCCGGCGTGGCTGGTTTCGATCAGGATGAAGCGGGTGTGCATGGGTCTAAAATGCGCCATTGTCGCCGCCCGCTTTGCCGGGCGTGTTTTTTTGGTTCCTCTCGCAGCACTTCTGCGCACAACACAGGTCTGCTGCCCACTCCCATGATCGCTTCTTCCTCGTCTATCCACCCCATGCTGAATGTGGCCATCAAGGCTGCACGTGCAGCGGGGGTCATCATCAACCGCGCGGCGCTGGACGTGGAGTCGGTTCGTGTCTCGCAAAAAATGGCCAACGACTTTGTGACCGAGGTTGACCAAGCCAGCGAAAACATCATCATCGACACCTTGCTCACCGCCTACCCCGACCACGGCATCTTGGCCGAAGAATCTGGTCAAACCCGCGGCAACCCACAGTCCGAACATATTTGGATCATCGACCCGCTGGATGGCACCACCAACTTCATTCACGGTTTTCCGTTTTATTGCATCAGCATCGCTTTGCAAAGCAAGGGACGTATCGAGCAAGCCGTGGTCTACGACCCCACCCGCAACGATTTGTTCACCTCCACACGCGGTCGCGGCGCCTTCATGAACGACCGTCGTTTGCGTGTGAGCAAGCGCATCCGCTTGCAAGATTGCCTGATCAGCACCGGTTTTCCATTTCGCCCCGACGACGATTTCGCCTCCTACCTCAAGCTCATGTCCGAGGTGATGAAGCGCACTGCTGGCTTACGCCGCCCAGGGGCTGCCGCCCTTGACTTGGCCTATGTGGCTGCAGGATTCTGCGATGGTTTTTTTGAAACCGGCCTGCACCCATGGGACATGGCGGCAGGCAGTTTGCTGATCACCGAGGCCGGTGGTTTGGTGGGCAACTTCACCGGTGACGCCGACTATTTGCACCAACGCGAATGCATGGCTGCCAACCCCAAGGTGTATGCCCAACTCGTGGGCTTGTTGAACAAATACTCCAAATTTGCTGGCGTGGAAGACAAAACCGAGGCCGGCAAGCTGATTGGGCAGTTGCGCAAAGATTTGGCTGACGGCGAGTAGTTATTTTTGAAGCTTTGGGATCGACTTGACGCCCACAAGTGATCTCATTTGAGAGATGGCAATCGCGTTAAGTTGTTTCAATCGCTGTGGAGCACCTAAACCTTGGTGAATAAAAACAGCATTGATGCTTTCCAAGTTAGACAGCACCACCAGCTGCTCTAACTGAGCATGGTCTCGCATATTGCCTTCAAGCTGTGGATTCGCTTTTCGCCATTGGGCCGCTGTTTTTCCAAACAAAGCCACATTCAGAAGATCGGCCTCGCTGGCATAGACCATGCGCGTCTGGGATTGAGTTAAGAGCGGGGGAATAAGGTGATCTTTGATCGCGTCGGTGTGGATTTTGTAATTCACTTTGGCTAACGTTCGCTGAACACTCCAATCCATGGAAGCAGCGCGGGATTCTTCATCCTTTAAGCGCTGAAATTCTTTGATCAGGTAAATTTTGAACTTGGGGCTGATCCACATGCCAAATTCAAAGGCAATATCCCTGTGGGCATAAGTCCCGCCATATCGACCCGCCGTGGCCTGAAGACCGATGGCACGAGTCTTTTGAGTCCACTCCTTCACACTGAGTCTGTAACTGTTCAATCCTGCTTGATTTTTAATTGTGGCGAATTCGCCATGATTAAAACTGGCGTTGTAAACCGTCTCCCAGATACCTAAGAATTCGATCGTATTCCTGTTGCGTAACCAATCCGATATGAAAAACTCGCCGTCCTTGGCTTTCACCATGTCTGTCAAGCAAATATAGTCTTGCCCGTTTTGGGAAGTGACGATGATTTCACTGCCCATGACGTCCATTCTTTTAACCACAGTTTTCTCCAGTTGAAACTTGCTGGATTCATTCTGTGGTGATGCCTAAAAAGTGAAAAGACTTTGGTGAACAGCGCACAATTTATACAAATAGCTTGAATTTGAGTCTGTGGTCAGATAATGCTCAGATTAGCAGTCTGTTTTTAACAAAAAAATCTTCTTACTGATTAACACGCATGTCAGACCCTTCAGGTCACACCCCCATGATCGCCCAGTACCTGGGCCTCAAAGCGGACTTCCCCCACACCTTGCTGTTCTACCGCATGGGGGATTTTTACGAGCTGTTTTTTGATGACGCCGAAAAAGCCGCTCGCCTGATGGACATCACCCTCACCCAGCGCGGCCAGTCCGCTGGGCAACCGGTGGTGATGGCCGGTGTGCCGTTTCACGCTGTAGACAACTACCTAGCCAAACTCATAAAGCTGGGTGAGTCGGTAGCGATCTGCGAGCAAGTGGGTGAAGTGGGCGGCAAAGGGCCGGTGGAGCGCAAGGTGGTGCGGGTGGTCACACCTGGCACCTTGACCGACGCCGAACTCTTGAACGACAAAACCGAGGCCTATGTGCTGGCGGTTCATGCCAGCGAGCGAGCAGGCAAGGCGCAAGGCTGCGGCTTGGCCTGGCTGAGCGTGACCGAAGGCGAGTTGCGACTGGCCGAATGCGCTGCGGACGAACTCCCCGCATGGATTGCCCGCATTGCCCCCAGCGAAGTGATTTACAGCAGCGACTTTCCCAAGCACCTGCAGCCCTTGCTGACATCCGCCACTGTGAAAAGCGAGCGCCCTGCATGGGAATTTGACAGTGCCTTGGGCCAACGCAAATTACTTACGCAGTTGCAAGCTGCCAGCCTTGCCGCTTGGCAAGCGCAAGATCTGCCGCAAGCCCATGCTGCGGCATCTGCCTTGCTGGCTTACGCCGAACACACCCAAGGTCGCAGCCTGAGCCATGTGCAAAAGGTGCGGGTGGAGCGCAACGAAGAACGCATTGACTTGCCCGCCACCACACGACGCAACTTGGAGCTCACACAAACCCTGCGCGGTGAAGACAGCCCCACGCTTTTTTCTCTTATGGACACCTGTATGACCGGCATGGGCAGTCGCTTGCTCAAACGCTGGCTGTTGGAGCCGCCGCGTGAACGCAGTTTGGCGCAACAACGCTTGGACGCCATTGCCGCACTGCAAGGTGAGCATGGCGCTGGGGTGTGGCGCGAACTGCGTACCGCCTTGAAAGGCTTGGGGGATGTGCAGCGCATCAGCGCCCGGATTGCACTGCGCCAAGTGCGTCCCCGTGAGTTGGTGGCGCTGGGTGCCGCGCTGCAACGCGCTAGCCTCCTGCCCGATTTACTGAAACCCGCTTTGCACACCCCGTGGCTCACCACCTTGGCAAACGCCTTGTTGGCGCCGCCCGAATGCGCTGCCCTGCTGCAAGCGGCCTTGCTGCCCGAGCCTTCTGCCATGGTGCGGGACGGCAACATCATCAACCACGGTTTTGATGCGGAGTTGGATGAGTTGCGCGGCATTCAAAACAACGGTGACGAATTTTTGTTGGCGCTGGAAGTGCGTGAGCGTGAACGCACCGGCATTGCCAACCTCAAGGTGCAGTTCAACCGGGTGCATGGCTATTACATCGAGG
>CAMCWS010000025.1 GCA_945882755.1 Bordetella parapertussis | reverse complement strand
TTTTCCTTGTTGGCCATCCAACGCGCCGCTGCACTGGTCGCCGCGCCTTGGCTCAGCGCAAACACGCTCGCTCCTCTGGCTTGGGGAGTGAAAAATGCGTCAGCATGTAAGCTGATGAACAAATCGGCTTGCACCTTTTGGGCTTTTTGCACCCTCACATGCAAGGGTAGAAAGAAGTCAGCGTCGCGGGTTAGAAATGCCCGCAGCGGCAAATCTCCGCGTTTGGTTTTCAGCACGGTTTTGTTGATGCGCTCTTGCAAAAGTTTGGCAATTTGCAGCACCACATCTTTCTCGCGTGTGCCTTTGGGGCCAATCGCACCGGGGTCTTCACCGCCATGGCCAGGGTCCAGGGCCACCACCACAAATCGGTCGGTCATTTCTGGCGCTTGCGCAACCGGCGCTGAAGGCGCGGGGGAGGGCGGTGCTGCGGTCACCGGCGGCGAGGGCGTCATGCCCGTCGCTGGTTTTTGGTGACTGGCAATCATCTCGCCCAAAGCGTCTTTGCCCGTTGTGGGCTTGTCACCCATCAAGCGTTCAGCTATCAAAGCTTCCAGCGGATCAGCCTCTTGGCTGGGGTATAGGTCCAACACCAATCGATGCTGAAAACTCGATTGCCCCGATTGCACAGGGGCCAAGGTGAACACCTGCGGCTTGGCAGGTTGGCGCAAGTCCAACACCAAACGAACCACGGTGGGTGTGAATTGACCAATGCGTACACCGGTGATGAAGGGGTCGTCATTGCGGACCTTGCCCACCAACTCACGCAGCGCTGCGTTGAGTTCAATGCCCTCAATGTCCACCGCCAAGCGCGGAGGGTTGGCTATAAAGGTGTGGGTGACTTTCAGCAAGGTGTCCGATTCGATGGTCACTCGTGTGTATTCCACCGCAGGCCACACCCGCACCGCCAAAATACTGGCACCCCACGCTAACTGCGCTGGTCCCAGCAACAAAACCACGCCGCTGGCTTGCAGCAGCTGTCGGCGTTGGCGGTTGTGTTTTTTCATGCGATTAAATCTTCTCCCAATTCGCTGTTGGCGCATAAGCGCACATCGCGGCTGCCGTCAAGATTGACGCTGAAATGGATGTCCAAGTCAGCGAGGGGTAGAAAACCTTTCGCCTTGTCGGGCCACTCGCAAATCTTCAAACCAATACTTGCAAAAATATCTCTGAAGCCGGCGTCTTCCCATTCACGTGGATCGTTGAAGCGATAGAAGTCGAAATGCCAGATGCTCAGGGCTTGACCATTGGCTGTCACTTCATAGGGCTCCACCACTGCATAGGTAGGGCTTTTGACGCGGTCGGTGACACCCAAGGCTTGCAGCAGATAGCGGGTGAACGTGGTTTTGCCGGCTCCCAAATCACCATGCAGACACAGCAAGGCTTGAGCCAAGGCAGGGCATAAAGCCAAGCGCTGGGCAAAGGCCGCGCAAGCTTGCTCGTCGGGCCAGTGCAGGGTTTTTACAATCGGCATTTCGTTCAAAAGGTTTTCGTGTCCATCAATCCATCGGCATTGCTTGCTCAATTGCAAGAATGGGGTTCTCAACTGGGATTCTCCCAAATTGGCGTGGCCTCTGTAGACCTGCGGGATGCCGAGCCTGGATTGCTGGCTTGGTTGGCTCAAGGGCACCATGGCGAGATGGCTTATATGGCCCGCCACGGCCTCACCCGCGCCAGACCCGCCGAGTTGGTGCCGGGCACCTTAAGCGTCATCACCGCCCGTATGGACTACCTTGCGCAAGATGGCATTTCTGGTTCATCAGATTGGGTCGACCACGAAATGCAGCGCTTGCAACAACCCACGCAAGCGGTGGTGTCGGTCTACGCCCGAGGGCGGGATTACCACAAGGTGATGCGCCAACGCTTGCAGCAACTCGCCGACAAACTGCAAGCGCAAGCAGGCGCTTTGGGCTTTCGGGTGTTCACCGATTCTGCGCCGGTGCTGGAAGCGGAGTTGGCGGTTCGCAGCGGCCTAGGCTGGCGTGGCAAGCACACTCTGGTGTTGCACCGCGATGCGGGCTCGTTTTTCTTCTTGGGTGAAATTTTTGTGGATATTGCACTTGAGCCTACGCCCACAGAAACCGAGCATTGCGGCACTTGCAGCGCCTGTATCAGCGTCTGCCCTACGCAAGCCATCATTGCGCCTTACCGATTGGATGCGCGGCGTTGTATTTCCTATCTGACGATTGAACACGCGGGCAGCATCCCTTTAGAACTTCGCCCTCTGATGGGTAATCGCATTTACGGTTGCGATGACTGTCAGCTGGTCTGCCCTTGGAACAAATTCGCCAAGCGTTCGCCCTTGCCCGACTTTGATGAGCGCCATGGCTTGGGCACGGCAACCCTGCTGCAATTGCTTCAATGGGATGAAGACAGCTTCTTGCGCCTGACCGAGGGCAGCGCCATTCGTCGTATTGGTCATGCGCGTTGGCTACGCAATTTGGCCGTGGCTGCAGGCAATGCGTTGCGACAAACCTTGCCCAATGGCGAGGGTGGTGGATTGCAACAAGCTGTTTCTGATGCACAAGCCAATGCTTTGCGTCAAGCCTTGCAGCGTTGGCAGGACCATCCCAGCGAGGTGGTACGGGAGCACATCGTTTGGGCGCTTTTGTCACTGCGATGAGCCGTCATCGCAATGACGGCTTATCGCAATGACACACTATTGATGCATATCAATAGGTGAAGCTCAAGCTTTGCATAAGCTCTTTCTTATGAAACATACCTCTTCGGTATGGCGGTCATTCAAGGAGAAACCTATGTTCAAAACCATCATGTTGGCCACAGACGGCTCAAAGTTATCGCAAAAAGCTGTGAAAAGTGCGATCGATCTGGCGTCCAAATTCAATGCTGAATTGGTGGCTGTGAAGGTCATTCCCCGCTATGTTCAAACTTACTTTGAAGGTTCTTTCACATTGGCGGATATTGATGTCAAAAGCATCGAAGCCCAGTGGGCGGCAGGTGCACAAGTGGTGTTAGACAAAATCGCGTCCAGCGCTGCTGCCAAAGGACTGATGATCAAAACATTGGTGGTGAAGTCAGACGATATATCTGAAGGCTTGGTCAAAGCTGCCACCAAATACAAGGCCGATTTGATCGTGATGGCCTCGCACGGTCGTAAAGGCATCAAACGTGTGTTGTTGGGCAGCGAAACCCAAAATGTGCTGACGCACTCAGAAGTGCCTGTGTTGGTTCTGCGTTAACTGTTCAAGCCGCGGTAGAGCATATAGCTGGCTAAAAGAAACAGCAGCAATGCAAAGCCGCGCTTGAGTTTGAGCACAGGCATGGTGTGCGCCATGCGGGCACCTATAGGGGCCGTCACCATGGTGCACAGACCAATGACGACCAAGCCTGGCAACCAGATGTAGCCAAAACTCCAATCGACGTTGTGGGGCGCATCCCAACCACTCACCACATAGCCCAATGCATTGGCCAAGGCCACGGGAAAGCCAATCGCCGCGCTGGTGGCCACTGCATTGCGCAGGGGGATGTTGCACCATGTCATGAAGGGAATGCTGACAAATGCACCACCTGCGCCTACCAAGCCTGACAAGGTGCCAATGACTGTTCCTACGACAGTTTGACCAAGCGTTCCCGGCATTTGCCTAGATGGTTTGGGCTTTTTATCCAAGACCATTTGCGTGGCTGAAAACGCGGTAAAGCCGGCAAAGAACAAGGCCAACACCGAGCCTTTCAAAACGGCAAACAACCACAGGCTTGACAGCGCACTGCCGAGCAAGATGCCGGGGGCCAAACCTTTCACCAAGTCCCAACGTACTGCACCCAATTTGTGGTGAGCACGGGTACTTGCCAGCGAGGTCACCACAATGGTGGACATACCGGTGGCAATCGCCATCTTCACCGCAGAGTCTGGGTCAACGCCTTGGGTGCTGAGCAAAAAAGTGATGAAAGGAATCATCATCAGCGCCCCACCCACACCCAGCAGACCAGCCAAAAACCCCGCTACCGTGCCCAATAGCACCAAGGCTACGAGCACATCCGCCAATGACAGGGACATCAGGCCAAACCGAGCTTTTGGGCCATGCCTATGCGTTGAAGTTTGCCGGTTGCGCCTTTGGGAATTTCATCGAGCAACAAAATTTTGCGAGGCACCTTGAAGTCAGCCACGCGGGTGGCGACATAGTCGCGCAGTTCTTTTTCAGTGGCAGTTTGTCCTTCGCGCAGCACCACCGCAGCACCGACTTCTTCGCCTAATTTTTCATGGGGAATGCCAAAGCACACCACCTGACCCACAGCGGGGTGGTCCATCAGAATTTCATCGATTTCACGTGGGCTGATTTTTTCGCCACCACGGTTGATGATTTCTTTCAACCTGCCAGTGATGCTGATGTAGCCCTCGCTGTCCATCACACCTTGGTCGCCGGTGCGAAACCATCCGTTGGTGAAGTTTTCCGCATTGGCCTTGTCGTTGTTTTCATAGCCTGGCGTGACGTTGGGGCCGCGGATCACAATTTCACCGGTGCTGCCAGTCGCCAGCAGTTGACCTTCGGTGTCCATGATGGCCACTTCGGGGCCGGCAGCCAAACCCACAGTGCCAGGCTTGCGTTTACCGGGCGGCAAAGGGTTGCAAGCCATTTGATGCGCTGCTTCGGTCATGCCATAGGCTTCAATGACGGGCGCATGAAACGTGGCTTCAAGTTCAGCCAACACCTGGGGTGGCAAAGAAGAGGAAGAGGAGCGAATAAAGCGCAAAGGCACTTTGGCAATCACCTCACGGTTATTGGCTGCTCTGGACAAAATCGCTTGGTGCATGGTGGGTACAGCGGTGTACCAAGTAGGTTTGACTTCTTCCATTTGCGAAAAGAATTTCAAGGCATTGAAACCGCTGGTGCAATGCACTTCGCCGCCTTGCGACAAGGGCGCCAAAATGCCAGCGATCAATCCGTGGATATGGAACAAGGGCATGAGGTTCAAGCCGCGGTCAGAGGGGCTGAACGCGGTGCTTTTTGCAATGTGTAGGGCTGAAGCGCAGACATTGCGCTGTGTCAGCGGAACAATTTTGGGACGTGAGGTGGTGCCAGAGGTATGCAGTACCAATGCCACATCATCTGCGTGTGCCATGCCAGCTGAGGCCGCCGTTGCCGCTTGCCTAGATGAAGTGTCCAGTGTGAACGAACCCGCACCCAGAGCTGGCGTAGGCAAGAGATACACAATTGACACGCCCAATTTTTCAGCCACAGCAACTGCAGGTGAGGCAGAGCCTTTTTCCACGATCAGCGCCTTGGCGTTCAAATCGTTCAGGTAAAACTCAAACTCATCTGCGCGGTAAGAAGGATTGAGCGGAGCAGACGTGCTGCAAGCGGCCACGGCCACAAATACTGCAGCCATTTCTGCACCGTTGGGCAACACAATGGCGACACGGTCGTTGCGACCAATGCCGACAGCATTGAGCGACTGTTGCACATGGTTGCTTAAATTGCGCAAGCCTTGGTAGCTCAAAGGTGCTGCACCTGCAGCACTTAAACACACGGCATTTGCTTGGCCTTGGGCCATCCATTCTTGAAGGGTTTGCATCTCTGTCCTTTAAGTTTTTAATTTCAATCCGTGCTGGCTTTGCAACACGCTTTGTTCTAGTAAGCGTGTCAAGCTGTAAACGTTTTCCAGCGTGGGTGTGGGTATGCCGACCACGCGACCCAGCTCAATCACCCCCCCCAAAATCGCATCAAGCTCTAAGGCTTTACCTTGCTCAATGTCTTGCAACATAGAGGTTTTATGCGCACCCACAGCTTGCGCACCAGCGATGCGTTTGTCTATGCTGATCTTGAACTGTGCGCCGGTTTTTTCGCCCACCGCTTGGGCCTCTTGCATCATTTGACTGGCAAGTAAGTGGCTGAGCGGATGCAAAGCAATTTGTTCGAGGGTGGCGTGGGTCAAGGCTGAGATGGGGTTAAAGCACAGATTGCCCCATAACTTCACCCACAACTCGCTGCGAATATCAGCCGACACCGGCACTTTGAAACCAGCGCCAATCATGGCTTGCGCCAGCAAAGTAACCCGCTCGGACTTTTCGCCACTGGGTTCACCCAAAGTGAAGCGGTTGCCTTCAATCAGCTTGACCACACCAGGTGCAATCAACTCTGCCGCAGGGTAGACCACCGCACCGATTACGCGTTCAGGTTTGAGATGCTGCCAAAGCATCCCATCGGGGTCGAGTGTTTTGAGCTGGGTGCCTTGGTAATCGCCGACAAGTTGATGGAAGTACCACCAAGGCAATCCGTTTTGCATGGTCACCACGGCGGTGGTGTCATGGCATAAACGGTCTATGTCTTTTGAAACTGCTGCCACTTGATGCGATTTAAGCGTCAAGAATACATAGTCGTAAGTTTCAGCGCTTTCGACACTGCAAGCCTTCACATGGGCGACCAGTTCGGTGCCATCTTCCATGACCAACTTCATGCCGTGGCTTTGGATGGCGCGAAGATTTTCACCTCGGGCGATGCAGGTAACGTCATGTCCGGCCAAGCTGAGTTTGACTGCGAGGTAGCCGCCAATCGCTCCTGCGCCCACAATGGCTATGCGCAAAGACATGATGGCGAAAAGTTAAATGAAATCGACATGAGAAAGATGTGTAAAAGTAAAAGTGTCTGCAAGGGCCGCTGGATCGTCATCCTGAACTAAAGGTTCAGGTGGGCGAGGTCAGAAAGGTGTTGGGTTCATCTAACGCGAGATGTTCACGCTCACCAGCCGATGTTCCAAGCCCGGGGCTCCAGAGAGCATTGGTTCAAGAAATATAAAACCCAGCAGACTTGCAGACCACCCCATTGTAGGAGGCTTAGAGCAAGTGGCCATCGTGGCCTAAGGCGGTGTCTAGGCGGTAGAGCAAATTATTCAGATTGTGGTTGGAGGAGCTGGGCTCGCTGGGTGCACCAGAGAAGTCGGATAACTCGAACGCCAAGTTCAGCGCTGCCAATACCGCAATGCGGTCACGTGCTTTGATTTTCCCCGCATCGCGAATTTTGCACATCGCATCATCGACCCGCTTGACTGCTGCATTAAAACGCTCTTCAGCACCTACAGGGCAGCCCAAAATATAGCTTTGCCCCATGATCTGAACCTCTAACTGGTTCATGCACTGTCCTTGACTTCAAGGGGCAAGCGATCGAGCAAACCATCGATGCGGCTTCTTGCGGCTTGCAAACGTGATTTGAGTGAGTCGCGTTCTTGGGCGAGGGTTTCAACTTGGGCAATGAGCAGTTCGTTGGTGCGGCGCAGTTCTTCGTAACGCAACAACAAACGTTCAACACGCTCCAGAACGGGGTCTAGGGATGAATTTTCCGACATGGGCGCATTTTAGGGGGCGATACAGGTATTGTGGCTAGAATGCACTAGTTGGTGCTCGCGGTGTGGTTCACATACCGCAGTTCAACGGGAAGCAGAAGTTTTTTGGCCTTCTTAGTACATCTTTTTTGTACATAGCTTGGCTTCGAACCAGCCTGCGCTGCCCCCGCAACGGTCAAGCGAACGAAATGCCCTCGGGTGTTTCCATCCTGTCCCACACAGCCACTGGTTGCCTTGAACAAGCAACTGGGAAGGCGGACAGGGTTGTTTTCGCCAGCCCGGATACCGGCCAACAAGGTGAAGCCGCGTTCATTCGTGGTTTCGTAACGTCCATGCACTGTCGGGGAAGGCGGTGAGGGCACTTGGCTGGTATTCATCATGAACTTTTTCGAGCGTATCTTTGCAGGCGTTCTCCTGTCCTTTTTCTTTTTCCAATCTGTTTACTCCCAACAAAGCGCCCTCAATCCTGTGATCGTCACTGGCGCACTCAGCGAGCAGCCTTTGTCTGATGCTCTGGCTTCGGTATCTGTGATCGGCCGTGATGAAATTGAAAAATCTCAATCATCCACACTGGCTGATTTACTCCAAGGTGAAGCAGGTATTGAATTTGGGCGCAATGGTGGCCTAGGCTCAACAACATCTCTTTTTCTGCGTGGACAAAACAGCAAAAATATTGCTGTGTTTATAGACGGGGTTCGCTCGCCAGTTGATCAATTAGGTTCTTTACAGATCACGGATTTACCTTTGGCGCAGATTGAAAAGATTGAAATTCTCCGAGGTAATGCTTCTGCCCTTTATGGCGATGCCGCAGTCGGAGGGGTTATTAATGTTTTTACAAGACAAGGTGTTGGAAAACCGGCCCCTTACGGCGGTGCAACGGTTGGTGGTTATGGGTTGAAAGAATTCAATGCCGGTTACGGCGGGGTTCTTGAAGATACCAAATTCAATTTGCAAATGGGCTCAGTTGAAAATACTGGGTTTTCAGCAATGAATACCAGTCAAAAAACGCTTGCAAATCCCGATTCAGACAGCTACCAAAACCAGTACTTTTCAATCGGGTTAGAGAAAAAGATATCTTCAGCCACCGCTCTTGGATTAAGGGTTAACCGCAGTCAATCAAATTACGACTATGACTACGCCTCCAGTTCATTGACCACTGACACGCATCAGCAGACCAAATCGAATAATTCATATACCTTGTATGCGCTAACCGCAATGAATCCAGATTGGAAATCCAAGTTGGATCTATCAAGCAGCAAGATCAAATATGAGGAAATTCTTAATGGCACAAGAAACATAAGCTATTACGGTTTCGGCTTAAATGAAGGCGATCAAAAAAGTTTGAGATGGTTCAATACTTATGCTCTCCACGATAAAACCCTGCTGAATTTTGGTTGGGACTACAGTGCAGATCAATTGGTGTTCACGGGGGCCAACTCAGATTCCTTTTCAATGAAGCGGTCATCGAATGCCGTCTTCATGGGTGTCAACCACACTTTGGATAACTGGACTTTTCAAACGAATATTCGCAGAGATGTTCTAGATATAACCAACACAGATGCCAACGCTGTGGTCACAAGTATCAATCCAAACTCCACCTCGGGTCTTTTAGGGATTGGGTATTCCTTATCACCAGAGTGGAAGTTGACAAGCTCGGTTTCAAACGGTTTCAGCGCACCTACTGCGTTTGATGTTTCGCAGGATGCCAAGTTAACGCCGGAAAAGTTTCAAGCCAAGGAGTTTGGCGTTTCATACTTAGGAATGCATCAAACATTTCGCATTGTTTATTTTGAAATAGACACCACTAACTCAATTGAATATTCTGACGACTCCCCCTATGAGCCATCGAATGCCTACATTACAAAAAACAGAGGTATCGAATCCACTGGGCAAACTGAATGGGGAGGAATTCGCATCAAAGCTTCCCTGGTCATTCAAAATCCAAAAAACCTGACTTATGACGAGGCTTTGTCGCGTCGTGCAAAGCGTTATGGCAGCTTGGACTTGACTAAACGCATTGAGGCTTACGATATGGGCGTTAAAGTTTTTGCAAGCAGTGAAAGAAAAGACAGTCACTACAGCACAGACATACTGGACAGTTACACACTGTTTTCGGTTTATGCATCACGCCAATTTGGGAAAGACTGGGTTGCCAGAGTCAAGCTCCATAATATTTTGGATGAAAGCTATCAACTCGCTTATGGCTACAACACCCCTGGTCGAATGCTCACTGCGACACTGTCCTATCAGTTTCATTGATCAGATTCATGCTCATCACTCCCCAACGCATCGTCTGCCTTACAGAGGAAACCACCGAGTGGCTCTACCTCTTGGGGCAGTCGCATCGCATCGTGGGCATATCGGGGTACACGGTCAGGCCAAAAGAAGCGCGGCATGAAAAGCCGCGTGTCAGTGCGTTTACCAGCGCTAAGATCGACAAAATTTTGGCGCTCAAGCCTGACTGCGTGTTTGGGTTTTCAGACCTGCAAGCAGACATTGCCGCAGAACTGATTCGTCGCGGGGTGCAAATCACGGTGTTCAACCAGCGCAGTGTGGACGAGATTTTTTCCATGCTCTATCAAGTGGCCGCCATGGTGGGCGAGGCCGCCCAAGGCTTGCAGCGCATCGAAGCCATGCAGCAGCATTTGCACACTTTGAAAAATCAAAGCTATGCCAAGCGACCCAAAGTGTATTTCGAAGAATGGGACGAGCCGCCCATCAGCGCCATTCGCTGGGTGTCCGAACTGATCCAAACAGCAGGCGGTGACGATTGTTTCCCCGAGCTGGCGTTGCAGTCAATGGGCAAAGACCGCATCATTGCGGATCCGATGGAGATTGTCGGGCGCAGCCCCGACATCATCATCGGTTCGTGGTGCGGCAAGAAGTTTCGTCCTGACAAGGTGGCTGCTCGCAATGGGTGGGCAGAAGTCCCTGCTGTCAAAAACGGCCAGATTTTCGAAATCAAATCAGCCGACATCTTGCAACCAGGCCCTGCCGCTTTGACCGATGGCGTGAACCAGTTGCACCGCATCATCCAAAACTGGGCAAAAACCCATGGCTAGGCTGTGGCTTTTTGTCTGTTTGGGTATGTGGCTTCACGCCGCGGCTGCCATCACGGTCATAGATGATCGGCAAGTGGCTGTGACATTCACCAAAGCGCCAAAGCGTATCGTCACCTTGCTACCTTCATTGGCAGAAACGGTGTGTGTGTTGGGCGCGTGTGACCGCTTGGTGGGTACCGACAAACACGCCAACTGGCCTGCTTCTGTGAAGGCTTTGCCTAAGCTGGGTGGTTTAGACGATACGCAATTGGAAGCCTTGGTGCGCTTGAAGCCCGATGTGGTGCTGCTGGCAAAGTCTGCTCGCATCATTCAGCGCTTGGAGGCCTTGGGTATTCCGGTGTTGGCGCTTGAGCCGCAAACCCATGCTGATGTGCACCGTGTGTTGCAAACAGTGGCTGTGGCGTTGCATCTGCCCAATGCTCAGGTTCAAGCCGATGCTGTGTGGCAAAACATCCAGCGACAGGTTAGCCAAGCTAAATCGAATATCCCCGCACAGGCCGTCAACGCCACGGTTTACCTAGAGGCAAGCACCGGCGGTTATGCCGCTGGTGAAGCTTCTTTCATTGGAGAAATCATGCGTCAGCTGGGTTTGAAAAACATCGTCACGTCAAGCATGGGTGCATTCCCAAAACTCAACCCAGAGTTTGTGGTGCGAGCCAACCCTCAGTTGATGGTGTTGGCGCAGCCCATGGCGACACATCTTTCGCAACGCCCAGGTTGGTCAACCATCGCTGCCATCAAGAACAAACGTGTCTGTGCTTTTCCCTCTGCGCAAGCCGATATTTTGGTGCGACCCGGGCCGCGTTTGGGTGAAGCTGCACAGCTCATCAGTGACTGTGTTCAACGCAGTTTCCCAGCATGAAATCGTCCCGCGTCGCCGTGCTCACTGGGTCGCTGATAGCGCTGTCTTTGTTTGCGATAGCCATGGGTTTGATGACGGGCAGCTTGGGTTGGGCGTTACATATCGATTGGCAAGACCCCATCGTGCAAGACATTCGCCTGCCCAGAACGCTGGGCGCTTGGTTGGCCGGTGCATTGCTGGGTTTGTCTGGCGCTTTGGCTCAGGGCTTGTTTCGCAATCCCTTGGCTGACCCGTATTTGCTGGGAAGCGCCTCTGGCGCATCCTTGGGCGTAGCGATAGCTTTGGCACTGGGAATATGGGGTTATGCCGAGGCTGGGCAGTTTTCCTATGCCATGCAGTGGTGGTTGCGTTTGGGACTGACAGGCATGGCTTTTGTCGGTGCTTGGGTGGCTGTGCTGCTGACCTTGATGCTGGCTCGCGGTGCAGAGCAAACCTTGCGATTGCTTTTGGCGGGGGTCGTGGTGGGTGTGGTGCTGGGGGCTTTCACTTCTTTGGTGACCTTGGCTTTTCCTCAAACATTGCCAGCGATGCAGTCGTTTTTATTGGGTAACACCACCATGCTGAGTGGCCAAGCCTGTGTGATGCTGGCAGCAGTCTGGCTGCTGTGTTTGGCCTTGTCTTGCTTGCTCAGTCCACTGCTTGACGGTTTGCGCTTAGGCGAGGCTACGGCCCAAAGTCTGGGACTGCAAGTCAAGCCTTTGCGGATACTGCTTTTGACGGTCATGGGTTTGGCCACCGCTACTGCCGTGGCACAAACTGGCTTGATTGCCTTTGTTGGTTTGGTCGCTCCCCATTTGGTGAGATCGCGGCTTCAAGGCTCCTATGCCTCGTTGCTGATCTTGTCTTCATTGATGGGCGGCGTATTACTGACCACAGCGGATGTCTTGGCCCGAGGTTTGTGGGCGCCGCAAGAGTTGCCTGTGGGTGTGCTGACGGGTGTTTTGGGTGGCGGCTATTTGCTTTGGCGTCTGCATTCACCTTCTGTGAAGGCCATGTGATGAAGACCTTTGCAATAGCAACAAAACACCTGCATGTCAGCATGGACAAGACGCAGGTACTGCATTCCTTGGATCTGTCTATTGGGGCTGGTCGATGGACCTGCGTTGTAGGGCCCAATGGTGCGGGCAAATCCACCTTGCTTAAAGCGCTGGCGGGTTTGATTCCCAGCACGGGGCAATTGCTGGTGCTTGGGCAACCCTTGCAGTCCATGGCTGACAAAGACCGAGCCAAGCGCATGGCTTGGCTGGGTCAACAAGAGACCATTGCGGATGATTTATCCGTGCGGGATGTGCTGATGCTGGGTCGCTTGCCGCACCAGTCGCTTTGGGCAGGGGCAAGTTCGCAAGACCAGTCCATCGTTCAAGCCTGGATTGATCGCCTGCAACTGGGCCATTTGCAAGACAGAAGTCTGCTGCAGCTTTCAGGCGGAGAACGCCAAAGGGTTTTGCTTGGTAGGGCCTTGGCGGTGCAAGCGCCTATTTTGTTGATGGATGAGCCGATTGCCAATGTGGACATCCCGCACCAGTCCGATTGGCTGCACACCGTCAAGCAACTGACCCAGCACAACACCACGGTGGTGAGCGTCTTGCATGACCTGAATTTGGCCTTGCGAGCCGACCAAGTGGTCTTGCTGCACCAAGGCCGCTTGGTGATTCAGGCCAGCCCTGACGATCCTCTTTTGCACCAAGCGTTGATCGATGTTTTTGAGGGTCGAATGTCGATTCAGCGTGTGGCTGATCAGTGGGTGGTCCTGCCGATTTAAATGGCTTTCATGCTTTGCTAAGCTTGCGACACTTTAGGAAGTAATGCCATGACCACTTTGAATACCCAAGCCAATTTTCATGACAGCGGCTCTGCTGTGCGTGGTGACTTCGAACCTGGTGACGCTTTTTATGAAGCTTTGATGGATGCCCACCAAGGCTTGAGCGAAGACCAAAGCCATTTATTAAATGCCAGGTTGATACTGGTGATGGCCAACCATATCGGCGACTTAGAAGTTCTAAAGCAAGCGATCCAATTGGCCAAAGACCATTTAGACGAATAGCCCTAGTTGGGGTTTGGTGTTTTGGGTTTGAAGCTGCAATACGACGCCACCTGACATTGCCAACACAGCGGCTTTCTGGCTTGGCACACGTAGCGGCCATGCAATATCAACCAATGGTGGGCATCGACTAAGTACGCAGCCGGAATGCGTTTGAGTAAACCCATCTCTACGTCATAAGGCGTTTTGCCTAGCGCCAAACCAGTGCGGTTGCCCATGCGAAAAATATGTGTGTCCACCGCCATCGTAGGCTCACCAAACGCCACGTTAAGAACCACATTGGCGGTTTTACGGCCCACACCTGGCAAGGCTTCCAAGGCCTCTCGATTGCGCGGAACTTCACCCCCATGCAAGTCCACCAACATTTGACAGGTTTGCATCAAGTGTTTGGCCTTGCTTCGGAAAAGCCCAATGGTTTTGATGTAACTCTCTAAACCTTCAAGCCCCAAAGCCAGTATTTTTTGCGGCGTGTTCGCGACGGGGAAAAGTTTGCGGGTCGCCTTGTTCACCCCGACATCGGTGGCTTGCGCACTCAGCAACACAGCCGCAAGCAACTCAAACACGCTGGTATATTCCAACTCGGTATTGGGCTGCGGGTTCGCTGCTTTGAGCGTCGCAAAAAACGGCTCGATGTGCTCTTTTTTCATTTTCAACAATCGGGGTCAGATCCCAATTATCACCCTATGCAATTTGCCGACCGCCTCAACAACGTCGAAACCTCCGCCATCCGCGAGCTGTTCAAACTGCTGGGCAAGCCCGGCATCATCAGTTTTGCAGGCGGCTTTCCCGACAGTGCCATGTTCGATGTCGATGGCATCCGTGAGGCCAGCAGCCGCGCTTTGACCGAGGAGCCAGGCGCTGCTTTGCAATACGGCGCAACCGAGGGCTACAACCCCTTGCGTGAACAGCTCGCCGCCTTCATGGCCAGCAAGGGCGTGAAAGGCTTGGCAGCTGATGGTTTGATAGTCACCACGGGCAGTCAACAGGCCTTGGACTTGGTGGCCAAAACCTTGATCAACCCCAACGATGTGGTGTTGGTGGAAGCCCCCACATTTTTGGCGACCATTCAATGCTTCAGGTTGTATGGACCCCAAGTCATCGGTGTGCCTATCGATGCCGACGGCGTGAAGGTTGACCAACTTGAAGCGATGTTGGTTCAGCACAAGCCGAAGTTGGTGTATGTGATTCCCACCTTTGGCAACCCCAGTGGTGCCATGATGAGCTTAGAACGTCGCTTGAAGGTGTTAGAGCTGGCAGTGAAGTACCAAACCGTGGTGGTGGAAGACGATCCTTATGGCGATTTGTATTTCTCTGAACCGCCGCCTCCTTCATTGCTGGCACTCACCGAGCAAGTACCTGGCAGCCGCGATTGGTTGGTGCATTGTGGGTCGCTTAGCAAGGTTTTGTCACCCGGTTTGCGCTTAGGTTGGATGATTGCGCCTCCTGAGCTATTGGCCAAAGCCACCATGTGCAAACAGTTCAGCGATGCCCACACTTCAACCTTTGCCCAAGCCACTGCAGCGCAGTACCTCAAAGCGGGTCGAATGCCTGCCACCTTGGCCAATGTGCGTCGCGTTTACGCTGAGCGCGCCAAGGCCATGGGTGAAGCTTTGAAGCAAGAACTAGGTGACGCCTTGTCCTTCAGTCAACCGCAAGGGGGGCTGTTTTTTTGGGCACAGTTAACAGGTACTGGTGGCAAATTGAAAGACGGCAACGAGTTAGCCAAACGTGCGATTGAAAAAGGCGTGGCTTTTGTGCCGGGAGCGCCATTCTTTGCCAATAACCCAGATACCTCTGCCATTCGCCTGAGCTTTGCCACTGCGGATGTGACAAAAATCAAAGAGGGTATTGAACGACTGGGCCAGGCTATTCGGCTTTAGCCAGCAAAACCTGCGTAGGTTGAAACATCCATCAAGCCATCAAGTTCTGCCACGTCGCTAAGTTGAACTTTGCAAAACCAGCCCGCACCCTCGGGGTCGGTATTGGCAAGCGATGGGTCGGCACGTAAGTCTTCATTCACTTCAAGCACCGTACCGCTGGCAGGCATGTGCACATCCGCTGCGGCTTTGACCGACTCCACCACACCCAATACCGTGCCTTGCGCAAAACTTGCACCTATTGCGGGTAATTCCACAAACACAATGTCACCCAAGGTTTCTTGGGCGTGAACGGTGATGCCCACCCAAGCGAAATCGCCTTCGGTGCGAACCCATGTATGTTCTGCGTGGTATTTGGTCATGGTCACATGCCTGCGTAGTTGGGGCCACCGCCACCTTCGGGCGTTACCCACACGATGTTTTGCGTGGGGTCTTTGATGTCACAGGTTTTGCAATGTACACAGTTTTGTGCATTGATTTGCAACTGGTCAGCGCCTTCGGCTGTTTTCACGTACTCGTAAACACCTGCAGGGCAATAACGGCCCTCAGGCCCATCGTAGGTGGCAAGGTTGATGTTGACGGGAACCGTGCTGTCTTTGAGGGTCAGGTGCGCCGGTTGGTTTTCTTCGTGGTTGGTGTTGCTGATGAACACACTGGAGAGCTTGTCAAAGCTGATCACGCCATCGGGTTTGGGGTAGGCAATGGCTTGGGACTGCGCAGAGGGTTTGAGGCTGGTGTGGTCTGCCTTGTGGTTGTGCAAGGTCCATGGGGGGGTGCTGACACCTATTTTGGGCAAAGCAAATTGCTCTATGCCGGTCATGAGTTGGCCCACCCATTTGCCTTTTTTGAACCAATTTTTGAAATTGCGGGTTTGGTGCAATTCTTTGTAAAGCCAGCTGCTTTCGAAATGGGTGGGGTAGGCCGTCAGTTCGTCGTGCGAGCGACCTTCAGCAATCGCCACAAAGGCAGCTTCTGCCGCCAACATACCCGACTTGATGGCCGCATGGCTGCCCTTGATGCGGGCAGCATTCAAGTAACCTGCATCGCATCCAATCAGAGCCCCGCCCGGGAAAACGGTTTTGGGCAGTGCTTGTGGTGTGCCGTTGTTGATAGCACGAGCGCCATAGCCAATGCGTTTGCCGCCCTTCAAATGCTTGGCAATGCTGGGGTGTGTTTTCCAGCGCTGCATTTCTTCAAACGGACTCATATAGGGGTTGGTGTAATCCAGGCCCAGCACAAAGCCCAAGGTGACTTTGTTGTCTTCAAGGTGGTACAAAAATCCGCCACCAAAGCTGTTGTCGGCGATGGGCCAACCCGAGGTGTGCACCACCAAGCCAGGCTTGGCCAAGGCAGGATCAACTTCCCACAATTCTTTGATACCGATGGCAAAGGTTTGCGTGTCTTTGCCTTGGTTGAGCTTGAAACGCTCAATGACTTGTTTGCCCAAGTGACCACGCGCTCCTTCGGCAAAGATGGTGTATTTGGCGTGTAACTCCATGCCCAGTTGGAAGTTGTCGGTGGGTTGACCGTCTTTGCCCAAGCCCACATGGCCGGTGGCCACGCCTTTGACAGAGCCATCTGCGTTGTAGAGCACTTCGGCCGCGGTAAAGCCTGGAAAAATTTCCACGCCTAAATTTTCAGCTTGCTGAGCCAGCCACTTGGTGACATTGCCCAGTGACACCACATAGCAACCGTCGTTGTGAAAATTGCGCGGCATCAGCCAAGAGGGCACTGTGGTGGCACCCTCTTCTGAAAGAACCAGTAACTCGTCGCCGTTGACAGCTTGGTTTAAAGGCGCACCCAAATTTTTCCAATCGGGGAATAGCTCGTTCATGGCACGAGGGTCCATGACAGCACCAGACAAAATATGCGCACCAGGCTCGGAACCCTTTTCAAGCACCACCACCGACAGGTCGTGTCCTTTTTCTACGCAAAGTTGCTTCAAGCGAATAGCCGTGGCCAAACCACCGGGCCCCCCGCCAATGACCACAAGGTCATATTCCATCGCTTCGCGAGGGCCAAATTGTTCGAGCAAATCTTTGGGGGTCATAAGAGCGGTGAGTGAGGTGTCATAGCAGCGACAGATTCTATTCGGAGTGGTCGGTGCTTCTCGCCATAATCAACCGCCTTAAGCCCTTGTCTACACAACACC
This sequence comes from Bordetella parapertussis, assembly GCA_945882755.1. Classification (GTDB taxonomy): domain Bacteria; phylum Pseudomonadota; class Gammaproteobacteria; order Burkholderiales; family Burkholderiaceae_C; genus Limnohabitans. Next base: position 6,561 of record CAMCWS010000025.1, on the reverse strand, counting down.
CCTTTTTTGACTTTCAGGAGCTCACTATGGCGTACAGCCTCGATTTATCCGGACGCGTCGCATTCGTCACTGGCGCCTCCAGTGGCTTGGGTGCCCAGTTTGCAAAAACCTTGGCGAGTGCGGGGGCTGCGGTGGTACTGGCGAGTCGCCGCACCGAAAGACTGAAGTCCTTGCGCATTGACATAGAGGCGCAAGGCGGACAAGCACATGTGGTCAGTTTGGATGTCACCGATGCCCTCAGCATAGAAGCGGCTGTAGAGCAAGCTGAAGCCGAGATCGGGCCCATCGATATTTTGATCAACAACTCTGGCGTCAGCGCGACACAGCGGTTGGTAGACGTGAAAGAAGAAGACTTTGACTTTATCTTCAACACCAATGTACGCGGTGCCTTTTTCGTCGCTCAAGCGGTGGGTAAACGCATGTTGGCTCGGTCCAAAGGCGCTTTACCAGGCACCTATGCGGGAGGACGCATCATCAACATCGCCTCGGCAGCGGCGTTGCGTGTGCTGCCCCAAATCGGCGTGTATTGCATGAGCAAAGCCGCCGTGGTGCAAATGACCAAAGCCATGGCCATTGAATGGGCTCGTTACGGCATCAATGTGAATGCGATTTGCCCTGGCTACATCGACACAGACATCAATCACCACCATTGGGAGACCGAGCAAGGTAAAAAATTGGTGAACATGTTCCCCAAAAAACGGCTTGGGCAAACCCATGACCTCGATGCTTTGCTGGTGATGTTGGCCAGCCCACAAAGCGACTTCATCAATGGGGCCATCATTTCTGCTGACGATGGTTTCTCCATATGAGAATCCAACTTCCCGCTGAAAAGAAACTGGTTTACCAAGAAGTCATACCCATGCGCTGGGGCGATATGGACGCCATGGGCCATCTGAACAACACCAACTACTTTCGCTATTTGGAGACGGCTCGTATCAATTGGTTTAGCCAATTGGCTTGCCCCCCCGATCCCTCTGGCGAAGGGCCCATCATCGTTAATGCTTTTTGTAACTTTCTGATTCAGTTGGAATTCCCTTGCGATGTACTGGTCAAGATGTATGTCAGCGATCCGCAACGCAGTTCATTTGAATCATGGGCAACCTTGGAACGTACCGACCAGCCTGGTGTCATCCACGCCGAGGGTGGCGCCACCACGGTATGGGTCAATTTCCCTTTGAAAAAATCTTCCCCTTTACCTGATTGGATGAGGGCGCATTTGGTTTGATGTGTTCAGTTTCGACCTGCCAAGCCTTTTAAACAAACTTTCATATCTCCTACTAAATAATTGATTTAATTATTAATAATTAGTTTTTATGGTTAATATTCACAGGTGTCCCGCTGCTTTTGTGGGACTGACGGAGATAACCAAAGTGACGCTTCCCCACGAGTTGTCTGCGCACATCATGCGCAAACAACCGACCCAAAAACGCGCTCAACTCACCATTGACGCCATCTTTGAAGCCACCTCGCAAATTGTTGACCGAGAAGGTGTCAGTGGTCTGACCACCAACAAAATTGCAGCCAAGGCTGGCTTCTCTGTGGGTACCTTGTACCAATACTTCTCAAGCAAAGAAGCTATTTTTCGCGCCATGTCTCAGCATGGCCGCAGTTTGGTGCTGCGTGAATTGGAAAGCTATTTGTTTTCAGTGGAGTGCAGCCAAGACCCGCAAGATATTGTTCCCGAGGCGTTTGTGCGTCGTTATGTGCAAATTTGCATCCAAGGATTTGCTTTAGGGAAAAACTACCGACGTGCCATGAACCGGCTGTGCTGGCTGCTAGAGCAGCCAGAGGAAACCGCGGTGTCTTTGCAAAAAATGGTGGACCGTTTGATGGCTTGTTTGAAGTACCTGCAACACCCCAGGTTACCAGTCTTGGACGAGACACAAACCTTTGTGTTGAGTCGTTCCCTCATGGGCTGTTTGCGCAGCGCTTCTCTAGAGCGCTTTGAGCCTATGGAGTCGGAGGCGTTTGAAGACCAGTTGGTGGATTTGCTCATGTCTCAACTGGTGCGCAACTTGGTCCCTGCTTAGGCCTTCCTCTCTTTGGGAACCCGCCCCATCAGATAAAACTCGGGGTTGGGCAACATATTGGAAAAACTCGCGATACGGTTGGATAAGCCAAAGAAGGCGGTAATCGAAGCTATGTCCCAAATGTCTTCATCGCTAAAGCCGTGGGCATGCAAAGGTGCAAAGTCAGTGTCAGCAATTTCATCGCTGTGCAAACACACCTTCATCGCAAAGTCGAGCATGGCACGTTGGCGTGGGCTGATGTCAGCTTTTCGGTAATTGATGGCCACTTGGTCGGCTACCAGTGGCTTTTTCTCGTAGATTCGCAAAATGGCACCATGCGCCACCACGCAATACAAGCAGTGGTTGGCGGCGCTGGTGGTGGTGACAATCATCTCCCGCTCACCCTTGGTCAGGCCACTGTCTTCACGCAGCATCAGCGCATCGTGGTAAGCGAAAAATGCCCGCCATTCAGCAGGGCGACGCGCCAAGGTTAAAAACACCTGGGGTACAAAGCCCGTTTTTGCTTGAACTTCCAAAATTTTGGTTCGAATGTCTTCAGGCAGGTCTTTGATTTCGGGGGCAGGGTAGCGGTTCATCTCGTCTCCTTAAGCTTTGATTATGCCCACCCCCTAGAATCGCTGCATTGCAGCAAAGGAGAGTGGTTTGAATAAATTGTTTCCCAGTGCAGCGGCCGCGCTTGATGGATTGGTCCGCGATGGTCAGTTGATCGCCGTGGGAGGCTTTGGTTTGTGCGGCATCCCCGAAGCCTTGATCGCAGCGTTGCGCGACAGCAAGGTGCAAAACCTCACCGCCATTTCCAACAACGCAGGTGTCGACGATTTTGGTCTGGGCCTGTTGTTGCAAACCCGCCAAATCAAAAAAATGATTTCCTCTTATGTGGGCGAAAACAAAGAGTTTGAGCGCCAGTATTTGGCGGGTGAACTCGAACTTGAATTCACCCCCCAAGGCACCTTGGCCGAAAAGCTTCGAGCTGGTGGCGCTGGCATTCCCGCTTTTTTCACCAAAACCGGTGTGGGCACCGTGGTGGCCGATGGCAAAGAATTGCGTGAATTCGATGGCGAAACCTATGTGATGGAGCGCTCTTTGGTTCCCGATGTGTCCCTTGTCAAAGCCTATGCCGCTGACCGCGTGGGCAATTTGCAATTTCGTTTGACTGCTCGCAACTTCAACCCCGCGGTGGCCATGGCGGGCAAAGTGTGTGTGGTGGAAGTGGAAAAAATCGTCGAAGTGGGAGAACTTGACCCCGACCATGTGCATCTGCCTGGTATTTATGTCCACCGTATTGTGCTGAACGCCCATCCCGAAAAACGCATCGAAAAACGCACCATCACAGAGAAAGCAGGAGTCTGACCATGAGTTGGAGCCAAGACCAAATGGCAGCACGCGCTGCCCACGAATTAGAAGACGGTTTTTATGTCAACCTGGGTATCGGCATTCCCACTTTGGTGGCCAACCATGTGCCTACCAACATAGAGGTATGGCTACAGTCTGAAAACGGCATGCTGGGCATTGGCCCCTTTCCCAATGAAGACCATGTGGACGCCGACCTCATCAATGCCGGCAAACAAACCGTGACCACCTTGGCCGGCACGTCAATTTTTGGCAGTCACGACAGCTTTGCCATGATCCGAGGCGGCAAAATCAATCTGTCTATTTTGGGTGCGATGCAGGTAAGCGAAAAAGGCGATCTGGCCAACTGGATGATTCCCGGCAAGATGGTCAAGGGCATGGGCGGCGCCATGGATCTGGTGGCTGGCGTCAAGCGCGTCATCATTTTGATGGAGCATGTGGCCAAGAAAAAAGACGGTACCGAGGATTTGAAAATCCTGCCTCAATGCACCTTGCCCTTGACGGGGGTGGGGGTGGTTGACCGCATCATCACTGACTTGGCCGTGATGGACGTGACCCCCGAGGGCTTGAAAGTGGTGGAGCTTGCTGACGGTGTGACCCGCGAGTTCTTGCAGAGCAAGACGGGCGTTGCACTTATATAAAAGCTGAAAACCTCTGCTTAAGGGGTTTGTGACAAGGCTTGGTCCATGACCTGACTATGTGTTTGAAAGTACTTAGCTGCTTGGGGCGTAGGCACCAAAAATTTGGTGCGGCGGTTGCTGCCCTCAAATTGCGTTTCGATCATGCCGATTTCACGCAATACATCGAGCTTGCGGTGAATCGTGGCAGGCGAAGCGATGTGCGCCATGGCCATGGCTTCCGTCACCGTCAAGGGCTTTCCTTGTGCATGACGTACAGCGATGGTCTCTAGCAATTTCTTGGCATCAAGGTCTAAAACGGGAAGTTCTCCCTTGCCCTCGATGGTATGGAGCAGGGTTAAAAAGCGAAGGTAAATGTGCTTGCTCATGTTTTAAATGATATCAGTTTTCATCATTTTGTAAGAATATCGCCAATACAAAGGTATTTCATTTCAAGGTACTCAGCCATGCCATGGCTTGAGCCTTCGCGACCTAAACCTGACTGCTTCATGCCGCCAAACGGCACATGCTCGGTGGCAATGACACCCACATTGATGCCCACCATGCCGTACTCCAAGGCTTCAGCCACTCGGTAAATACGCCCCACGTCGCGGGTGTAGAAATAACTGGCCAAGCCAAATTCGGTGTTGTTGGCGGCATCTATGGCTTCTTGTTCGGTTGAGAAACGAAACACCGGCGCAAAGGGGCCAAAGGTTTCTTCCTTGGCGCACAACATGCTGGCTTTGGCGTCGGCAATGACGGTGGGTTCGAAAAACTGGCCCTGAAGTTTTTTGCCACCCGCCAGCACACGTCCGCCTTGTTTCACTGCGTCAGCGACATGGCGTTCAACTTTGTCAACCGCTGCCTCTTCAATCAAAGGTCCTTGGGTGACACCTTCGCTAAAGCCATTGCCAACATTCAGCTTGGCGACTTTGGCTGCAAATTTTTCGACAAACGAATCGTAAATGCCGTCTTGCACATAAATGCGATTGGCGCACACGCAGGTTTGCCCCGCGTTGCGAAATTTGCTGACCATGGCGCCCTCAACGGCGGAGTCAATATCGGCATCATCAAACACGATGAAGGGTGCGTTGCCACCCAATTCCAAAGCCAATTTTTTCACGGTAGGCGCAGATTGCGCCATGAGGATGCGCCCCACTTCGGTGGAGCCGGTGAAGCTGATGTGGCGCACGGTGTCGCTGGCGCAAAACACCTTGCCCACCGCAATGCTGTTGGCGCTATCGGCTGTCAGCACGTTCAACACACCTGCGGGCAAACCTGCACGTACCGCCAGTTCGGCAGCAGCCAGCGCGGTCAGCGGCGTGAGTTCTGCTGGTTTGATGATGACGGGGCAACCTGCTGCCAGCGCAGGTGCGACTTTGCGGGTGATCATGGCCAAGGGGAAATTCCAAGGCGTGATGGCAGCGCACACGCCTATGGGTTGCTGCAAAACCATCAGGCGGCGGTTGTTGTCAAACTGGGGCAGGGTTTCGCCATTGACCCGCTTGGCTTCTTCGGCATACCATTCGACAAAACTGGCGCCATAAGCCACTTCGCCTTTGGCTTCAGCATAGGGCTTGCCTTGCTCAGCGGTGAGGATGCGGCCCAAATCTTCCACGTTGGCCATGAGCAAGTCATACCATTTGCGCAAAACAATACTGCGCTCTTTGGCGGTTTTATTGCGCCATGCAGGCCATGCGGCGTCGGCTGCGGCAATTGCACGGGTAGCGTCATCGGGGCCAAGGTTGGCCACATCAGCCAGTTTGCGGCCATTGCTGGGGTCCAGCACATCAAAGCGGTCTGAGCCTTTGACCCATTCGCCGTTAATGAGGGCATCGGTTTTGAGCAGGCTGGGGTCTTTGAGCAAGGCCAGTGGTGAGGTTTGCATGTCCATGGGTAAGCCAATGTGATTAGAGGTTCAATCTTAATCATGGCATAAAATTCCTTATGACTTCAGCCCCTGTTTCTGTCGCCGACATTCGGCAAAGTTTCCTCGATTTTTTCGCCACCAAAGGCCACACCGTGGTGGCGTCCAGCCCCTTGGTGCCGGGCAATGACCCCACCCTGATGTTCACCAACTCGGGCATGGTGCAGTTCAAAGACGTGTTTTTGGGCTCCGATAAGCGCTCTTACGTGCGTGCGGCCTCGGTGCAAGCCTGCTTGCGAGCGGGTGGCAAACACAACGACTTGGAAAACGTGGGCTACACCGCGCGGCACCACACTTTTTTCGAAATGCTCGGCAACTGGTCGTTTGGCGACTACTTCAAGCGCGAATCGCTGAAATGGGCGTGGGAGTTGCTGACCGAGGTATACAAATTGCCCAAAGAGCGACTGCTCGCCACCGTCTACCAAGAGGACGACGAGGCCTACGACATCTGGACAAAAGAGATCGGTCTGCCGCCCGAGCGGGTCATCCGCATCGGCGACAACAAGGGTGGGCGCTACAAGAGCGATAACTTTTGGATGATGGCCGACACCGGCCCTTGCGGCCCGTGCAGCGAGATTTTTTACGACCACGGCGACCACATCCCGGGCGGCCCCCCCGGCAGCCCCGAGGAAGATGG